>NZ_CP026112.1:2702060-3002289 GCF_002902925.1 Paraburkholderia terrae | reverse complement strand
GCGTCGAGTCAGGAAGAGATTTCGCGAAAGCATACCGGCTGTGGTGATGCGCGTCTATAGCACCTCTCTCACCTACGTTGGGTGAAATCAGTTTACCCTGCCTGACTCACCAGGCGCGGGTCCCGAAAACCCTCACCGTTCGCGGCGAGAAGCCTCTTCCGGCTGCGTTGATGGTCGCGGACCAGGCGTAAACGGCATCGAACCGGCCGATCCAGAAGGTCCCGAATGATTTCCCGAAGATTCTCACCATTGCGAGCGTCGCAAATCCGCGACGCCGGTTTGGGCTGCCAGCATCACCGGCGCACAGCGCGGACAAACGCGCGCGCACTCTTGTAAGACGTGCCTTTCCCTTGACGCGTCCGATGCTGTAGGAACAGAGGATCCACACATGTACGTCGCGCGGTTCAACGCGACGTCCGATCTGCGTGCTCCGATCCACAACGCGGAGCGTTCCACCCGTCATGAATGGCACCCAGAAGGCGGAATGTTAAATCCGAGCACCGCATCGCAACTCTGACGAGCGGTCTTCAGACCTCGACACAAGCACTGATACCCGAATATCCTCACCTTTGGCCGCGCGCAAGACGAGGTCTGGCGGCATTTCACGCCCCATCGATAAATCGTCGACGGAGAAATGCTCCCGAATGTTCTCACCTTGAGCGGCGATCGCTCGTAATGAATGGATCGCTCAGCACCCGCCCGTCGGCCCCCGAATACGCTCACCTTTTGACAACAATCGACAAAAACCTAATCAATTTAGGCACTTAGCTCATGTCTATTTGCCCGGCTGGTCCGCGGGTAAGACGTTAGTCTCCTGAAAAGACTCACCTTTAGCTGGTGGCGGCATGAAACGATGCCTAAAAACTGGACGAACAGCCCTCCCGAAAATCCTCACCTACGCAAAAACGCTGGGTGATCGACGGCTCGCATCGGGCCGCACCGGAACTGCCTGCGGCGGCGATTTTTGCAGGGCGAGTCCCGCATTTCCTCACCTTTTTGCTCCGACGCACGCTTAATCCCTCCCGTAACATCTCACCTTTCGGCTTCCCGTGACGATTCTGGCGCAAGATATGCGTGCATTTTGCGAATCCTGAATCCGCTCACCTTTGATACTTGGGTTGGTGCAAACGTCGTTTTTCTTCTCCTGTTCTAAAAAAGAAGCGCGCTCTGCGCTCCCGTAAAGCCTCACCTTTGTGCATTGCGCGTCAAAAATCGCCTCAAAACGGCTTCCCGGCCCCGAAAAGTCTCACCTTCGACTCCTGTTTTCTCCCGTGAGCGCTCACCAAGCACTCTTCGAGCTCTTAAAATCGACTCAAATCGCCCTCGATTCCCTCTCCTGAATCCCCTCACCACCCTTCGGCCAGTGCGAAATCGAGGCAGCCAGCGTATACGGGCCGCAACCAACCGATGGCTCCCGAAAAACTTCACCTATAATCAGCGGCCACTTTCACGGTGCTCCCGAAGGCACTCACGATCTTTCCCGAGCCTGCTCACCCGTGTCCCTGAACTCCATCACTGCGTTATCCTGCCGAAGCTCACCATCCATCCCGTAAAGCTTCACCTGATCGGACGCTACGCCTTATCCAGTAAGGCTTCTGCCTGGCGTTAACGTTTTTAACTAAGGTTCAAAGGTGTTTACTTTTATTACTCTCAACAACGGGCCCCGCGAGCTTCCCAAAGAACGATCACACCAACATCGGGAAAGCTCCCGCACTGCATCGTGAAACAGTGCCAAAACATCCTGCTAGCACATAAATATATTTATTAACAACGGCTTAGCAGGTATTCTTCGATTTGTTTCACGGATCAACCCACGTCGTTGATACCAACGCACCGAATTTGGCTTGATCTCACCGTCTGTGGCGAGAAAGACGCATCAAGCCCTAAAAACGTATCAAACACTACGTAAATTGTTATGATTCGTCGAACTCACGTAGCGCAGAGACAATCATGAACCTGGACGAAGAACGCCAAGCCATCCGAAAAGAACTCGATACACTGCGTGCCAATGGGGCGCGTCGCCAGGAACTGTCGCTTCATGCCTGCAAACGCCTCTTCTTCGACCTCGGCATTCGCCCATCCATGGCCGCCGTGCGTGACTTGACGCAAACGGGCAGTGCGAGCGACATCCCAAAAGATATCGACAGTTTCTGGGAGCGCATTCGCTCCGCCTCGCGCGTGCGTGTCGGCGCCGGCGCAATTCCCAAAGCGTTAGAAGAAAAAGCGGGTGAACTATTGGGTGCGCTTTTCGAAGATGCGCTGTTACACGCGAAGGCATCGCTCGACGAAGAGCGCCAAGAGCTCCATGCATTGCGCGCTGCGGCCGAGCGCGATTCTCACGAAGGCAAAATTCGAAAAGAAGTTTCCGAAGAAGCTATACAGCGCAGCGAGGCACGCGCCGACGCTGCCTGGGAACGCGTCCGTCTTCTTGAGACTCAACTTGCCGCAGTGAACACCAGCGGATCGGCTCATCAGGAAGGATTGAAGGCGTCCGTCCGGCGCCTGGAAGCCGAGAACGAATCGTTGCACAAGCGTCTTGATACCGAACAGTCGACGAACGCGGGCCTGCGTGACCGTCTCGATGGGTTGCATGCCGAAATGCGGCAAAACGCCGAACACTACGCGCAACAGATCAAGGATGCCGTGGCCGAGGCCGAGCGTCGCGTCAAGCCGATGCTCGTGGAACTGGACTCCCTGCGTGCGATGGCTGCGACGTATCAGACGGGAGTACGCGATGCGAGCCGGAAGGAATTCGATTTCATCCAGCAACTAGCGGCTGCCAAGGCGCGTGGCGACAGGCTGGAGGCGCAATGGCGCGAACAATCGGACGAACTCGATCTGCTGACGCGCCAGATGACTGCGCTGCGCGCCCAGCAAGGCATCGACCCCGCCGTCGCGGAATTGCTCTGTCAGCTGGCAAGTGCCGGCAGGCTGAGCACGCAGGAATTGGAGTCGATCGGAACGGCCGCCGATGGGCATGTTGCGGTGCCGACACGCTGTCCGAAATGCGCCGAAGGTGAGCCGGAGCTTTCGCAGGTCGATCACCGCTACGAGCTCCTTTGTCCCGAATGCGAGCACTCGTCGGGAACGGGTGGTTCGCGGTTGGCGGCGGTGACACGTTTTATGTCTACGACGCAAACTTCGGCGCTGACCTGATCGCAAAACGAACGCGTTTCTCCGAAAGCGCTCGAGGTGAGGGTTTACGGGGCTTCCAAGGTGAAGGTTTACGGGAGCCGTCTAGCCGCGGTCCTGCGTCTGCTCGGGATCTTCAGAAGACGCAGGTGTTTCTGCGAGCCGCGTTTCAGCGTCAAACTTTTCCTGGTCATTCCACATCTTCCACGCGCGATGCAATCGATTCGCGGAAACAGCCTGCGCGAATCCAAGCCATTGTCCAACGACCTCCGGCTCCACCCCGTTTTCGAACAGATCGGCAGCGAACGAGTTACGCAAAGTGTGCGGACTTGCACGTGCTTCGCGCGATCGACTGATTCCGGCCGCTTCGACAAGAGCGTCGACGGCGCGAAGCATCGTCGCCTTATGCATTGGACGACCCGATGGCGACGCGGGGAAAACCAGTTCGCCGGGCAGTTCCGCTTGCTTGCGTTCGTCGAGCCAGGCGTCCAGAATGGACACGGCAAATGGTGCGAGCCGTGTTCTCCGCGTGAACAATGGATTGGTCGCTTCGATCACCACCCACGGCGAACCCGCTGTCATGCAATCAACCGAAATCGTGCGCGCTTCGCCAGTCTTGATACCGCCGCCCAGAAAAACAGCAATCAACGCGCGATCGCGGCGCTCGCGCCAGCGTTGGGCCGACGTCAGATTTGTCACGGGCGAAGAAAGATAAGCGATCAAGGCCGAACGCTCGGCGACGGTCAGAAACCCTGTCGGTTCGTTGTCGCGCGCGTTACGCCATTCGGCTTCGCCATCCTGAGCAATGAATCGCGCGGGGTTGGTCGATGCAAGTTCGATCTCGCGCACGTGGTCGAGTACGCGCTCGATCAACCGGAGATATCGGGCGCGTTGCGGCTTTCGGATCGACAGTCCGCCGACGAATTCCGCTATCGATCGCATGTCGACCGTCACGAGATTCTTGTGACGCGCCTGTAGCCATTCGAGAAAAAGCCCCCACTGCGCCCGATACACCTCCGCCGACGAATGGCGAAAATTTTGTCCGGCGAGCCATGCATCGAACGCGGCGCGCGGATCGATCAGCCAGTCTTGACGTTCGCTATCGAATAGGTCGGCGCCAGCTGCGGATAGACCAGTGGGGCCAACAGGATCGGTGGAGACCATAGTCTGTCTTTCCGTTAGTTGCATGGAACGATTGTAGTCGGTCAACGGGCGGGACACTTTGTGTTGGAAACTGCCGGCGTCCCGCCTCGGCAGGCCGCGCAGACTTTACGCGCATAAACTCCTGCCGCCCGCAGTGACGTCCAATCAACGCGTCATCCGCCCCATGCTCGCCCAGCACCGCGCTCATCGCTCGCAACTCGACTTCTGGTCGTTGAAGCCTTCGACTTCTCCGCAGCGTCGTAAGCCGCGACAGCGAACGCAAACACAGCCGGCAGCGCATTCGACCGGCCAAAGTCGACGGGATCATCGGTCTCGGGGAACTGAAAGTCGTCGGGCCGTTGAAACAACCCAAGCATCACGGGATCGTGCCGGCTGGCGAAACCGAGATCCGCGAGCGCTTCCGCTTCGATCGCATGCAGAAGCCGCCAGGTGAGCGGAACCTCCTGCACGATGTATCGCGCCGCAATGTGCCGGACGATGTGTTCGAGGTCACGCGCTGCGGACTTGAAGCGCAGCGCAGCCAGATCCTGTTCCTTGTTCAGTTCGTTCATTCTTCGGCTCCATCGGACTGCGTATACTGTACAAATATACAGTGGTTGCTGCAAGCCGGGTACGCCGAAGAATTGCGATTCAGGCTAGCCGTGAATGACGACAAGCAAGGCTTTGGCCTCGCCTTTCCCCGCGTTGCGGATCGCATGCGGCTCGTCGGCGACGTAGCGTGCGGTGTCGGCCACCTTCAGGCGCTTCGTGGTTCCTGCCGCTTCGATATCGATGGCGCCGTGCAGTACCGTCAGATGCTCGCGCGTCCCCGGTTCGTGCGCGCTCGACACCAACGCACCACCCGCTTGCAGCGTCAGTTCGTACCATTCGAATTTCCCCGCCAGATCGATCGGCCCCCACACGCGCAACTGGTATCGCGCGTCGTGGCCGCTCAGCGTCGGAATTTCATGCGGGCCGGACACGGCAATCGGCTCCGGCGCTTTCTGCGGTGCAAACAGCGAATCGAGACTGACGCCCAACGCGTTTGTCAGCCGCCACGCGACGGCGATCGTCGGATTCGCCTTGTCGCGTTCGATTTCCGACAGCATCGATTTCGACACCCCGGCCGCGCGCGACAGATCGTCGAGCGTCATTTTGCGTTCACTGCGCAATCGTTGAATCTGCTCACCAACGCGCGGCGGCGCCGCAACCGACTGCGCTGCCGTCGCAGCCGTAGACGACGAACTCCTGCGCGTTCCCGAACTTGCCATTTCCTGACCTATCGTTTAGAGTTGTTCGACATATCGAACTTTAGTTCGAAAAAACGAAAATTTCCGATAAAACTGAAGCCGACTATAACAGGCCGCCGCGCCGCATGGTGCGCTGCAAAGCCGCCCATTCAAGGAGCCGTTTCATGCGTGACCCATTTCTCGCGCATCTGCGCAGCACGCTCGACCAGATTCGCGCCGATGGTTTCCACAAGACCGAGCGCGTGATCGCGAGCCAGCAATCGTCCGATATTCGTCTCGAGAGCGGCGCCGACGTGCTGAACTTCTGCGCGAACAACTATCTCGGCCTCGCCAACGACGCGCGCCTGATCGCCGCCGCGAAAGACGGGCTCGACCAGGACGGCTTCGGTATGGCGTCGGTGCGTTTCATCTGCGGCACGCAGACCGTACACAAGGAACTCGAGCGCGCGCTGTCCGCATTCCTGAAGACGGACGACTGCATCCTCTACTCGAGCTGCTTCGATGCAAACGGCGGCCTGTTCGAAACGTTGCTCGACGATAACGACGCCATCATCAGCGACGAACTCAATCACGCGAGCATCATCGACGGCGTGCGTCTGTCGAAGGCGAAGCGTTACCGCTACAAGAACAACGACCTCGCCGACCTCGAAGCGAAGCTGCGCGAAGCCGATGCAGCGGGCGCGCGCTTCAAGCTGATCGCGACGGACGGCGTGTTTTCGATGGACGGCATCATTGCCGATCTCGCGGGCATCTGCGATCTCGCGGACCGCTACGGCGCACTCGTGATGGTCGACGATTCGCACGCCGTCGGCTTTATCGGCGAACACGGACGCGGCACGCCCGAGCATTGCGGCGTGCTCGAACGCGTCGACATCATCACGGGCACGCTGGGCAAGGCACTGGGTGGCGCATCGGGCGGTTACATCGCGGCGCGCCAGGAGGTCGTCGATCTGTTGCGGCAGCGCTCGCGTCCCTATCTGTTCTCGAACACGCTGACGCCGAGTATCGCCGCCGCATCGCTGAAGGTGCTCGAACTGCTCGCCAGCGACGAAGGCAAGCAGTTGCGCGAACGCGTACGCGCAAACGGCGCGCATTTCCGTCAGGCGATGAGCGCGCACGGCTTCACGCTCGTGCCGGGCGAACATCCCATCATTCCCGTGATGCTCGGCGACGCGCAACTTGCATCGAACATGGCCGACGCGCTGCTCAAGGAAGGCGTGTATGTGATCGGCTTTTCGTATCCCGTCGTGCCGAAAGGCCGCGCGCGCATTCGCACGCAGATGAGCGCCGCGCACACGGCGGAACATATCGATCGGGCCGTCGATGCATTCGCGCGCGTCGGCCGTTCGCTTGGCGTGATCTGAAACGGGGCATCACTAGCAATGAAAGCACTGGCAAAACTCGAACGCGCACCCGGCCTCACATTGACCCGCGTGAAGAAACCCGAAGTGGGCCACAACGACGTGATGATCCGCATCACGCGCACGGCCATTTGCGGTACCGATATCCATATCTGGAAGTGGGACGACTGGGCGCAAAAAACCATTCCTGTGCCGATGCACGTCGGTCATGAATATGTCGGCGAAATCGTCGAAATGGGCCAGGAAGTGCGCGGCTTTTCGATCGGCGACCGCGTGTCTGGCGAAGGGCATATCACGTGCGGCTTCTGTCGCAACTGTCGCGCGGGACGTCGTCATTTGTGCCGCAATACCGTTGGCGTTGGCGTGAATCGCGAAGGCGCGTTTGCGGAATATCTCGTGATTCCCGCGTTCAACGCGTTCAAGATTCCGCCCGAAATCTCCGACGATCTCGCCGCGATCTTCGATCCGTTTGGCAACGCGACGCACACGGCGCTGTCGTTCAATCTGGTTGGCGAAGACGTGCTGATCACGGGCGCGGGACCGATCGGCATCATGGCCGTCGCGATCGCGAAGCACGTGGGCGCGCGCAACGTCGTGATTACCGACGTCAACGATTACCGCCTGGAGCTCGCGCGCAAGATGGGCGCGACGCGCGCGGTGAACGTGTCACGCGAATCGCTGCGCGACGTGATGAGCGATCTGCACATGACGGAAGGCTTCGACGTGGGCCTCGAAATGTCGGGTGTGCCGAGCGCGTTCACGTCGATGCTTGAAGCGATGAACCACGGCGGCAAGATCGCGTTGCTCGGCATTCCGCCTGCGCAAACGGCGATCGACTGGACCCAAGTCATCTTCAAGGGCCTCGAAATCAAGGGCATTTATGGCCGCGAGATGTTCGAGACCTGGTACAAGATGGTCGCGATGCTGCAAAGCGGACTGGATCTTTCGCCGATCCTCACGCACCGCTTCGCCGTCGACGATTACGAACAGGCGTTCGCCACGATGCTGTCGGGCGAAAGCGGCAAAGTGATCCTCGACTGGACCGTCTGACCGCGTCTCGCCGCGCGCATACAAATAGAATCAACTCGCAGCGCGCGGCCGTTCAGCCTCTGCCTGAATGATGACGTGAATATCGTCGCCTACTGCGGGATACCACGTCGTCAGACCAAACTTCGAGCGGCTGAACTGGCCGTCCGCTGAAAAGCCGAGCGTATCGGCTTTCGTCAGCGGATCGACGCCGTAGCCATTGAACGTCACATCGAGCGTCACCGGCTGCGTCACGCCGCGTATCGTCAGATCGCCCGTCAGCTTGCCGCGTGCATCGCCCGTGCGCTCGAAGCGCGTGCTGACAAAACGGATCTGCGGATTGCGCTCCGCGTCCAGCATATCCGTCCCCTTCACCATCTTGTCCAGCTGCGGGACGTTCGTGTCGATGCTCGCCGCGTCGATCGTCACCGCGACCTGGCTCTTGTCGAGCCCGCCTTCCCTCCAGTCGATCTCCCCCGCCACGCGATCGAAGCGCATCGTGAAGCGCGTGTACTTGAAGTGATCGACGTTGAACGTGACGCTCGTGTGATGCGGATCGAGCTTGTACTGGCCGACGGGCACGCGCGCTTCCGTTTGCGTGACGGTATGCGTGACGACCTGCAACGGCGTACATGCGCCTAACGCCACCGTAATCGCAATCGCGGCCACGGCGCGGCGAAAAATGATGCTCATGACACTCATCCTTTTAAAACGATTCTCCAACACGATAATGCCTGAAGCGCCGAAGTGACCGCAAATGCGAAGCAAGCGAATACTTGACGAAGGAGAATGATCGTTCTACCCTTCGCGCATGGCTACTCTCGACGACACGACTGGCAGCGCGCGCGAGCGGCTGCTCGACGCCGCGGAAGCACTGATTTACGCGGGCGGCATTCACGCAACGGGCGTCGATGCGATCGTCCGGCAATCGGGCACGGCGCGTAAAAGTTTCTACACGCATTTCGAATCGAAAGATGCGTTGGTGGCGGCCGCGCTCGAGCGGCGCGACGAACGCTGGATGAAATGGTTTATCGAAGGAACCTTACGCCGTGGCAAGCATCCGCGCGCGCGCATGCTCGCCATGTTCGACGTATTGCGCGAATGGTTCGTATCGGAAGACTTTCATGGTTGCGCGTTTCTCAACGCCGCGGGCGAGATCGCTTCGCCTGACGATCCGATTCGCGTCGTTGCGCGCGAACACAAGGAGCGCCTGCTCGAGTTCGTGCGCGCGCAATGCGACGAATACGTCGCCTCGACGGGCGGCGATAGCCGGCGCGCGGCGCGGCTGTCGCGGCAATGGCTGATCCTGATCGACGGCGCGATCGGCGTCGCGCTCGTGAGCGGCGACGCCGATGCCGCGCTCGACGCGCGCGCCGCAGCCGGACATCTGCTCGATTCCAATAGTGCAAGCACCCGCTCGTCCAACGGGCGAGCGTCCACCTGACGCAGTTCAACGAGGAACCATCATGGCTGATATCGAAAGACGCCCTCCCGTCCCGCCGTTCACGCGCGAGACGGCCATCCAGAAAGTGCGCGCCGCTGAAGATGCATGGAATACGCGCGAGCCCGAGCGCGTGTCGCTGGCTTACACGCCGGATAGCAAATGGCGCAATCGTGCGGACTTCCCCACCGGACGTCCGGAAATCGTCGCGTTCTTGCAGCGCAAGTGGGCGCGGGAACTCGACTACCGGCTGATCAAGGAACTGTGGGCCTTCACCGACAATCGCATCGCGGTGCGCTTCGCCTACGAGTGGCACGACGATTCGGGCAACTGGTTCCGTTCGTACGGCAACGAGAACTGGGAGTTCGACGAGAACGGACTGATGGCGTATCGCCATGCGAGCATCAACGACAAGCCGATCCGCGAAGAAGATCGGCTCTATCGCTGGCCGCTGGGCCGCCGTCCGGACGATCATCCGGGGCTGTCGGAGCTGGGCCTGTAATCCGCGGTCATATTGACGGTGAACGCGCGCGCGGCGCGTTCACCGGACCGTAACCGTTTGTCCGCTATCGTCGATGTCTGCACGCGTATTGTCGTTCCGAGCGCACACTCCATCTCACTGCAAGATTTGTGGGGTAGAGTGCGCGACTGGAGAGGAATTCGACACTAATCGCGACATTCAGACGCCGGCGCGCGACCGGTTGCGGAGAGCACATGCCGTTTGGAAAGATCAAGAACAAGATTCGTCGAGCATGCGCGGCGGCAGCGGTAGCAGGCATTGGTTTGATGGGAGCGTCGGGTGCGCAGGCAGCCGACTGGTGCAGCGGCGGCGTGTGGGTCGATGCGATGCTCGGCTCATATCATATCGACCCGGACCCGGGCACCGACTTCGAGCAGTTCAATCCTGGTCTTGGCGTCGAGTGCTGGCTCAACGGGCAATGGGCGCTGACGGCGGGCGGCTTCCGCAATTCGTTGCGTCGTCCATCGTGGTACGGCGGCGGTGTGTGGGCGCCCGAGTTCGTACACTGGGGCTTCATCCGCCTTGCCGTGATGGGCGGCATTATCTCCGGCTACAACTACGGCAACTGGGGACTCGGCCACGATCACACGATCGGGCCAGTCGCCGCGCCTATCGTGATGGTCGAGTACAAGCGCGTCGGTGCGAACTTCATTCTGATTCCGCCTATTCCTTCGGATAACCTGCCGTTCACAATCGGGTTTCAGGTGAAGGTGAAGTTCTGAGATCGGTTCACTCGTCGTGATGGGTGAGGGTTTTCGGGAGTCATGCGTGCGGTGAACAGGTGACCTAGTGGTTGCATCACCTGAAGCGCCAAAACCCCGCTATAAAGGCTGGAAAAGCACGCGCGGCATTCAAACAGGTGGCCTCGCAACGAGCCTGCGCTCATCAAAGGTGAGGTTTTGCGGGATGTCGGATACGCGTCCGACGCGCTCCTGAAACCTCTCACCTTCACGAGGCAACTGTGCAAATCCAGCGAGCACGACGATCACCGCAAGCCCGCCGACGCCGTTCATAATCGCAGGCAACGCGACCTATCGCATGCGGCTGAAGGCGTCTATGAACGATTCGAAACTGGACTGGAGCGACGTGCGGATCTTCCTTGCCGTCGCGCGCTGCGGCACGCTGGGCGCGGCCGCGCGCCAGCTAGGACAGACGCAGCCGACGATGGGCCGGCGTCTGCGCGCGCTCGAGGAAGCCGTCGGTCATACGCTGTTTCAGCGCACGGCGGAAGGCTTCGTACTCACCGACGAAGGTCATGCCGTACTCACGTACGCCGAGCGCATGGAAGAAGAAGCGCACGCGTTCATGCGTTCGCTTGCGGGCAACGAGCAGCAACTAACGGGCGCGCTGCGTGTCTCGTCGTCGGACTGGTACGGCATTCATGTGCTGACGCCGGTGTTCGCTGGCTTTCTTGCGCGCCATCCGCAGATGTCGATCGAACTGATCACCGATTCGCGCCGCTACAACCTCGCGCGCCGCGAAGCCGATCTGGTGTTCCGCATCACGCCGTTCGACGAACCCGACGTCATTCAGCGCAAGCTGATGCACATGGACTACGCGCTCTATGGGCACATCGATCTCGTCGCGCCCGCGCGCGGTGATGGCGCAGGCCAGTCGCTCATCACCATGGATACCGCGTTCGGCGAGTTGCCCGACGTCGCGTGGATCCGGCAGATGCTGCCGAACGCGCACATCGCGTACGCAAGTAACAATCGCGGTGTGCAGGCGCGCATGTGCGCCGAGGGCGGCGGTTTCGCGGTGCTGCCTTGCCCGCTCGGCGACAACACGCCGGGCCTGCGGCGCATCGATCTGGGCGAAGCGCCGCCGGGCCGCGACGTTTGGCTTGGCTACCATCGCGACCTCAAACGTCTCGCACGTCTGCGCGCGTTGCTCGAAGTCGTGATCGAGCGGCTCGCGAACGTGTGAGCCGACCCGCCACCGTCATTCGATTTCAACCACGATCTTGCCGCGCGCGGTCCGCTCGGTAATCGCGTCGTACGCGCGTTCCGCCGATCCAAGATCGAAGCGGCGCGGATCGAGATACGGTGCGAGCTTGCCCTGCTCGGCAAGACGCGTCGCCTCGGCGAGCATCTCGCCGTGATGCGCGCGATGCTGACCGGTGAGCAACGGATGCAGCGTGAACACACCGGAATACGTGGCCTCGCGGAATGACAGCGGCGCGAGCGCATGCGTGCCCCAGCCGAGCGCGCTCACGACATGCCCGAAATGCTTGACGGCCGCGAACGATGCATCGAGCGTTGCGCCACCGACGGTATCGACGACGAGATCGAAACCTTCGCCCGCGGTCAGTTCACCAACATACTGTTCGACGGTACGCGCCGCGTAGTCGATCGGCGTCGCGCCGAATCGCGCGACGAGATCCTGATCGCGCGCGCTCGCCGTCGCGAAGACCCGTGCGCCGAGCGCGCGCGCCAACTGCACCGACACGTGCCCGACACCGCCCGCACCGCCTTGCACGAGCACGGTTTGACCCGCCTGCAAGTGCGCGCGGTCGACGATGCCCGCATACGACGTGATGAACGCGAGCGGCAACGCGGCGGCTTCGTGCATCGACAGATTGGATGGCTTGTGTGCGAGCAGTTGCGCGTCGACGGCCGCGTATTGCGCAAGCGAACCCTGAATGCCGCCGACGCCGCCCGTCATCCCGTAGACCTCGTCGCCGATCTTGAAGCGCGTCACGTCCGCACCGAGCGCGACGACTACGCCCGCGAGATCGATGCCGAGCACGAGCGGCAGCGGATGACGCGCATGCGCGGCGCTGCCCGCGCGAATCTTCGTGTCGAGCGGATTGAGGCCGCTTGCGCTTATCCGCACGAGCACCTCGCCGCGTGCCGGCTCGGGAATGGGCATCGTGGTCGGTACGAGGGGACCTTTGTACTGGCTGAGAACGAGGGCTTGCATGGACATGGTGTGCTCCGGCAGAAGATGAACGCGGTTGACGGAAGACATGATCGACGAATGCAGAACCCTGGTAAATCAACGATTTAGCACGACGACCAAACAGAAATGCATGGCCGTGGACAAGCAGGTGGAAGCGCAGTTCGTTACCTGGGTCTACGAACAGAAGACAGCGGCAAGCGCGCCGTGTGGCGTAAAGGTGAGAACTTACGGGAGTGAGCGGAAAGCACTCTGAACGCGCACCGCCACAAAGCGCAAGCCCTTGATGGATAAGGCTTTGCGGGCATCGTCAAAGATGCCGTGACGAATGCGGACCGATCAATGGTGAGAGTTTGCGGGACCTCTGCAAAGTGACGTCGGTGCGCACGTCCCGGCTCACCTTTAGCGCAAGCGGGATTAACGTCAGACAAGACCGCTGATGTTCCGGCCGTCGCGATGCGACAGCACGTCGGCGAGCCGTTCCATCGAAACAGGCTTGGTCAGGTGATAGTCGAAGCCTGCCGCGAGCGCGCGCGACTTGTCGGATTCCGAGGAGTAGCCGGTCAGCGCGATCAGGAACATGTGCGCCAGCGCCTTGTTCGAGCGGATCGCGCGCGCTACTTCGAAGCCGTCCATCTCCGGCATGCCGATATCGATGATGCCCACTTCGGGCAACGCCTGCGCCGCGACCTTCAACGCATCGCGGCCGCTGCGCGCGATGATCACATCGTGACCTTCGAGTTCGAGCAGCAGATGCAGCGCGTCGAGCGCGTCGGCGTTGTCGTCGACGAGCAGGATGCGGCTCGGCTCGGCGCTCGCCGCGGCCGCCGCCGTCGCATCGGGCGCGATGCGCGTCTCACGGTCGAGTATCGGCAGCCGCAGGACGACGCGCGTGCCAAGCCCGACGCCCTGGCTGTCGAGCGTAATGGTGCCGTCGTGCAGTTCGATGAGCCGCTTCGCGACCGCGAGCCCGATGCCGAGTCCGCCTTCCGAGCGGCGCGCGCTCGATGGCGACTGCGCGAACAGTTCGAACACATGCTCGAGCGCGTCGGGACTCATGCCGACGCCGTTGTCCTCGATGACGATCGACACCATGCCGCTGTGCGCTGCCTCATCGGCTGCGCTGTCCGTGTCCGTTTGCACGCGCAATTGCAGCGTGCCGCCCGCAGGCGTGTATTTGGCCGCGTTCGACAGCAGGTTGCCGACCACCTGGCTCAGGCGTACATGATCGGCGCGCACATAAACGGGCTGGTCGAGCCCGTCGATTACGAGGCGATGCTTGCGCGCGTCGATGTGATGCTTGAGCGCCGTGATCGCGTCGTACACGATTTCGTTCAGTGACGTGCGGCTGTACTTGATCGCGAGCTTGCCGTGTCGCAGGCGCGCGGCATCGAGCAGATCGTCGACGAGCGTGCGCAACTGGCGCATCTGCCGCTGCGCGATGGCGAGGACATCGTTGGCCTGCTCCTGGCCTGCGCAGAGCACCTTGAGCGCGGCGATGGAGCTGTCGATGGGCGCCATCGGATTGCGCAATTCATGGCCGAGCATCGCGATGAATTCGTCGCGCCGGTGCGCTGCGTCTTCCAGCGCGCGCCGCGCCTGTTGCGCGGCCTCGGTTTCCGCTTCGGCGGCCTGTTGCGCGTCGAGCAGCGTGAGCGCCGCGCCCGCGAGAACGGCAAGATTGCCGAGCAGGCGCAAGTCCTCGCGATCGAAACGATGTGTATCGTGTGACGCGACCCAGATCGCGCCGAGCGGCTTCGACGCGGGGCAACGAATCGGAATCGGCGTGATGATGCCTTCCGTGATGACCGCGCCCGCATCGCGCAGGCTCTTGAAGAAGGTGTGCGGCTCGACGAACAGCTGCGGCGCGCCGAGTTCGAGCGTCATCCCGCACGGACATTCGGCCCACGCCGTGGTTTTGCCTTCGAACGCCGCGCACGCGCCGGCGACCGCGCGCCAGCGGAACACGGCCGCGCCTTCGCTCGTCGTTTCAAGCAGGCTGATGCCCGCGCTGCCTGCGCGGCACGCACCGAGCGCCGCATCGGCGATGGCTTGCAGCAAGGTGTCGCGGCGTCCCGTTTGCGCGCTTGCGACGGTGACCAGCGTGCGGACTTCGGCGGCATGATCGGGTGCGCGTGCCGGCCGGTCCTTCAGATCGTCCGTGCGCAGTACGCCCGCCCGGCGGGCGCTTTCGATACCGTCACTCATAATGCTCGATGGAGAATGATTCGCAGCGTGCCGTCGCGTCGGGACCCGGCGAACGGGAGTTTATCGATGCAGTATAGGCGTTGCGTCCGGGATGATTGCTGCGGAATTTCGCGGCATCATCATTGGTATGTTCCCTGCGTGTCAACAAAACTCAACCTCAATGGAGAGACGCGATGAACCAGCAAAAGACGTATGGAGGCGGGTGCGCGTGCGGCGCCGTGCGTTTCCGCGCGATCGGTTCGCCGATGCGCGTCGGGATGTGTCATTGCATGACGTGTCGGCAGGTGCATGGATCGGCCTTCAGCTCTTACGCGATATTCGACCGCAGCGCCGTCACGTTGACGGGCAACACGCGCGAATGGCAAAGCTCGGAGCAGGGCCGGCGTCATTTCTGTCCGCTGTGCGGATCGGTGGCGTTCATGAGGTATGCCGATCGCGAGGAAATCGCTTTACCGCTTGGCGCTTTTGACGAGACGGGACTGTTCGAGCCCACGTATGAACTCTGGTGCAAGCACAAGGAACCGTGGCTGCCGCGCGGCGTGCGCCCCGAATACGACGAGGAGCGCGCGCACTAGCCTGTGCGGAACCACTTCACGCAGGCGCTGCGCGACGCGATCGATCCGCCCGCGCAGCGTCCCGTCGATATCTAGCTGTGCTTCTTCGGAATCTTTGCGCCTGACTTGCGCGCCTGATTCAGCGCGATGGCGACAGATTGCTTCTGCGATTTGCCCGCCTTCTTTTCGGCCTTGATGTTGCGCCCGATGGTTTCCTTCGATGTGCCTCGCTTGAGTGGCATGTCGCTCTCCTTTTCCCATTGCAAAGACGCGTGGCCTTGCGCCGCCGCTCGTGCATTTCAGCATGCGCCGTTCCCGACGCGTGCCGCGCACACATCGCACATACGGGTAGACATGCCGCGCATCGCGTTCGTGAAGCGTTGGCCGAAAAAGCGGTACGTCGCTTGCTGAAAGGGAATGCAAGGACGTCGAGCACAGGAGCAAACCGCGGCGTTGCGACAGCGGCAATTTTTGCCGCGTTGGTAGGAACGGTCGCGCATTCGTGTGCATTCACTGCGCAGAGGAATGCGTCATTTCAACCGGTATGCCGGCGAAAGCGCCGAGCCCGGCATCCACAGGAGGGAGTTGCAAGATGACAAGGCCACGGATGATTTTCCCGAAAGCGCGCAATGCTGTGGCCTCGAAACCCGAGTCGACGGACGACTATCAGATTTACGCCACTTACCGCCGCACGACGGAAGGTTCGTACATGGGCCAGTTGAAGGTCGTGCGCAAGACGGATGGCCGCTTGCTGTTTCCGTTCACGGGCGCACCCGACATCGGTCCGTTCACAGACGGCGACCAGGCGCGCGAAGCCGCGCAACGTCACGGCGAAACCGTCGTGCAGTCGGATCTCGACAATCCTGAACCGTGAGGTCCCGGCACTAAACGGCCGCTAGGCCGTCGCAGTCATCGCCGGCTGTGGATGGCTGGCCGCTTCGAGGGTCGAGAAAAAGCAGAGGTTGTTCTTGCCCATGTTCTTCGCGACATACATTGCGCGGTCCGCACGCAGAAGCAGTTGTTCCGCGTTGGCAGCGTCATTGGGATACAGGCTGATGCCGATGCTTGGTGTGACGCTCACGGCGTCGCTGGGGAGCGCAATCGGCTGGCCGACTGCATCGAGCACTGCCCGCGCCACGGGTTCGATCTGCAGCATGCTCCCGACCTCTTCCAGAATGACGACGAACTCATCCCCGCCGAGCCGCGCGACCGTATCGCTTTCGCGGACGCTATGCACGAGCCGCTCGGCGACGGCTTTCAACACGTCGTCGCCGACGGCGTGCCCGAGCGTGTCGTTGACCTGCTTGAAGCCGTCGAGATCGATGAACATGACGGCGATGTGCATTCCATGGCGTTTCGCGCGGGAGATGGCGTGCTTCAGACGCTCGTCGAGCAGCACGCGGTTGGGCAGTCCCGTTAGCACGTCGTGCGTGGCGAGGTTGCGCAGACGCTGTTCGTGCTGATGGCGTTGCGTGACGTCGCTGAGAATCGCGACGTAATGTGTGTGTCCGCCATCGCGTCCTTGCACGCCTGCAATGGACAGCGCCTCCAGATAGATGTCGCCGCTCTTCTTGCGGTTCCACACTTCGCCGTGCCAGTGGCCCGTTTCTTTCAGGCTTTGCCAGAACGCGCGATAGAACTCGGGCGACTGACGGCCTGAACTCAGCAGCCTCGGATTGCGCCCCAGCACTTCCTGTTGCGTGTAGCCGGTGACCCGCGTGAAGGCAGGATTGACCCGCTCGATATTGCCGTGCGAGTCGGTGATCATCACGCCGTCGCGCGTCAGGTCGAACACGCGATTGGCCAGCCACAAGTGATAGCGCGATTCGCTCAATGCGTCGTCGCGCTGGCGCATGAGCCAGATCGACACGCTGACCGCGCCCGTCACACAGATCACGATGCACGCGAACGTCGCCCAGAACATCGCGCGAAAGATGGATTCGCTTTTGCCTGCAAGCTCCGTCGCCTGCAACGTGTTGGTGTCGATGCACTTGCCTATCAGCACATCGAAACCGTTGAGAAACTCGATGTTGCCGTCGAACCACTTAGCCGCCGCTTCGTAATCGCCTCGTTCCAGCAACGCGACAGCTTTCCGGAGAATCGCGCGGAACGTCGGCAGACTGTTCGCGATCTTGCCAGCGAGCAATGCTTCGGGCGGGGAGCTGACGCCGGACGGAAAATACGCCCTCCAAGCGTTCTCGATGCGCACCTCGTCTGCCTGGACCACCTTCAGCGATGCGGCCGTCCTCACGGGATCGCGAAACTGGTTCGCCTTCCAGAATTCGCGGCGCGCATCGAGCGAGGCCGCGCGGAGCTCGTTCAATTGCGCGATGGGAAGCATGTTCCCCCGATACAGCGTGTCCGTGTACGCGTCGAGTCTGGAGAGCCCCGCCAGGCCGCAACTCGCGAGCGCAATCAGTACGGCGACGCTGGCGAACAATATGCCGGCAATCCGGAAGCGGTAGAGACGCGTGATGGTTTTCATGCAATGTCTAAAGGCGAGGGCAATACGGTGCGCGGCGGCGCGCAGTCCGCTCACGGCTTGCGTCGGTACGGTCGAAAAGGCCAGAGTGTCAGTGTGTGTGGTGCAAGGCCGCGAGAGGCGTCGCTGTTCGCATCGCGATCGTGCTGCTTACGAGGGTCTTTGCGAGCTGACCCTTTCATTCCCCCCGCGAACAGGCGCGGACGGCATCGAGCGAACATGAGATTGACGAAAAATCAGACTGCGTTCCATGATTTTTGTCACTGTCGCCGACACTGTGTGCATACGCGATGCGCTCTCGCAGACACAGGTCAGATCCGAGGCGCTGATGCGAGCGTGCAGTTCACGGGCAGCCGCTTGCATCCGCTGCCTATAATCACGCGACGATTCCCGCGCCGCATGCGCGAGAGGACAACGGAGACACACGATGAAGCGAAACAGCGCACTGGTGATTGGCGTCGGCGCCGAACTCGGACTGGGCGCGGCGCTGTGCAGGAAGATCGCCGCGAACGGGTATCACGTGTATGTCGCGGGCCGCACGCAGGCCAAACTCGACATCGTGACGAACGGCATTACGGGCGGCGGCGGATCGGCCGAATCGTTCGCGATGGACGGCACATCGGAAGCGGACATCATGCGTCTTTTCGACCGGGCGATGTCGCCGCCCGACGATATCGATGTGCCATCGCTCGTCATCTATAACGTCGGCAACAACCGGCACGTTCCGTTTCGCGACCTGACGGAAGCGCAGATGCAGGACTTTTTGCGCTCCGGGCCGGTCGGCGGCTTTCTGGTGGGGCGCGAAGCGGCACGGCGTCTCGCGCCGCTCGGCCGTGGCACGGTGATCTTCACGGGCGCATCGGCGAGCCTGCGCGGCAAGCCCGGCTTCGCGCATTTTGCCGCGGCAAAAGCCGGGCTGCGGATGGTCGCGCAAAGCATGGCGCGCGAGTTCGGGCCGCTCGGGCTGCATGTCGCGCATGTGGTGATCGACGGCGGCATCGACGGCGAGCGGTTGCATGTCTCGCGTCCGCAGGCTGCCGCCGAGCGCGGCGAAAACGGACTGCTGAATGTCGACGCCATTGCAGAAGCGTACTGGCAGCTCCATCTTCAGCATCCGTCCGCATGGACGCACGAGATCGATCTGCGTCCTTTTAAAGAGCCGTTCTGACCGCGCGGGCAAGGCGCGCGCGGTTGCGATCAGCCCGTACCCATGCGGGTCTGATCGACGAATTTCTCGGTTGCGTCGTCGATCTTGCGGCCTTTGCGTCCCGCCGGACCGTGTACGTACAGCACCTTGACGTTGCTCTCTTCCGGCGGTTGCGCGGGTGGCGGCGTCATCTCGTAGCGCACTTCGCGCGCGTGATCGCTCAATTGCAGATTCGGATTGAACACCGAGTTGAAGCGCCACAGCATCCGCACGAAGTTCGTCTGTCCGCGCATCAACAGCGAAGCCGCTTCGCCCGCCGCGCGATACAACGCGCCCCAGCCGAGATGCTTGCGGTTGAGCACCTGCTGCGTGCGTACCAGTTCCGCGTAAAACTCGGCTAGCGGCAGCTTCGTCGGCAGCACGGCATGCTGGATGTCGTAGAGCCGATAGTCGAGGCTCGTCAGTCGCCGTTGTTCGCGCAACCATATTTCCGTGCCCGGATACGGCGTGGTCACGCTGATGTTCACAATCTCTGGAATTTCCAGGCACCATTGCCGGATCGTTTCGAAGCGCTCGTGATCCCAGTCGGGATCGGCGATCAGATTGATCGCGACCGTGATGCCGAGCGAGCGCGCGAACGCGAGTGCCTCGAAGTTCTTGTCGACGTCGATGCGCTTGCGAAACGCCTTCAGCCCTTCGGCGTCGACGGCTTCGAGTCCGATGAACATGTATTGCAGACCGAGCGTGCGCCAATACTCGAACACTTCCTTGTTGCGCAACAGCACGTCGCCGCGCGTCTCGAGGTAATACTTCTTGCGGATGCCGCGCCGCTCCACTTCACGACCGATCGCCATGCCGTGATCGGCATGCACGAAGGCGACGTCGTCGACGATGAACACGCCCGGCTCGCGAATCGACGCCAGTTCGTCGGCAATGACTTCGGGGCTGCGCGAACGATAGCTGCGTCCATAGAACGTCCACGCGCTGCAGAACGTGCAGTCCCACGGGCAGCCACGCGCGAACTCGATCGACGCGCACGGATCGAGCACGCCGATGAAGTACTTGCGCCGATGCCGCAGCAGATCGCGTGCGGGGCGAATCTTGTCGAGGCTTTCGGTGAAGCCGGGCGGCGGCCCTTCGCCCTTGCTCGTGACGACGCCCGGAATGCGCAACAGCTCGTCCTTGCGCGCAACGGCAGTCAGCAGCTCGACGACCTTCGCTTCGCCTTCGCCCTTGAGGATGCAATCGATCGCACCTTCCGCGTGTTTCAGCATGTCGCGCGCGGTGAACGACGCGCTATGTCCGCCGACGAACACGAAGCAGCCCGGCAAATGCGCCTTGATCGCCTTCGACAGATCGATGATTTCGGGGATATTGGCGAGATAGTTGGCCGAGAAACAGACCACGTCGGGCCGCCACGTGCGCACGAGATTGTGCAGCGCGCGATGGGATTCGACCTGCAGGTCGATCAGGCGGATATCGTGGCCGGCTTCGCGTATCACGGCGGCGACCGTTTCGAGACCGAGCGGCTCGAGGCGCAGATATACGCGGGTGTACATCAGGCCACTGGGGTGAACAGCGAGCACCTTCATGAGATCTCCTTGCGGCGGAAAGGGCGCGCGCGCTGGGACGCTGCGTGCCGGGCTTTCGTGCTGGTATCCCCGGTACGGGTCGACTGCTGAGCCTGTGCGTCCTGCCGGACCTCACCGCAGTGGGCTCTATACGATTCTACTTGCCATCGGGTGGGCTTGCTCGGTGGGGGGGCGTAGTGGGCAGGTGAGGGTTTTCGGGAGTCGAAGGGTGGCTTGCATGTGGCGGGCGCCGGCGGGGCAACCCTTCGCGTCAAACTCAGTCCGGCCTCCCGTCATGGTCGCCGAGCGGTCTGGTCGGCCAGTCCACCCAGCGATCGGGGCGGGTAAGTTCATACGCTTCGTTGAGCGGATAACGAATACGGTTATCGTCGCGCGGACGTTCGCCGATCACCATCAGCCTGACGTCCTCCTTCGTATTGTTGATGAAGGTATGGCAGATGCCAGTGCCTGCCGGAAACGCGACGGAATCGCCTTCAGCAATGGGATAAAGCGTCCCGTCGATCCATACGTCGGGCTTGCCTTCGAGCACGTACACGAACTCCTGCTCGGTACTTTCGGCATGTGGATACGACGTCCTTCGGCCAGGCAGAAGCCTTATGTGATGAATGCCGATGCGCGTAATGCCGAGCGCGGCGGAAAGCGGCGCGTCCAGCGCCATTGGCTCGGTATCGCCGGGATAGGAGTGCGCATCCGGTTGTTCGAGTTCAGTCCAGTGTTTGATGAAATCCGGTCGGCTCATCAGTTGCTCTCCTTTGGATTGAATATCGATAATAGCGGCTTGCGGGGAGGACACGACGTGTTCGCCTCTATTGGCACCTTTACGCATCGCCGCAAGATCGCAAGCGATGCACTGAGTTCACTCCCTCACTGAGCAGGATGCCGCCAGTCCTCCCACGCATCCCGCACCCGCAACGCAATACGTTTCCACGGCGGATCAGCAAACAGAATCAGCGCCCCAAGCGCGAGGCATCCACAGACGAGAAACGTCCCCCGATAGCCAAGACCCGCGACCAGCACCCCCGACAACACACCCGACAGAATCGACCCAACCCGCGAAGCGTTGAAGAACAACGCAGTCGCCGCGCCGGGCGAACGCGGATTCAGGTCCTGCATATATGTCATGCCAAGACACGACGTGACGGCCACGACGAATGCATTGAAAGCCTGCATGGGGATCAGCACGCTGACAGTGCCCGCTGCCGCGACTGCGATGAAATACACCACATGAACGGCCGCGCATGCCGCGAGCCAGTTCAGCTTATTGAGCGTCGAGCCGCGCGCGCCGAGCGCGAGCATCATCGGAATTTCGAGGAATGCGCCGAGCCCGAGCATGATCGACACATCGAGCCGCGTGCCCTTCAGGCCATGCACGACGTAAAGCGGCAACACGATCATCGTCGCGTTCGCGGCGAGGCCGATCAGGGTCAGCGCGACGACGGAACGCCAGATCTGCCGCTGCGTGCCGGGCGCATGAGGCGGCGAGGGCGGCGGCGGCTCGGCGGGCTCGGTGACGGTCGTCACTTCGAGCGACGAAGCCGGGTCGCCCGCATAGTGCGCCGGCGTGCTGTGCGGATCGCCAGCGGGCGATTCGCGCATGCGCCACACGATCGCGCCGCATGCCGCGAAGCACGCCGCCGCGAACAGAAAGAGCCCGTAAAAGCCTGCGCCCGCCAGCACCAGCGCGCCGACGGACGGCCCGAACACCCACGCCATCGACAGCACCGTGCGCAGCGTCGCCAGCGCGAACGAGCGCTCTGCTTCGTCGTTCACGGGCAGCGCCGCGCGACCGAACGAGAACACCAGCGACATCGCCGAGCCGCCCGCGCCGAGAAACGCCACGCCGATCACGAGCAGCGCCAGATAGTTGCGCACGAAACAAAGCAGCAGAAAGCCGAGCGAGGCCGCGATCAACGCCGCGAGCAACAGCGCGCGATGATGCCCATGTTTATCCGACCATTTACCCGCCCACGCGCTTGCGACCACACCGCTCGCCGCGATCAGCGTCATGAACAGACCGAGCTGCAACGGCGACATGCCCGTCTGCTCGACACCGAACAACGACAGATAGGGCGCGGTGAACGACATCGCGATGCCCAGCATCAGCGTCGCGCCGGCAAGCGGCATGAAAGAATGAATGCGCGTGAGACTGGCGAAGCGGGAGTTCATCGAGGGCGCGTGTTCGAACTGTGGGATGCGGGCGCAAGTGGGGAATCGCGCACGCAAGGGGCATTGTCGAACGCAAAGCGCATCGCGCGCAACGCAGTTTCGTCATGTTGTGCAAAGAATGCGCGCCGCATGCGTGAAAACATCAGAAGCCCGCCCGGCGTCAAGGGCAAGCGAAATGCAGCGACGTAAAGCGCTTAGACTGATTGGCTCGTTACGTTGACACGCTTTGACAGATGACTGAACTCAAAGGCTCGATCGAATCCTACATATTGGCGAAGGACGGCAACCGTCCGCATCTGTTGACGGATGCATTCGCGCGCGATGCGTCTTTGGCGATGACCGTGAAAACAGCCGCCATCGCGTTTCCGCAAGAAACGCACGGGCGCGATGCGATTGCGTCCGTGCTGGTGAGCGACTTCGCGCTGAAGTACGAGAACGTGTACACGTTTTGCGTCGGCGCGATACCCGCCGCTAACCAAAGCGAGTTCTCGTGCGACTGGCTCGTCTGCATGACGGAAAAGGCGACGGGCGCGGCGCGCGTCGGTTATGGCCGCTACGAATGGACGAGCGATGCGGCATCGTCGCGAGTGACGCGGCTGCACATCACGATCGAAGAAATGACGACACTCCCCGCAGAGTTTGCCGAAAGCATATTGCGTTGGGCGAGCCGCTTGCCATACCCGTGGTGCGCGCGTGACGCGCTGAGTAAAGACGCGCCCGGCATCGAAACCGTTCAGCGCGTCATCACGCAACTGACGCGCTAACGCACCAGTTGATCGCCTTCGAGCGCTGCCGGCGCGCCATACGTCCACGCATGATTGCGCGAACCGTGGCCGATCGGAAAACCCGCGTAAATCGGCACGCCATACGGCTTCAACAGATCGACCATCATGTCGTGCAACGTGAAGTCCGCATTTTCGGGCAGCGGACAGCGGACGAAATCGCCGAGCACGAAGGCACGCGCGCCGTCGAACACACCCGCTTCGCGCAACTGCATGACACTGCGGTCGATTCGATAGGCAAGCTCGGTCACGTCTTCGAGCAGCACGATTGCGCCGTCGCAGCGCGCCTGCCACTGCGTTCCCGCGAGACTTGCGAGCACGGTAATGTTGCCGCCCGCAAGATGTCCTTCGACTCGACGCGCATCCGAGCCATACAGAAGCTGCAATGGCACGGGCGCGGCGCGCTCTTCGTGCAGCTCGGCGCGCATGCTTGCGCGCGAAGCGTCGTCGAGTTTGGTCGCGAGCCCGTTCAACGTCGGACCGTGAATCACGCGCACGTTCGGCATGCCATGCAGCGCGCCGAATAGCGCAGTCGCGTCCGAAAAACCCACAAGCGTTTTCGCGCACGGCACGGCATCGGGCAGCGCATGCAGCGTATAAATGCTGCCGTAGCCGCCGCGCGCCACCCAGACGATATCGACGGAAGGATCGGTCAACGCGCGATGCAGATCGGCGGCGCGATCTTCATGTTTGCCCGCGTGATAGCGATAGCGGTCGCGCACATGCGTACCGACCTGAACGCGCAGGCCCCAGCTTTCGAGCAATGCGATGCTTTCCTCGACGTGCTGCATGTCGGGCACGCCCGCCGGCGCGACAACGGCGACTGTCTTGCCTTCCAGCTTCATGCGCCTGCCTTTTTCGCGAGCAGCGCGGCCGTTTCCGGTGCGCCCATGCGGCTTGCGGCGTCGGCGGCCGACACGCCGTTCGCATCGCGCGCGTTGGGATTCGCGCCATGCGCGAGCAGCAGCTCGACCATCTCCGTGCGATTGAACATCGCGGCAACCATCAACGCCGTGCGTCCGTCCGGCGACGCGCCTTCGACATCCGCGCCATGCGCGAGCAGCGTCTTAACGACGTCTGTGAAGCCCTTGAATGCCGCGCCCGCGAGGGGCGTCTGTCCGTTGTCGTTACGCAGGTTCGGGTCCGCGCCGCGCTCGAGCAGCACGCGCACGGCATCCGCATGGCCGTGATAGGCGGCGAGCATCACGAGGCTGTCGCCTTTCTCGTTGCGCAGATTCGGCGGCGCGCCTTTCTCGATGACGGCAGCCAGCATGTTCGCTTCGCCGCGCCGGGCTGCGTCGAATATTTCGCGCGCCACTTCGAGCAGATCAGGATCGATGTCGTCTGGGCTGCGCTTGTCGTCTGTCATGAAGCTTCTCCACTGTCGAACGAACGTCGCCGTTCGCACGGCGCGTCAGGTACAGCAGAGGATACAGGCAATGCCTGTTTGATGTTGTCCTTGGCCGGGACTCACGTTGCCCGGCAAAGAGATGCGCAACGAGGATGGGCAAAAGCGTTTGCTGAGATGCTTCAGTAGCGGTGAGGATTTTCGGGAGCCGTATCCCGCAACCATTACGCCTGCTTGCGGATGGTCGGCTCCGCGTCGCCGTTTGCCATGATGCGGTCGAGCCGGGCGCTCGCATCCGTCAGCGCGCTGAGCGGCGCGCGCTGCAATTGCGCGTCGTAAGTGCTGACGATGTGCGAGAGCAGTTCGACATGCGCTTCGTCGATACGCCACTCGTCGCACGACCGGCCGCGCTCGAACGTGACCGCGAGCGCCTGATCGGCGGTGCGCAGCTGATCGTACGTCATCTCACCGTAGCCGAGATCGCACAGAAAGCCGGTCAGCAGCATCGTCTGCGTGAGCGTCTGCGCGGCACTCATGCTGCCTGCGCCACGACGCAGCGCGTCGAGGGCAATGTGTACGGGCAGGATCAGTTCGACAGCCATGCTGCGCGGGATGGGCAGAAGCATCGCTTTTGCCTGCCGCGCGCGCGCTGCCTGGTTGCTGCCGGGAAACGGAATGGTCTTAGCCATATCGCCTGAGAAAAAATTGGGAATGCTCTAGCGATAACGGCGCAAGGCGGAAAAGATTAAGGGCTGATTTCCCTAAACCGCAAACGTTTGTCAAATCTCATATTTCCTTCTTTTGCATAGCGGTCGAACGGCCGCATTAAAGATGCTTGAAATAGAAGGTCGTGCCGCAAAACGATCCATCCGGCATCAACGCATAGTTCGGCACTTCGCCGACGCGCTGCCAACCCGCACGCTCGTACACGCGCTCCGCCTCGCCGCCCGTCACGGTGTCGAGGACGAGCACGGTCTTGCCTTCGTCGCGGGCCACGGCATCGGCGGCTGCCATCAGCCGATGCGCGACGCCTTGCCGACGCGCGCGGGGATGCACGAGCATCTTCGCGACATCGGCGCGATGCGGCTGGTTGTCGGGCTGCGCGAGCACGAGCTGCACCGTACCGGCGATGCGTCCGTCCGCATCTTCGGCGACTAGCAGCGCGCGCTCGCCTCGTTCGACGCCCGCCGCCACCATTTGCCAGAAGGCGACCGCCTTGTCGCGCGCGAGCGGCCACATGAAGCTGACGGAAGCGCCGCCCGCGACGCAATCGATCAGCACGTCGGCAAGGCCGTCGATGCACTGCGCAGCCTCGTGCGCGCCGACGCGCCGCACGCTGATCGTCTCCGTCATGCGTTTCTCCTCACAGATGAAAAGGGCAGCGCCGACAGCGCCACCAGATAGCGCGCCGGGTTGCGCGTCGGGTTGTGAAACACGGTCGGGCAATCGAGGCGCATCGCCACGCAGTCGCCCGCTTCGAGCCGCCAGTGCGCGTCGCCGGCGCTGATTTCCATCGCGCCTTCGATCAGCCAGATCTGCTGATGGATTTCGGCGTCGCGCGCACCGGTCTCGTAGGCGACGCGCTGGCCGGCGGGAAAGTGAACCTCCACTAACTGGATTGGCGACGGCAGCGCGGGCGACAGATTGCGCCGCACATAGCCAGACCCCGGATCGGTCCAGACGGCCTGCTCGGCGGCGCGCGCGAGCGGCGACGGCGCCTCGGCGGGCGTCGCGGGCGCTTCGAACAGCGACGCGAGCACGACGCCGAGCGCGGTGGCGAGCTTGTCGAGCACGGCTGCCGTCGGGCTGCTTTGTGCGCGCTCGATCAGCGAGATAGCCGAGCGGCTCACGCCGCTGCGTTCGGCGAGCGCTTCGAGCGACAGCCCGTGGCTGTCGCGCAGTTCGCGCACACGGCGCGCAATCAGTGCGTTGATATCCATGGCGTCTAGCATACTGGATCAAAATTCCAGAATGCTGGATGAGCAGCGCTTTCGTTACAGTCGAATGCGAGCGTGCAAACTGCTTCGGGCACAATGCCCGGACGCCCCGATTCCCTGAACCACTACGAACCCGAACGATGAGCCGTCGTCCCGTCGTCGCAAGTCAATCGTCAAGCAGATCGATCGGTAAAACCGTCGGCCTCGTCGCGCTCGTGCTGGCGGGCCTCGTCGTCACGTTGCTGGGCGCGGCGCTGCTCGGCGGCTGGCTGCTGCTGCGCGGCAGTCTTGCGCAGCTGGACGGCACGCAGCGCGCGCCGTCGCTGTCGTCGGCGGTGACGATCGAGCGCGACGCGCTCGGCGTGCCGACCATTCACGGCGCGACGCGCGACGATGTCGCGTACGCGACGGGCTTCCTGCACGCGCAGGACCGCTTCCTTCAGATGGACCTGCTCAGGCGCGTCGCGGCGGGTGAAATGTCGGCGCTGGTCGGCCCGAACGCGCTCGAACTCGACAGGCGCAACCGGCTGCACCGCTTTCGCGCCCGCGCGCATGCGATCGTCGAAGCCATGCCCGCCGATCAGCGGCAACTGCTCGAGCGCTACACGGCGGGCGTCAATGCGGGGCTCGCCGCGTTGTCGTCGCGGCCGTTCGAATACTGGATGCTGCGCACGCAACCCGAGCCGTGGCGTGCCGAAGATTCGCTGCTGGTCGTCTACGCGATGTACTTCGATCTGCAGTCGTCCGAAACGCGCCGCATCCTCGCGCGCGCCGTGTTGCGCGACCGTGTGGACGCCGATCTGTATACGTTCCTGCTCCCCGCCGCGAGCCATTGGGATGCGCCTTTCGACAGCGCATCGACGCCGCCCGTCGAACCCGCACGCATTCCTTCGACGCGCCCCGACTGGCTCGCGGCACCGAAGCCGGCGAGCGTCGCAAGCGAGCAGACTGAGGACGTGACCGAGTCGGCCGTGGGCAGCAACGGCTGGGTCGTCGACGGCGCGCACAGCGCGCATGGCGGCGCGATCCTCGCGAGTGACATGCACCTCGGGCTGTCGCTGCCGAACATCTGGTATCGCGTTTCGCTGATGTGGCCCGCGGGCGACGGACTGCCGATGCACGCGCTGACGGGCGTGAGCCTGCCCGGCGCGCCGCTCGTGATTGCGGGCAGCAACGGCAAGATCGCGTGGAGCTTCACGAACAGCTACGGCCGCTATATCGACCTGATCGAGTTGCATCGCAATGCTGCCGACCGGTTGCAGTACCGCACGCCCGATGGCGCATGGGCGCGCGCGACCGTCTATCACGAGCGCATCGACGTGAAGGGCGGCGAGAGCGTCGACTTGCCGGTGGCAGAAACGCGCTGGGGACCGGAACTGACGATCGGCGCGCGCGCGTATGCGTTGCGCTGGGTCGCGCACGATCGCGAGGCCGTGAACCTCAATCTGCAAAAGCTCGAAGACGCGAAGACGATCGGCGAAGCGCTGCGCGTCGCGCAAACCAGCGGCCTCCCGACCCAGAACATCATGGTCGCGGACTCGCGCGGCAAGATCGGCTGGACGCTGGCGGGCCCGCTGCCGCAGCGCGATCCGGCTGACGTGCAAAACGGCCCGGACAGCGACACACCGTACGATTCGGCGACGTATAAAGGCTGGCAACACTATCTGCCGCCTGCGTCGTATCCGAAGCGCGTCGATCCGCCGCTCGGCCGACTGTGGACGGCGAACAATCGCGTGGTGATGTCGCGCGACGCCGCGCTGATCGGCGACTCGGGCGCGGACCTCGGCGCGCGCGCGTCGCAGATTCGCGACGATCTGCTCGCCGCGCCGAGCCCCGACGAACACGCCATGCTGTCGATCCAGACCGACGACCGCGCGCAATGGATCGAGGTCTGGCGGCGCGTCGCGCTCGAAGCGCTCGATGCTGGCGCGCTCGAAGGTCATCCGCAGCGCGCGGCGTTCCGGCAGCAACTGGTCGCATGGAATGGACGCGCGGATGTCGACGCTGTTGGCTATCGCCTCACACGCGGTTTCTTCTTCTCGCTGTACGACGCGTGGTTCGGCAGGCTCGACGCCGAACTTGCGGGCGCGGTGCCGGGCGGCGGAGACGGTAGTCCGCCGCTTGGTCTGCGCGTTGCAAACTCGCGCTATGAAGCCGTGATGGAGACGCTCGCCGAGCATCACGCGTGGATGCCGGAAGGCTTCAGGGACTGGCGCGCGTTCGTGCTCGACCGCGTCGATCGCACGATTGCCCAGTTGCCACCCGATACGCCGATCGAACAGGCGCGCTGGGGCGAGCGCAATCGTGCGGCCATCGAGCATCCGTTTGCGCGCATCGTGCCGGCGTGGCTGCCGTGGGTGCGCGGCTGGCTCGGCGCGCCGCACGATCCGTTGCCCGGCGATATCAACATGCCGCGCGTGCAGGGGCCGGCTTTCGGCGCATCGGAGCGGATGATCGTGTCGCCGGGACGCGAGCAGAGCGGCATCTTCGAAATGCCGGGCGGACAGTCGGGCCATCCGCTGTCGCCATACTTTCTCGCCGGTCATGAAGCATGGGTGCGCGGCGAGAAGACGTCGTTCCTGCCTGGCGCGCCCGTGCATCGGTTGATACTTGGCCGGACGGGGCAATGATTCTGTATTGAAGGTTTAAGTGGAGTGTCCGTATGGAGAAGGAACGCAGCAGCGATCTGCTCGCGGTGCGCGATCTGTTGAGGCAGTTCGTCGATGAGCGTGACTGGTCGCGCTTTCATTCGCCGAAGAATCTCGCGACGGCATTGAGCGTCGAAGCGAGTGAACTTTTGGAGCCGTTTCAATGGCTGCAGTCGGGCGAAAAGAGCGAACTCGCCGACGACAAGCTCACCGCAATCCGTCACGAAATGGCCGACGTACTCGCGTATCTCGTGATGCTCGCCGACCGGCTCGACGTCGATCTGTATGCGGCGGTGCTGGAGAAGATCGAATTGAATCGCGCGAAGTATCCGGCGCACAAGGTGCGCGGCGATTCGCGCAAGTACTCCGAGTACGGCGGCGATTAGCGGTTTATACCGTCGCGATGTCTTCCGCGAAGAAGCGGCGGCGCGCGTGTTCGTCGGTTGGATTGTCGGGGCCGCGGCCCTGCAGGTCGGGCACGCGCTGCGGCTCTTTCGCGAGATGCGGGAACACACGCGCCCTGCGCGCATCGGCAAGCGCGCCCGTTTCGTACATCAATTGCGTCAGCCAGTCTTCGATACGATGCAATGACGCGTAGTACGCATCGTGCTGACGCGCATAGTCTTCGGCGGCTGCGTGCCAGTCGTCGTTCGACAGCAGGCAGTCGCGCAGCACGCGCACGTCGCGCAGCGTCAACGCGAGCCCGCAGCCGAATGACGGATCGGACGTCGCCGCCGCGTCGCCGATCAACGCGACGCCATCGCGATACGGATGCTCGACCCAGCAATCGGCGCCGGGATAAGCCGCGAGCGGCCCCGTCGTGCGTGCGTCTGCGTACCATTCACGCGGCACGCCCGCTTCGACGGATAGATCGATGAAGGTCTGCGCATTGTGACTGCCGCTCAACGGATGATCGCGCGTCCCCGCGCCGTAAATGAAATACGAGCGATAGCGCCGCTCGCCGAGCGGAAAGATCAACGCGCTTCGGGCGATGGATGGCTGCTGGAAATACTGCACGGTGTCATCGGGCGCATCGAGATCTTCATGCAGCACGCCGGCTATGATGAGCCGCGACGCGTCCTGATTCGCCGCGAAGCCCGCGAGCCGCCGCATCGCGGAACGGCGGCCATCCGCGCCGACCACGAGCTTCGCCTGTACGCGCTCGTCGCCGTTCTCCGTGCGTATCACCAGAGCCGGCGCGTCGCCCGTTTCGAGTCCAACCACTGTTACGCCTCGCCGGACTTCGGCGCCCGCATCGCGGGCCGCATCGAGCAGCGTCTGCTGCATCGACGGATGATAGAAGTTGAAGCAGCCGTTGTTCGTCGGCGTGGTGGCGATCAGATCGCGCGTGTCGCGTGCCGTGCCGTTCAGATAGCGTTTCCACCAGCGGACTTCGCACGCGCCGCTGTCGCGCATCAGCGCGTCGATACCGAGCGCGCGCGCTTCGGCTACGCCCCACGGCAGCATGCCTTCGCCGCGCACGCGGTCCTTGAACGCCAGTTCGTGTTCGACGATCAACACGCGAGCGCCGTGCATCGCAAGCGCGCGGCCGAGCGTTGCGCCGCCCAGGCCGCCGCCTGCTATCACGACATCCCAGTGACTCTGTGACATGTTCGACGATCCTCGGCGGTAGCCGCTATCAGTTGAACGGACATCCGTCGCGCGTTTTGCAACCGTGGGCATCGGGCGATTACGGCGTCGGCGGATGCAGACGGCCGTCGTCGCCGAGTACGAGGCCTTGCCATGTCGCGGGCTTGCCGGACAGTTCCCACGCGGCGATCTGGGGCGGCGTTCTGTCGATGCCGCCGCGCACGTTCGCAAGCGCGGCGCGGTCGAGGGTTGCGTTGACGGACAGATCTTTGATGGTGAGCGTGTTCATCATCTTGCTCCTTCGGCGCGAAGCCCGCTTGCTTGCGGGAATGACCATTCAGAGGCAGAGAGCATGCCAGGCGCGTCAATCACGCCGTGACCGGAGTGTCAGCGCAGAAGTGATGGAAGCGGACCAACAAAAGCTCACCGCATGTCGGCGCAAACCGTCCATAGGTGAGCGTTTACGGGGGCGGTTCGTGTTGGTTCAAGGCGAAGGTCGCAGCAATAAAAAAAGCCGCCCGAAGGCGGCTCGCATAGCAGTCGACTCGAAGCGCTTACTGCTTCACGCCTTCCGTCTGGATATGCAGCACGGTCTTCGTATTGAAGCCGTACGACTTGCCCCAGTCGATGCCGAAGTCCGCGCGGTCGAACGTCGCCGTCGATTCCGCGCCGCACACTTCGCGCTTGAGCATCGGGTTGATGAAGCACTTGAACGATTCGATCTTCAGGTTCAGCGGCTTTGTCACGCCATGCATCGTCAGCGTGCCGATCACCTCGACGGGCGTGTCGCCGTCGAAGCGGATCTGCGTGCCCTTGTAGGTCGCCGTCGGGTACTTCGCTGCGTCGAAGAACTCCGGCGTTTGCAGATGCTTGTCGAGCTTGTCGTTGCCCGTATCGATCGAGGTCGTGTCGATCGTCACGTCGACCGTGCCCGTCTTCGCTGCGCGATCGAGCGTCACCGTGCCGCTCGACTTCTTGAACTTGCCGCGCCATACCGAGATGCCGCCGAAGTGATCGGCTTCGAAGCTCGGGTACGTGTGGTTCGGATCGAGCTGGTACGTATCGGCTGCCATTGCATTGAACGACATGCCCGCGATCAGCGCGCCCGCTGCGATCAACAGTTGTTTCTTCACGTTATTCTCCTAAGTTGATGAGTGTGCCCCGCGCGCTCAATGCTTTGCGGCGACGATGTGAAACTTGATGACGACGTCGTCGGCGACCACCGACGTATCTTTCCATTCGCCCGAGCCGATGTCGTACTGCGTGCGTTTGATGGGCAGCGAGCCGTCGAACGTCTGCGTCGCGCCCTGCTGCGTGATGGAAACAGGCACGGTGACCGTCTGCGATTTGCCTTTGATGGTCAGCTTGCCCGTGACCTTGTACTGATTGCCGCTGGCGGGCGCGATCGCCGTCGAAACGAAAGTCGCTTTCGGGAACGTCGCGCTGTCGAACCATTCCTTGCCGCGCACCTGCTTGTTGTACTCGGGGTCGCCGAGGTCATAGCTGTCGGTGTCGATCGACAGATTCGCGCTGCCTGCCGTTGGCTTCGCGGGATCGAACGTCAGTTGTGCGTTGAACTTCTTGAACGTGCCGTCGACGGGCACGTTCATCTGCTTCGATGTAGCGACGACCGTGCTCTTGCCCGCATCGACCTGCGCGAAGGCCGGCAACGCGGCGGCGAACAGAACGGCGGCGGCGCCCGCCAGCACGCGGCGATAAGAGTTGTTCTTCATGTTCATTCGATGATCCAGCGTAAGGTCAACGTGAAAGCGCCCTGAAAAGCGCGCTCATTTGAGGAAGGGAATCATGCGTGCCAGCAATCCGTCGCGTTCGACGAACTGATGCTTGAGCGCCGCCAGTACATGCATGGCGAACAGCACGAGCAGCATGTAGTTCAACGCGATATGCGTGGTGCGCAAGATCGCCTTCAGCGCCTGGTCGGGGCCGATGAAAGTCGGCAGCGGCAGCACGCCGAGATACACGACCTGCACACCCGCCGCCGAGCTGAACAAGTAGCCGGTGATTGGAATGGCAAGCATCAGTACATAGAGCAGCGCGTGCGTCGCGTGCGCGGCGGCCTTTTGCCAGGCGGGCATTGCAGCGGGCATCGGCGGCGCTGCATGCGTTGCGCGCCACACGACGCGCAGCACGGCCAGCGCGAACACGGTGACGCCGATCCACTTGTGCCACGAGACGTATTTGAGCTTCGTCGGCGTGAAGCCCGGAATGTCCGTCATGATCCAGCCGAGATAGAAGCCGCAGATCATCAGCAGCGCGATCAGCCAGTGCAGCGCAATGGCCGTGCGGCTGTAGCGCAGACTCTTACCTGCGCTTGGAGAAGAAGCGTGGGACGTCATAGGCAATCGAGGACCTTCGCGTGTTCAGTTCACTGTGGAGTGCGACGTAATGACGCCGCTTCCGATTGACGCGAATGGTAGTGGGCGAATATGCCTATGAATAGCTATGTGCGGGAGAACAGATCGTTGCGGTGGTGCGAGCAATCATTTAACAATGCGATGCGATTCAGTTCGAACGCGAGGCCCAGAACTCGCGCTGCGCCTGCATGATTTCTTCTTCGACTTCGGCGACAGGCCCGATCAGCTCGACGCGCTTCTGACAATGATCGAAGACGTATTGCGACGACACGCTCATTGTCGGGTTTTCAGCATGATTACCAGTGGCTTGCAGCAAGCGCTCTTCCGTCATCCCGAACACCACGCGGCCGATGTTCGCCCAATACGCTGTACCTGCACACATGCAGCACGGTTCGACGGTCGTATAGAGCGTGCAGCTCCACAGATACTGCGGCGTGAAGTTGAGCGCAGCAATGCGCGCAAGCACCGATTCCGCATGATTGACGGTATCGACGTTGCCTTGTTCGATCAGCACGCTCTCCTGATCCGGGCCAACGAGAATCGCGCCGAACGGATGATGGCCCATCAGTGTCGCGCGCTCCGCGACGACGCTCGCACGACGCAGATGACGCACGATCTGTTCGCGCGTCGGCGCAAGCCCCTGCTCGGGAAAGTCCGACGCGTTCTGTTTCGAAGGATTGGTTAGGCTCAAACGGTGTCTCCTCCTTTTATGTTCGCGTTCGCGCTTACTTCGGCAACGATCCGTCGACGCCCTGCACGAACCAGTTCAGCCGCAGCAGATCCGCATCCGACAGCGACTTGCCCGCTGCCACCTTGATCACGCCGCCTTGATCCTTGATTGGCCCGGAGAACGGGTCGAACTTGCCTGCGATGATGTCGTCGCGCTTTTGCGCCAGCGCTTTCTGCGCGGTAGGCGACACGGCTTGCGTATTGATGCTCGCGAGGTCGATCGCTTTTTCCTTGAGGCCCCACCACGTCGGCGTGTTGGTCCACTTGCCCGACTGCACCTGCTCGATCAGATGCGAATAGTAGACGCCCCAGTAACTCACGCATGCGCCCAGTTGCGCGTTCGGGCCGAATTGCTTCATGTCCGAGTCCCAGCCGAACGCATGCACCTTCTTCTGCTCGGCCGTCTGCATCGTGGCCGTCGAATCGGTGTTCTGGATCAGCACGTCGGCGCCCTGGCCGATCAGCGTTTCGGCTGCCTGCTTCTCCTTGCCCGGATCGAACCAGGTGTTGATCCACACTACCTTCACCTTTGCATTCGGATTGACTGAGCGCGCACCCATCGTGAATGCATTGATGTTGCGCACCACTTCCGGCACGGGCACCGACGCGACGAAGCCGAGCGTGTTGGTCTTCGTCGTATAGCCCCCGACCAGCCCCGCGAGATAGGCGCTCTGATAGGTGCGCACATCGTAAGTAGCGAAGTTCGCGGCCTTCTTGTAGCCGGTGGCGTGTTCGAAGACGATATCGGGGTAGTCCTTGGCGGTCTTCAGTTCGAAGTCCTGGAAGCCGAAGCTCGATCCGACGATGATCTTGTTGCCCTTGCTCGCGAGGTCGCGGAATACGCGCTCCGAATCCGCCGATTCCGGCACGTTCTCGACGCGCGTGACCTTGATCTTGTCGCCGAACTTCGTTTCGATCGCCTTCACGCCTTGTTCGTGCGCATAGGTCCAGCCGGCGTCGCCGGGATTGCCGAGGTAGACGAATGCGACGCCGAGTGGCTCCGCGGCCGTGGCAGACGTGCTAAGGGCGGCGGCGACGCCGAGCGTGGCGAGGAGCGTAGCCGGGACGCGCAGCGAACGCATGACTGCGCGGGCCATTCTTGTTTTCATGAAATCTCCGGAGACGGGAAAGGGGAGTCAGCGGAGATGGTCGTAAGCCAATATCGAGGTCGAAATTGAAATCCGTTATGCGCCCTATAACGGAATTGATATGAAGGATGTAGTGCGCAGGTCAGGGCAGGTTCAGTTGCCACGACACGCCGTAGCGGTCGCTGACCCACGCGAAACGGCGGCTGAAGCCGTAATCGTCAAGCGGCATCAGTTGCGCGCCGCCTTCGGACAGCGCCGCACACAGCTTCTCCTGCTGTGCCTCCGAATCGCAGTCGACGAACAGCGAGAACGCCGGCGTGAACGTGAAATCGTGCCTCGCTATGCTGTCGGTACACATCACCGTCTGCCCGGCGACGTGGAACGTGCCTTTCATCACCGAACCTTCGCGCCCCGGCGCGTCCGGAGCGTAATGGACGATCTCGACGATCCTGCCGTCGTCGAACAGCGATACATAGAACTTCATCGCTTGTTCGGCGTTGTGGTCCTGGAACAGCAGGAATGGACGAGCGGTCGTCATCGCGATGTCTCCGGAATGGTGAGCTTGCCTGTCATCAATGCACTCACGATTGCGCTACAGGTGAGATTATCCGGGAGCCGCGCAACGGTGAGTTGGCTCGCAACCCGCGCGGCACTGTAGTGAAAGGTGAGGTTATTCGGGACCCGTTCGAACATTGCGCGCGGCTAGCCGGTGACGATCATCAGCACGCCCGTGACGGTCAGCGCGCCGCACCAGAGCCAGTCGAAATTGACCCAGCCACGGCGCAGCATGCCGAGCCCGAGATACTGATACGCGGCAAGCGCGATCGCGCTTGCGGTCGCGAGCGTGACGACGGTATGCACAGCCGTCACCTGACCGACCGATTCGAGCGAACTGCCGACAGGCATCCCCGCGCCGCACAGCGGCAACAGCGCGGGTAGCAGCATCAGGCCGGCGCCGTGCATCGTCGCCATCGCCGCCGACCACAGCGCGAGCCCGACGAAGCCCGCCGTCATGCCGACGCGCACGCGCTGCTTGTGGCCGTAGAAATGGTGATACGCGGCCCATGCGATCAGCAGCAGGCCCATCACCATGCGCAGATGCTCCGTGTGGGCGAAGAGCCCAAGCGCAACGGCCGACGTCGTCACGAACATCACCGAGACGGCATGCCCGAGCGCGAGCGGCGGCAGCGCCATCAGCAGGGCCTTGCGGCTGCCATGCTGAAGCCCGAGCGCGGCCGCGAACAGCCAGCCCATCGCCGGGTTCACGCCATGAAAAATGCCGCTGCCGATCACCGTCGCCCACACGCCGTTCATTGCACGCTCACGGATAGCAATACGAATCCGACGACGCATCGCCGCCTTCCAGCCGGATCTGATGCGGCCGATGCGACTTCGGCCAGTCGACGAAGAAGTCGTTCGCCACAGTCAGGCCGCCGTTCTTCCCGGCGTCGAGCTTGACCATCCAGCCGTCGATCCCTTCCGTATAGAACTGCTCGTCGATCGCGCCGTACAGCGAGTTGGTGAAGTACACGCGGCTGCCGTCGCGGCTGACTTCGACCATCTGCGGGCCGCCGTTCAGCGGGCGCTCGCCTGCGGCCGGATGCGTCGCCCGCGCGGCAATGCCGCCGATGCGTACCGTGCCCGTCAATTCAGGCTTCATCGGATCGGAGACGTCGTATTGCTTGAGGTCGCCCGTGCCCCAGCACGACACGTACAGGAAGCGGTCATCGAGCGACAGCGCGATATCCGTGACGAGCGGCGGCACGGCGCCGAAGCCTTTGAGCATGGGCGGAAGCAATGAGGCGTCGGCGGGTTCGGCGGGAATCTCGATCACCTTGCGCGCGGCCCATTGATCGCCGTCGCGATACCACGTCCAGATCGACGCCGACAGGTCTTTGAGGCTGATCACCGAATTGACGAAGCCGTAGGCTTTGGTCGGATCGTGCGCGGGACGCAGTTCGAACACCAGCTGGTTCTCCGCGCCGAAGTCGACGACCTGCTTGTGCTTGCGCGTGTTCATGTCCCAGAAGTGCAGCCGATGCCCGTACTTGCCGCCCAGCAGCACTTCCGGCACGAGGCCGTTTTCGAAAGTCGCGGGCAGGCCCCATTCGCTCGTCACGACGGTGTCGTAGCCGAGATGCCACCAGCCGTCGTATGACAGCTCCTGCGGGCCGCGATCGATTTCCCACTGGCCGCGAATGTCGAAGGTCTCGTGATCCATCAGGAAGATGCCGCCGGGCGCTTCGCCTTGCGCATTCGCGAGCGACACGACGTAGATGCCCGCCGGCCCGCAGTGGACAGTATGCGGGCGCGTATAGCCCGCTTTTTCCGCGACTTCCGCGGGTTCGAGCACGCGGACGATCTGTGGCTTCCGCTTGTCCGGCTTCGTATCGAGAATATGGATGCGCGACGAGCGCAGCCCCGGCACGACGAGATAGCGGCGTTCCGTATGCGGATGCGGCGCGTTCGGACACAGGCACGAGCTGCAGGCGTTCCAGCCGAAGTGATGCAGCTCGTCCCCCGTATTGGGCATCGCCACGCGGCCGACGATGCGTCCATATTCTGCCGAGCCCGGATCGACATCGACGACGGCGAGTTCGTCGGGCGTTTCGCGCGACGGATCGAAGCTCGCCACATACGCGACGGTCTCCTTCGGCGCGCTGCTTGCCATGCGCGCGGAAGGATAGAAGGTCGGATCGGGTTTCCATGTCGCCATGACTCATCTCCGGAAGATGTTGCGATGCGGCACGCGAGTCGCGCGCGCCATCTATCAAAACGGCACGAGCGTTTGAGCTTTTTACTGTAGGCAATTTCGCGGCAGCTTGCGGGATTGTTAGTGTCGGCGTGACGTGCTGATCGGCGCAGTTGCGCCGGTTCGCATGTCGGAGCGCCCGCCGCCCATGCGCAAACGTGGCGCAGATTAAAATGATGCTATTCGTCGTTTCCTCTCGCCGCTTCCGGCCATACTCCGATCATGCGTTCATGGCGTCTCGACCGTCCCGTTTCTCAAGGGCAGCTGGATCTCAGCCGCGCGACGGGACTCGTTTCGTCGATCGGCAGCGACGATTCGAATGCGCTCGCCGCCGAAGTACTCAAGCTGCTCGGCGACATCGCGGCGATTTCGCAATGCACGATCTTCGCGTACGAGTTCGGCAACCGGCCGCGTACTGTTTCTGTGGCGGACCATCGCGGTGGGCGTTTTCTGCGCGACGTCGCGGATACGTACGCGCGTCATTTCTATGCACTCGACGGCAACCAGAAGATCGTTTCGTCGGCGCGCAACGACAAGCCCGGCTCGACACTCGTGCTGCATCAGCAGACCAGCGAAGACATTCTCAACGAAGCGTATCGCGCGGCGTGTTATCAGCAGCCGAACGTGTCGGACCGCGTGTCGCTGCTCGTGCAGCCGACGCCCGATATCTGGCTCTCGGTGAACCTGTATCGCGACCGACGCTTCGGCAATTACCATCCGCGCGAGATCGCGTTGATCGAAGCGATGGCGCCGTTGATTGCGCACGCGGCGAAGCATCACTACGCGATCTGCGGCCAGCGTGATCTGGCGATCTCGCATCTGATGCTCGCGCGCGTGCGCGGCCTCTGTCCCGAACTGTCGAAGCGCGAACTCGACGTGCTGACGGGCGTGCTCGAAGGACGCACCGCGCAGGAAATCGGCGACACGATGGGCATCAAGGCGACGAGCGTCGTTACGTATCAGAAGCGCGCGTTCCGGCGCCTCGGCATTTCGAGCCAGCGGCAACTGTTCGCGCTGTGCATCGGGCCGGGTAAGGTCTGACGCAATCCTCTTTTTCTCGGCACGCGTTTCCGCTGACTTATCCGCGTTTTCCCCAGGCCTTAACGGGCCCCACGTTGTACCCAAAATGAGGACAGGCAGCACATAGCCGCGCTCCATACTGCGACGCATCAGAATGCGACAACATCGGAGACAACGGTATGGACACCTCCTCGCGAGCCGGCGCGCTGCATGCGACGCCTGCCACCACCGCGCCGCATGCGCACGAACAACCGGTGATCGCGAAGGTATCGCGGCATCTGCTGGGGTTCCTGTTCGTGCTGTTCTTCTTCTCGTTTCTCGACCGCATCAACATTGGCTTTGCCGGCCTGACGATGATGAAGGACCTCGGGCTCACCAGCACGCAATTCGGTCTCGCGACGACGCTCTTCTACGTCGCCTACATTGCGTTCGGGATTCCGGGTAACGTCGTGCTGGCGCGCATCGGTGCGCGCAGGTGGATCGGCACGATCATGATCGCGTGGGGGCTTGCGTCGACGGCGACGATGTTCGCGTCGAGTCCCGGCACGCTGTACGTGTTGCGCGTACTGGTCGGCGTGACGGAAGCGGGCTTTCTGCCGGGCATTCTGCTGTATTTGACCTACTGGTTTCCGGCCGCGTACCGGGCGCGCGCCAACGCGCTGTTCATGATTGCGATGCCCGTGACGGCCGCGGTTGGTTCGGCGTTGTCGGGCTTCATTCTTGGACTCGACGGCACGCTTGGACTGAAGGGCTGGCAATGGCTCTTCCTGCTCGAAGGCTTGCCGTCGGCGATTCTCGGTCTCGTTGTGTATGCATATCTCGACGACAGCCCGCAACAGGCGCGCTGGCTCGACGACGAAGAGAAGCGCACGCTTGCCGCGGCACTTGCTGCGGAACATAAGCAGGACGCTACTGTGAGTGCTCATACGAATGGTCAGAAGAGCATCGTCAGTGAACTGCTCTCGCCGGCTGTCGTGAAGTTCGCGATTGCGTACTTCTGCCTCGTGAATACGCTCGCGATGGTCGCCGTGTGGACGCCGCTGATCGTGAAGAGCTTCAGCGCGGATGCGAGCAATCGCACGATTGGCTTGCTCGCCGCGATCCCGCAGGTGTGTACGATCATCGCGATGATCTGGTGGGGACGCCGTTCCGACCGCAAGCAGGAACGCAAATGGCATCTGATGATTCCGATGCTGTTCTCCGCTGCGGGCTGGCTATGCACCGCATACTCGGCGAACCCGGCGATGCGCATGTTCGGCGTGTGCCTCGCGTCGGCGGGTTCATACACGGCGATGTCGATCTTCTGGACCACGCCCGATCATGCGTTGAGCTTTCGCGCACGCGCCATCGGCATCGCCGTGATCAACGCGACGGGCAACATCAGTTCGGCGCTCAATCCGCTGATCGTCGGCTGGCTGCGGGATGGGACGCACAGCTTCTCGGCGGGACTGCTGTATTCGGCGGTGCTGCTGGTGATCGGCGTGATCATCGTGACGTTGCTGCCGATGGATAAACGCGAAGCGCCACATGCGCGGCTCGCCTGAACGAATCGATCTGGAGCATTCGATGAACAAGCAATTCAAACCGTATCCGTTCGCTGGGAAAAAATACGCAGCGCGCGTGCCGCAACTGACGCAGGGCGTGGACGCGCAGCGTCACGCGGTGACGATCGTCGGCGGCGGGCCCGTCGGACTGGCTGTCGCGCTCGGACTCGCAAATCACGGCGTGCGCTGCGTGCTGATCGAAGCGGACGACTCCGTCTGCTATGGCAGCCGCGCGATCTGCATCTCACGCCGTAGTCTGGAGATCATCGAACGGCTCGGCGCACTAGACGGCTTTCTGAAAACCGGCTTGCCGTGGACAGGCGGACGCAGCTTCTATCGCGAGACGGAAGTGCTGCACTTCACGATGCCGCAGGACGAGAACCAGAAGCTGCCGCCGATGGTCAACCTCGCGCAATATCACATCGAACAGTTCTTGCTGGATGCAGCGGAGAAGCGCGCCGATCTGATCGATATCCGCTGGCAGACGCGCGTGAAGTCGATCGATTCGCGTGACGATGGCGCAACGCTTCAATTGACCACGCCAGATGGCGACTACGCGCTAGAGACGGATTGGGTCGTCGCCGCCGATGGCGGGCGCAGCACGATCCGCGAAGCGCTCGGCTTGCAGTTGCAAGGCACGAGCTACGAAGGGCGCTATGTGATCGTCGATATCGAACTACAAAGCGATCGTCCGACGGAACGTCTCGCGTATTTTGATCCTTCGTCGAATCCGGGTTCGACTGTGCTCGTACACAAGCAGCCGGATAACGTGTGGCGAATCGACTATCAACTGCGCGACGGCGAAGACGCGGAGCAGGCTGTGAAGCCTGAAAACGTGATGCCGCGCGTGCAGAGCCTGCTCGATATGATGGGCGAGAAAGGCGAGTGGGCGCCGATCTGGATCACGATCTACAAGGCCAATGCGTTGACGCTCGAGCGCTATCGTCACCAGCGCGTGATGTTCGCGGGCGATGCCGCGCATCTCGTGCCGATCTTTGGCGTGCGCGGCGCGAATTCGGGTATTGATGATGCGGACAATATCGCGTGGAAGCTGGCGTTTGTTGTGAAGGGATTGGCGTCGGCGAAGTTGCTCGATAGCTATTCGGATGAGCGTGTTGCCGCTACGCATGAGAATTTGAGCTATGGCACGAAGAGTACCGAGTTCATGGCGCCGCCTTCGTTTGCATTCGATCTGATGCGCAAGGCCGTGTTGAGTCTTGCCGTGAAGCATCCGGGTGTGCGCTCATTGATTAACCCGCGGCAGACGTCGGCGATTACTTATGCGCAGTCGCCGCTGAATGTTGCCGATGGCGATGGGTTTGCGGCGGGGCCGGTGCCGGGGGCGGTGCTTGCCGAGTTTCCGGTGACGATTGCTGAAGGTGGGCATGCGCGTGAAGCGCATTTGACTGATCTCGTCGGTGCGCGGTTTACGGTGTTGTGTTTTGGTGAAGAGGGCGACGTGTCCGCTGACTTCACTGCAGTTGGGCAAGCGATGCGTGAACGTGGGGTGCCGTTCAAGGTTGTGTCGATCAGCGCGCGTTTGCATGCCGAGGCGCAGGGCGTGCATGCGTGGGATCACACGGGGCGCATCTTCGAGCGCTATGACGCGAAGCCGGGCACGGTGTATCTGCTGCGCCCGGATGGACATGTGCTGGGGCGCTGGCGCAATGCAAGCGCGGATGATGTCGAGACCGCGATTACGCGCGCGCTTGCTTGATGAACCGATTCAACGAATGGAGAACGCGATGACCGATGCAGAACTCGATACCGTCTATACGCGGCTGTGCAAGACGATGACCCAAGTCGGCGAGGCTAATGCGCCGATGTTTCTGGCGCGGTTTGCGCTGCTGGCGATTGAGAAGATTGGTGATGCGGATGTGTCGTTGAAGTTGATCGAAGCAGCGGGTGAGGGGGAAAGTGAGTAGCTTTTGCGCTTCATGCGTTGCCGTTCGGTGTTTTTGCTTTTCGCTGGCATCCGCGATTTGTTAGCGTGCTTCACGCGTCGCCCCTGTGCGGGGCGGCACCTACTTTTCTTTGCCGCCGCAAAGAAAAGTAGGCAAAAGAAAGCGGCTAACACCGCTAACATTTTTTCTTGCCTGAGGGACCCCAACCGGTCCCACGCCTCACACGGCAATCACGTGATTCATGTTTGTTGCCAGCGCTCTTGCGGTGCGCCTCACCCGCTTCGCGCGTCCGCGTCGCAGCGTGCCGCGCCGGATATTCCTCCGCCGCCCAGGTGGCAAACTGTGTGTAGGCCGTAGCGCTACACACGCCTCACTTCGGACCGATAGTACACGCGTCCCACCAGGTAAGAGCGCCGAGTTATACGACGCGACAACCTACACACAGTTTGCCACCTGGGCGGCGCAAACCATTCGCTGCCGCCAGTCCTTGTACGGGTATCTGAAGCGGGTGAGGCGTCTGTTGAGAGCGTTCGCAACGAACGCGAACAGATACGTTGCCGTGTGAAGCGTAAGACCCTCTGGGGGCCCTCAGGCAAAAACTAGCACTGGCGGGGTGAGCCGCTTTCTTTTGCCTACTTTTCTTTGCGGCGGCAAAGAAAAGTAGGTGCCGCCCCGCACAGGGGCGACGCGTGAAGCACGCTAACAAATCGCGGATGCCAGCGTAAAGGCCAAAACACCGAACGGCAACGCATGAAGCCCAAAGGCAAATCGCAGATACCACTAGCAATATCTGTTCGCAGATCCGGCTACTGTCACGCGCCACGCGCTTCACGTGCCGCGTTCGTCTCGCTCCGCATTGCGGCTTTCTTCCGCATCCAGTTCCCTGATCAACGCATCCACCGCCGCATAAAGATCACCGACAACCTTCGCACCAACTTTATCTTCCAGCGCGCGATATTCCGCTTCGAGCATCGGCTTCATCCGCTCGACGATCTCCGCGCTCTGGGCAGTCAGCGACACGCGCACGCGCCGTTGATCGTCCTCGAAGCGCGCTTTCGTTACATGGCCAAGATCTTCCATACGCGCCAGGACGCCGGCGAGACTCGGACTCGAAATCGTACACAGCGCGCAGATCTGCCGGGGCTCCAGCGGCCCGTTTTCGTGCAGCGCGCGAATGATGCGCCATTGCTGCTCGGTCAGCCCCTGCGCCGTAAGCAAGGGACGAAAGCGCGCCATCATGAGTTCGCGCGCGCGCAGCAGCAGCATCGGCAGATTGCGATGCATCGCGAGAGGCGTGGCAGAGCGGGATCGGGTCGTCACCATTGATATCCAGGCGGGAAAAAGCGATTCGCTAGGATATAAGTAAATCTAGCCCGGTAACAGCCGGGCATTAAGGATTTTCTTTAGTGCGCCTGGTGTTCTGGAAGGCTTCGGCGGATTTTTGACGCCGACTAGAATGGGGAAGTAAGCGCGTCCGTCAAAATCCACGGACTGTCGCGTCCAGCCGACGAAAACGCCCAGGACAAACCCTCGGAAGCATTTCCCCGACCGCGTGGTCGGTTTATTCTAGGCAACTTGGCGGTTTTTTTGAGATTGTGGGGGCACCGTGTACGTTCATCACCAGTTCTTCAACGATGCCGATGACCACGCGGCCGCGCTGCGGGGCTGGGATCAGCGTTACGACCAGATCGGCTCAGGCACGTTTCGCAGCGCGGTGAAGCAGATCGAGCTGGACGGCCTGCAGGTGTTCCACGAGTCGGCGAATCTGCGCGTCGTGCAGCGCGGGCAGTTGCCGGACAATCATATGACGTTTGGCATTCCGCTCGCGGGCGCAGGGGCGTTCTCGTTCGGCGGCGTGCGTATCGATCGCGGCGGGTTCGTGATGGCGCAAGGCGGCATGCCGTTCGAGTTCCATTCGCCCGACGATATGGCACTGATCGGCGTCGTGGTCGATTCGGACATGCTGCAAGGCGTCGCCGATTGCGCGGGCGTCGAACTCGACGACAATCTCTTTCGCCGCACCGTGCTCGATATTCCGAATGCCGCATGTACGCGCGCGGGGCTGCAACTCGCGACGCTGATCGAACGCGTGCTGGCGCAACCCGACGCGTTCGACGACATCCGCGCGCAGCACGCGGTGCGCAATCAGGTGAGCGAGGCGCTGGTCGATCTGCTCGCGTATCACGTGCCCGCATCGTCGAACCGGCTGACCTATGCATGTCAGGCCGATATCGTGCGCCGCATTCACGATTTCGTGGTCAACCATCCCGACGAGCTCATCGACATTCAAAGCCTCTGCACGCAATTGCGCGTGAGCCGGCGCACGGTGCAGAACAGTTTTCAGGCTGTCGTGCAAACCAATCCGCTGACTTACGTGCGCTCGTTGCGGCTCGCACAGGTGCGGCGCCTGCTGCTCGATACGCGCCAAGCCGATCTTTCCGTCAGCGATGCCGCCGCTCAGTGGGGATTCGTTCACCTCGGGCATTTCGCCAATGCGTACAAGGCGCAGTTTGGCGAACTGCCTTCGCACACCGTTCGACGGTCGTCACGCGCAATTCTGGCGCGATGAGTGAAGCGCGAACAAATCAACCGTTCGCAGTTCTGTCCCGACAAAAAAAAGAATCCGCGCTCGCGAGAACGCGGATTCAAAGGCACGCTTGAGCGGAGACTGCAAGCGGCTTGATCGTCAACAGACCTTGACGAGGAGAGAGCGGTCAGTAGCGCTTAGCCGTGGTTGTGCGCGGGATTGCGGCACGTGCCCGCCTGCACGTTCGAGTCGTTCCACGCCGAGCCGAGGATGATGCTGCAGAAGTTCAGGCGCTTGTATTCCGGGTCTTTCAGCGCGAGCACGTCGGCCTTCACGTTGCCGAACGTCGTCAGCGGCTTGTGTTTGGTGCCGTTCGCGAACGCGTCGATGATGTTTTCCTTGAAGCTCTCGCCGCGCGGATGCGCTGCGACGATCAGCTTGCGGTCTTCCGTCGAGAACTCGTCATAGGCGAGACCCAGCACGTCCATTTCGACGCCGGCCGTCACCAGCGCCACCACGGGTTTCTTGTACTGCGGAATGCCCGGCGTCGTGTGCAGCGCGATCGAGTCCCACACCATGTCGATGTCGTTTTCGTCGATGCCGTAGCCCTGCAGAAAATTACGCGCGACATTCGCGCCATCGACTTCGAAGCGGTCGTGCGCGCTGCTGTATTTCTCCATCAGGCCCATGTCATGGAACATTGCGCCGATGTACAGCAACTCCGGGTCGTACTTCAGTTGCTTGCGCTCGCCTGTCAGCGCGCCGAACAGGAACACGCGGCGCGAGTGGTGATAGAGCAGATCGGTTTCGGTGTCGCGCACGAGCTGCGTCGCTTCGCGCGCCATCTTGCTGTCGGGGATCTTGATGCCTGCGATGATTTCGCTCATTTCGGGTTCTCCAGAACGTGATCGGTGGTGGCCGTTCGCTGTGTCGAAGTGAGCGATCGGCGTGTGATCAAAGTGTAGGGAGAGCCTCCGCGCGCGGCAAAAGCATTGATACACGCGATGCTGCCAACTGCGCGCGGTTTTCTGCCAAGGCCGGCGGAACGTGCTTCAGGTGAGGGTTTACGGGAGCCCGAACAGTGAGCGGTGGTTGCTGGCTCAACTATGTCCGATGATTTCGCGCGCGCACTGTTCGCGTGTACGACGCGATCATCGTTGCGAGTTCCTGGGCGGCGGGCGTGAGCGGCGCGGCGGCGCGTTGCAATACGCAGACGTCCTGCGCGGCGACGCGCTCGCGCACGTCGATCGTGGTCAGCACGCGCGCGAACGGCCCGCGCTTCGTCACCACGGCTGCCTCCAGCGACAGACAATCCGTCTCGCTCACCAGATGCAGTGACTCGAACAGCCCTTCGACGGTCGAGACGATTCTCGGCGGCGCGAGATGGTGACTCGCGAACAGATCGTTCAGGCGGTGCGCTTGCGGATCGTCGGTGAGATTGGGCGAGCGCGTCGCGATCCACGAGCAATCCGCGAGTTCGGCAAGTGACTTTGCATGCGCCATCGGATGACCGCGCCTGCATACGACGACGGGATCGGACGGATACAGCTTCGTCACGGAGAGGTCGGTCGTGTCCGTGTGCTTCGAGACGAGCGCGACGGCGAAGTCGAGCGTGCCCTCGCGTATCCACTGAATCATCATCCGCGACGTGCCCGTGCGCATGTGCGCGGCCACGCGCGGAAAGCGCTCGCGAAACTCGGTCAGCACGGGCGCGCCCGCATCGATCAGCGGCTCGGTCGTCATGCCGAACGTGACCTGTCCGGCGTACTCGCCACGCAGTTGCTGCGCTTCATGTTCGGCGCGCGCGCATTCGCCGAGGATCGTCGCCGCGCGTTGCAGCATGCGCTGCCCGATCGCCGTCAGCGCGATGCCGCGATTGGTGCGCGTGAAGAGCGTGGCGCCGAGCATCGATTCGAGGTTCTGCAATTGCTGCGTGATTCCGCTTTGCGCGATACCGAGCGCGCGCGACGCGGCGCGGATGCTGCCGTGCTCGGCCACAGCCGTGAACACGCGAAGTTGGGAAATGGTCAGGGCCATCGTCGACAGGAGTGAAAAAGCGGGCGATCAGCAGAAGTGATCATGATAGACAGATTTGCACTCTTTTGTATCACTGGCGCATCGTAGGATCGGCTCAGAATCCATCCCGTCACCGCCGACCGATAGGCCCGTTAGCCATGAAGACTTCGCTGATACTTCTCCTCGCCGCACTGGGTTTCGCAAGCCATGCAGCGTTCGCACGCGATAACGACACGATTCGTCTCGGCATCGACCCGACCTATCCGCCGATGGATGCGAAATCCCCCGACGGCAGTCTCAAGGGCTTCGACGTCGATCTCGGCAATGAAATCTGCAAGCGCATTCACGCGCGCTGCGAATGGGTCGAACTGGAATTCTCCGGCATGATTCCGGCGCTTCAGGCTCGCAAGATCGACGCGATCATGTCGTCGATGGCGATCACCGCGAAGCGCGAGCAGCAGATTCTCTTTTCGTCGAAGCTGTTCCAGTTCAAATCGCGACTGGTTGCAAAGCAGGGCACCGCGCTGAACGGCAGCGCGCCCACGACGCTCGCCGGCAAGCAGATCGGCGTGCAAACGGGCACGCAGTTCGAGTCGTTCGCGCAGTCGCACTGGGCGCCCGCTGGCGTCCATGTGGTGGCGTACAAGGGCCAGGACGAAGTATTCAGCGATCTGGTCAATGGACGCCTGGACGGCGCGTTGCTCGGCACCGTCGAAGCCGACTACGGCTTCCTGCGCACGCCGCAAGGCAAGGGCTTCGCGTTCGTCGGCGAGCCGCTCGATATGGGCGATCGCGGCGTCGGCATCGGCTTGCGCAAGGACGAAGCCGCGTTGCAGACGTCGATCAACACCGCAATCGCGTCGATGCGCAAAGACGGCACCTACGCGCAGATCGCGCACAAGTATTTCGACTTCGATCCGTACGGTAACTGATCCGGTTACACGTCGAACGACATCCAGAAGAGTCACATGAACAGGCAATCGATTCCGCTTCTTTCGCCCGCCGTGGGCACGTCACGCGAACTCGTCGCGTTTCATTTCGGCCCGCAAAACAGCGGGCAAAAAATCTATATCCAGTCGTCGCTGCACGCGGACGAAACGCCCGCGATGCTCACGACGGTGCTGCTCAAGCGGCGCCTCGTGGAACTCGAATCGCAAGGCTTGCTGAAAGCCGAAATCGTGCTCGTGCCCGTCGCGAATCCCGTCGGGCTCGGGCAGCATGTGCTCGGCCAGTTCATCGGCCGGTTCGAAACGGGCAGCGGCAAGAACTTCAATCGGCACTTCATGCAGTTCACGACGCTGCTGGATCGGGCGAAGGACCGCCTCGGCGCCGACGCGCAGCAGAACCGCAATCTGATTCGCGAACTGGTGCGTGAGCAACTGGATGCGCAAAAGCCGCTCACCGAGTACGAGTCGTTGCAACTCGCGTTGCTGAAGCTTTCTTACGACGCGGACGTCGTGATCGATCTGCATTGCTCGCTCGAAGCGGTGATGCACGTCTACACGAGCGAGGCGGGTTGGCCGGAGGTCGAGCCGCTCGCGCGCTATCTGCGCTCGGAAGCGTCGCTGCTCGCAACGGACTCAGGCGGCCAGGCGTTCGACGAAGCGCACAGCCTCTTGTGGTGGCATTTGCAGCAACAGATGCCCGCCGGCAAGCCGGTGCCGACGGGCACGGTTGCGGTGACGATCGAATGCCGCGGACAGCGCGACGTATCGTACGAGGTTGCGCAGCAGGACGCCGACGCGCTCGTCGACTATCTGACGCATCGCAAGGCAATTGAAGGCAGCGCGAAGCCGCTGCCGGAACTGCCGACGCCCGCGACGCCGCTCGCGGGCAGCGAGCAGTTCTACGCGCCCGTTAGCGGCATCCTCGTGCATCGCGTGAAGATCGGTGACTGGATTCGCGCCGGCGACGCGCTGTTCGATATCGTCGATCCGTTGACAGACGAAACCACGACGATCACCAGCAATACGGAAGGCGTGCTCTATATGCGACGCGCGATCCGCTTCGTGACGGCGGGCGCGCCGCTTGGCCGCGTGACGGGAACGCGGGCGTTCCGTACCGGCGTGCTGCTGGGCGCGTGAGGCGCATGGCGTGCGCTGGGTCGACACGGGGTGGGCGGCGAGTTTAGGCGCATAAACTCTGCGCCTCGGCACGGGCTGGCTGTTCGCGGCGTGCGGTGCTTCGGGCATGCGGTTTAGGCGCATAAACCCTGCGCCTCCGCGCGGGTTTGCTGTTCGCGACGTGCGGCGTTTCGGGCATGCGGGTCAGGCGCATAAATGCCGCGCCTCGCCGCGTGTTAGCCGCTCGCAACGTCCGTCCCTTCGGGCATGCGGTTTAGGCGCATAAACTCCGCACCTCACCGCGTTCTGACCGTTCGCGAAGCCTGACGCTTCGAGCACATGGTCTAGGCGCATAAACTCGCCGCACCCCGCACGGCAAAGCGCGACGCGACGTGAAACCCCCATCGCGTCGCACCGCACTCACTTCACAACATCAAGCCACGTTGAACCGCGCAGCCGGTGTCGTACGCGACAAATTCGGCCCGAGCGCGGCGCGCGCCGACTCGAACGCTTGCCAGTCGGCGTAATCGGGCAGCGACGGAATCGTCGCGAGTTCACCCAGATCGAAGCCGACAAGAGACGCATCCACCATCTGTTCCGCCGACATCACAATGCCCATCTCTTCGACGGTCTCGATCGGCATGCCCGCGACGCTCCAGAACTCGGTGCGCGTCGCGCCCGGCAAAACGGCTTGCACCTTGACACCCTTGCTCGCCAGTTCGTGATGCAGCGATTGTGTGAACGCCAGCACGAATGCCTTCGTACCGCCATACACGCCGTTCAGGATTTCCGGCGCCACTGCCACGATCGACGCAATGTTGATGATGTTGCCGCCGCCACGCGCGACGAAACCGGGCGCGATGGCGTACGTGAGCCGCGTCAGCGCGACGACATTCAGCTTGATCATCGCTTCCATCTTGTCGACGTCGGAATCCACCAGCGGTGCCGCTGCGCCGACGCCCGCGTTGTTCACCAGCATCGTGATGCTCGCGTCGGTGCGCAGCACGTTTTCAACACGGCGGATATCGGCGTCGTCGTTCAGATCGGCGGCGACGATTTCTACCGAGCGGCCCGTTTCGTTCGAGATTCGTGTCGCCAGTTGTTCGAGGCGCGCGCGGTTGCGGGCAACGAGGATCAGGTCATAGCCACGGCGTGCGAGGCGGTCCGCGTAGATCGCGCCGATGCCCGACGAGGCGCCCGTCACGACGGCTGTGCCGAGGTTCGCTGCGGTATTGGAAGAATTCGACATATCAATGCTCCTGAGGTCAGAGGGCGCAGGCGACGCGGCGTCGTCTGCATGACCGTCAGATTAGGTGCATACTCACATGGCCTCAATGTCGTATATGCCTCTTTTCCGGACATCACTGGAGCCAAGCCATGCTGCGCGTCGGAATCGTTCTGTTCCCCGGTTTTCAGGTGATGAATCTCGGCATGACGAGCGTGCTGGAGTTCGCGAACCGCGAGATGAGCGAGCCCTTGTACGAATACGTCCTGCTGTCCGAGCACGGCGGGCCGGTGCCGTGCTCGTCCGGCTTCGAGGTCTCGACGCAGCCGTTCGACGACAGCCGCTTCGACACGATCCTCGTCGTCGGCGACAACGATCTGCAGCCCTCGCCGCCGTCGCTGATCGAGTTCCTGAAGCGGGCGGCGCCGGCGGCGCGCCGCGTTGCCGCCGCCTGCACGGGCGCGTTTCATCTGGCCGATGCGGGCCTGCTGGACGACAGGCGCGCGACCACGCACTGGTACTACGCCGAAGACATGCGCAAACGTTATCCAGCTGTGAAAGTGGAAGAGGACCGCATCTTCATCATCGATAACGACGTGTGGACGTCGGCGGGTATGACGGCGTGCATCGACCTTGCGCTCGCGTTCGTCGAGAAGGACGCGGGCGTGGAGCTAGCGCGCCATGTCGCGCGCAAGCTCGTCGTGTATCACCGGCGCGCGGGCGGTCAATCGCAGTTTTCGGCGCTGCTCGAACTCGAGCCGAAGTCCGATCGCATCCAGACGGCGCTGTCGTACGCGAGGCGCAATCTGAACACGCCGCTTTCCGTCGAGCAGCTCGCGGACGCCGCGCATCTGAGCCCGCGGCAGTTCACGCGCGCGTTCAGGGAAGAAACGGGGCAGACGCCCGCGAAGGCGGTCGAGCGGCTGCGCGTCGAAGCGGCGCGTCTGATGCTCGAGACGGGGCGGCACGGCGTCGACGTGGTGGCGCGCGACGTGGGCTTCGGCGACCGCGAGCGCATGCGCCGGGCTTTTTTGCGTGCGTTCGGCCAGCCGCCTCAGGCGATCCAGCGATTGACGCGCGGCATCGAATGACGGATTTAAAGCATTGGTAAGGCCGTGTAATTTATCGATTTCAGCTGAGGAGCCCGCCATTTAAAGGGTTTGAGACGGCACGCCAAGAACGATTTAAATATGCACTAAAGATTTTCTGTGAGTGGTCCGTAATAAGACGGGTCTGGGACGCCGCCGCAACGCAAGGTCAATGCGTGTGACGGGCAATTTTTCCCGATACACGCGGCGTCAAGGTCAGGCGCCCTCCAGAACCCCGATGGAAATCTCACAGATGAAAAGGCTGTTGGTCACGCTTGCGGCGGGCTTTGCGCTGTCCGCGCCCGTCGCGCACGCTCACGAAATTTATGGTCAGGTCGGCACGGAAGGCCTCGGTATCGGCTTCTCCGAACCGCTCGGCACGCGCGACAACATCCGCGCCGAATTCAACGGCTTTGCGCTCTCGCACAACTTCAGCGCCGGCGGCCTGAACTACGACGGCAAGGCCAAGATCTATCACGGCGGCCTGTACCTCGACTTCTTCCCGGCGCCCGCTTCGGTGCCGTTCCGCATTACGGCCGGCATGTTGATCGGCGGGGATAACGTATCGGGCGACGCGAACAGCCCGAGCGGCACGGTCAACATCAACGGCACCAACTACGCGACGAATGGCGAGACCGTTCACGCGAAGGCGAAGTATCCGACGGTGCGCCCGTATATCGGCATTGGCTTCGGTCATACGCCTGTCGCGCAGAAGGGCTTCTCGGCGTTCTTCGATGCAGGTGTCACCTATGGCCGCCCGGAAGTGACGCTCGACGTCCCCGCGGACATCGTCGCCGAAGCGGGTCAGGCGAACGTCGATCAGGAGCGCCAGGCCCTGCAGGACAAAGCCGACAAGTGGCGCTGGTACCCCATCGTGAAGGTCGGCGTGACGTATCGTTTCTGATCGCCGCATCGCAAGCAAAAAGCAAACGGCCCGCCATCGGTCTCGGCGAGCCGTTTTTCTTTTCGCGAAGCAGCGATGCGCGACGGCGGCGAGCGCGCCACGTCGCGCGGCAGCAAGCTCAGATGTTCAGCTTCGACACCTTGGTGCCCGCGAGCGATACGTCGGCCATCAGTCCGGAGTTCGTCATGACGATTGCTTCGACAGGCTCGGTTGCCGTCGTTGTATCGACAGCGCCGTTCGCCCCGACCTTGATGAGCGCCACCGACGCATCGGCGCCCGCCGACCAGCCCTTGGCGTTGCGGAATTTGTCGAGCGCGTCTTGCGTCATGAAGAGGAAGATGATCGCCTTCGACTGTGCGCCCGCCTGCAGGCCGAACGAGCCGGAGATCGTGCTGTAATAGCCCGCCGTGCTGCCGCCGACGCGCAGCGCGCCTTCGCCATACTGCCCGCCCACCACGAAGCCCACCTGCAGCACGGATGGGAACACCAGGACGCCGCGCGCTTTGCCGACCAGTTCACGCGAGCCCTGTACGGTCGTGTAGAGCTTCGAAAGCGCGCCGTCGACGCTGGAGTCGATCGACTGCCGCTTGGACATGTCGGTCGCGGCCGATTCACCGCTGCTCGTCGTCGTGCTGCAGCCCGACAACAGCAGACTGCCGTATGCGAGTGCAGCGGCACTTGCTGTCACGAAGTGTCTTCTTTGCATTGTCGTTCTCCGTCAATGAGGCATTGGAAGGGAAATGCACGTTTGCACGCGTGATCTCGCGCAAGCGCAACAGCTACGCTCCCTCTACCAATATCAGAAACGTGTTGCGGTTGTGAAGTGCAGCGCTGAAATTGCCTTGCCTGAGCGCAAAACCTGAGGCAATTGACGACGCGAATGTGTCGCTGGGCGAAACGATGCGTATGACCGTTTCATTGTGCGTGCAATTCGCTCAGTGAACTCGCGCTGAAACGAAGCAAAAAAAGCCGCGCGCTCCTTTCGAAGCGCGCGGCTGAACACACGACATCGCGATCAATACGCGCTGCGCGTGCTTACCTTCAGTTTCGACACCACGCCGGGAATCGCCTCGCTCGCAGGCAGCGCTTCATCGATCGACGTGCGTCCGCCGTCGCGGAAGAACGCCTGCTCGGCGGCCTTGTTCAGCACGAGCACGCTGATGCGGCGGTTGGTCGGCTCATCGGCGACATTCGCGTTGAGCGGCAGCACGTCGGCGAGACCGCGTACCTGCAGCAGCTTGTCTTCCCGCATGCCGCCTGCGACCAACGCACGCCGCGCCGCGTTCGCGCGTTCCGACGACAGCTCCCAGTTCGAATAACCTGCCGGGCCGTTCGCGTAGGTAGCGGCATCCGTGTGGCCCGCAATCGAAATGCGGTTATCGACATCGTTCAGCGACGCGCCGATCTGCGTGAGAATCTCGACCGCGTAACTCTGCAGTTTCGCGCTGCCCGTCGCGAACATCGGACGCTTCAAGGAATCGACGATCTCGATGCGCAAGCCCTCGTTCGTGATCGAGATGCGGATCTGATCCTTGAACGCCTTCAACGCGGGTGTCTGCTCGATCAGCGCCGACAGCTTCGCCTTCAGCTGTTCGAGACGCGCGGTGTCGTTGGGCGCCATCGTCGCCTGCGTGAGCGTCGGTTTCGCGGGCTCCTGCTGCGCTTTCTTGCCGTCGCCGGGGCGCGTGTCGGACATGTCGCGGCCGCCGCCCTGAATTACGTTCGGACGCGCTGCCGCCGTCCCTTCGTTGCCGCCGAGCAGGCTCGACAGCGGCGTGTTGAAGTAATCCTCGATGCCCTGCTTGTCGTACTTCGACGTCGAGCCGAGCAGCCACATCAGCAGGAAGAACGCCATCATCGCGGTCACGAAGTCCGCGTAGGCGATCTTCCATGCGCCGCCGTGATGCGCGCCGTGCCCGTCGCCCTTCTTCGAGCGTCGCACGATGACGGGCGCGGCCTTCTCGCTCGCCTCTTCGCCGCGGGGTCGTCTTTCGGCCATGCTGATCTCCCTCTATGCGCGCGTCAGGCCGACTTCGGCATCTTGGTGGCGCGCACGGCGTCGTCGAGCTCCTGAAAGCTCGGACGGTCGGCCGTGAACAGCACCTTGCGTCCGAATTCGATGGCGACGGGCGGCGCGTAGCCGGACAGCGACGCGAGCAGCACGGCCTTCACGCACTGATACGGCTTGGCTTCCGCACGGCCCTTGGCGTTGAGCAGATCCGCGACGGGGCCGATGAAGCCATACGCGAGCAGAATGCCGAGGAACGTGCCGACCAACGCGCCCGCGATCATCTCGCCTAGCACGGCGGGCGGCGCGCCGACCGAGCCCATCGTGTGGACGACGCCCATCACGGCCGCGACGATGCCGAACGCGGGCAGGCCGTCAGCCATCTTCTGGATCGCGTTCGCGGCCACCGACGATTCGGCGTGATGCGTCGCCAGCTCTTCGTCCATCAGGTCCTGCACCTCGTGTACGTTGACGTTGCCCGTCGCCATCATCCGCAGATAATCGACAATGAAATCGAGCAGATGATGGTCCTTCAAAACGTGCGAATACTTCTGGAAAAGCGCGCTTTCTTCCGGCGCATTGACGTCGACTTCGAGCGCCATCATGCCTTCCTTACGCGCTTTCTGAAGCAGCTCGTAGAGCAGCGCAATCAGTTCGAGATAAACCTCTTTCGAATAACTGCCGCCCTTGAAGCATCCGGGCAGAGCCTTGATGGTTTTCTTCAATACCGAAACGGGATTGCTGACGACGAACGCGCCCATTGCCGCGCCGAAAATACACAGCAGTTCGAACGGCTGAACCAGCGCGGGCAAATGGCCGCCCACTCCCACGAAGCTCCCGATCACAGAGCCGAGAACCAGCACCCAACCAATAGCGACAAACATGGACCCTCTCCAATTTTTAGCAACGTGCGGCACGCAAATGAATCGGCAGGTTTTACTGCCTGAAATTGCGTACCGTTTTGTTAATTCTGTGAAGGTAGTAACGGCTGGATTGGCGGCGTGCTTAAGTGCGGGCAAAGCCCAATCGGGAAAATATTTTCGACTATTTGATTTGTATCGATGCTTCGGTCGTTTTTACTCAGAACGTTTTTACCGATCGATGATTTAAAACAGATAATCGTTCGCGGTCGGCAACATGGCTGAAATCTTGAGTGTGGCGTGAAAATAAAAATCACCGCGTGGATGGGGAGGCTGTCGGCAGTTAAGCGCGCAGCGCGAGAGTGACTATCGACTCATGATTTGAGTCGATTAAGCGCGCAATCGCCTCACGGTCGACCGTCGCGACACAGCGCTTACGACCCGACAACGCAACGCGGCAACTTCACTGCGCCAAAGCCGCCGCATCCGAAGCCGGCGATTCGATGATCGCAGGCGCGCTATCAGGCGAAGCAGCGGCGGCTTCGTGCGCGTGCGTCGTCGCGGAGACCGGCGCTGCCGAAGCAACCGGCGTCGCTGCCGCTGCAAGCGGCGTGGCCTGTTCCTTTGATGGCGCGGGCATGATGACAGGCGCCGCGTTGCCGCCGGGCGTGGACGACATCGGCGTGACCACCAGCGCGGGCGCGGGAGCGGGCATGGGCAGCGGCGTCGCGTCGACGGTATTGCCCGGCACGGGCACGCTGCGCACCACGTTCGCCAGATAGTGGCTGATCAGATTGAAGAAGCCGTCGTAGAACTTGCCCGACTGGATCGTTTCGCTCGAAATCTTCACCATCGCGTCGCTGTTCTGGCGGATCGGCAGCGACAGCGAGCCGAGCACGCTCAACCCGACGCTCGCCGACGTATCGCTCTTCTTGAGCGCGTAGCCGCTTTGCACCGCGTTCGCATAGACGATGCTGCTATTGGTCGCATCGTCGCCCGCCGTGCAGACGATGTGGAATTCAACGGTGAAGTGCGAGTCGCTGGCGGGCTGGAAATTCTTGCTGGCGTCGACGGTATCGGGGCGCACCAGCGTCGTCATGTAGCCCTGGCTCAGGAGCGCGCGGCGCGCGCCTTCGCAGGCTTCCGTGCTCGTCACCTGAAACGTGCGCGTGTACGGACTCGCGCCGCTGCTGACGAAGTCTTCCTGCAGCTTCGCCTTGGGCGGCGTCGAGCACGCGCCGAGCGCGGCAAGCACGGGCAGGGTCAACGCGAGAGCAATACGGGAGGGGCGGCTGGACATGATGAAGAGGCGAACAACGGGCATCGGACGGCAAGCATTGTAGTGCGGTTTGATGGCAAGCCGTTATTACATCGACTGACAGCCGCACACGCCGGGCGGCGCGCGAAACGGGGCGCGGACGCTTGCCCATGCCGCGCAAGGCGCCCGCGCCGCTGGCGTATCTCTTACGAAGTATTTCAGGCGCGCGGCCTGCCGGCCGTCGCCCCGTGTCAGAGCACCCAGCTTTGCGCGGTGCGCGGCAGTTCGACCGTAAAGACAGTGCCGACGATCTCGTCCGATTTGCCCGTCACCTTGCCGCCATGCATGTGGACGATCTTGTCCACGATGTGCAGCCCGAGGCCGAGCCCTTCGCGCGAGCGCTCGCCCGCGCCGTTCGAGCCGAAAGCCTCGAACAGATGCGGCAGCATCGCGGGCGGAATCGCGCCGCGGTTGCTGACGGTCAGTCGCAGCCGGTTCGGCTCTTCAGCATTGAGGTCGACTGTGATCGGGCTGTCGTGCTCGCCGTGATGCAACGCATTGCTGATCAGATTCGAAATGGCCTGCCATAGCAGGTCGGTATCCCACGTGCCCGTCGTGTTGCCGCGCGAAGTGAACACGATCTGGCCGGCGCGCTCATGCGTCGCGAACTCTTCGATCACGCCGCGGCACAGCGCCGCCAGATCGCTTGCACGCGGCTGCAATTGCATGCGGCCGCCTTGCAGGCGCGCGAGGTTGAGCAACTGATGCACCATCCGCGACATGCGCATCGTGCTGTTCCTGATGCGGCCCGCGACGGTCGCCGATTGCTCGTCGGAGGCGTTGCGCATCAGAAATTCCGCTGACGCGAGCACCGTGCCGAGCGGCGTGCGCAGATCGTGGCCGAGCACGGCCATCAACATCTCGTTCGCTTCGAGCAACTGGCGCGTGGTCAGCAGTTGATCGGCGAGTTGGCGCTTGTGCTGCTCCAACTGCACGAACACATCGACCTTCGATTGCAGGATGCGCGGGTCGAACGGCTTGTGCAGGAAATCGACGGCGCCCGCTTCGTAGCCGCGAAACGTGCGCGACGCGTCTTCCGCCGTGGCCGTCAGAAAGATGATCGGCACGTGCGACGTGCGCGGGCTGCCGCGCATCAGCGACGCAAGCTCGAAGCCGTTCATGCCGGGCATGTTGACGTCGAGGATCGCGAGCGCGGCTTCATGCTTGAGCAGCAGGTCGAGCGCGGCCGTGCCCGAGTTGGCGACCAGCAGATCGATCCCCGGACGCGCCAGCAGCGCTTCGAGCGCCGTGATGTTATGCGCGATATCGTCGACGATCAGAATGTTGACGGGTGAGTTCCTCATGTCATCGTTCTAGTGTGAGGCGGCAAACCGGCGAGCCGCCGGGCCATCAGGGTTGGAGAAAGCACTTCGTCGACGGCGCCACGCGTAATGGCCGCGCGCGGCATCGTCGCGGAGACAGCCGTTTGCGGGTCCTGCACCCACGCGAGGCCGCCCATCGCGCGGATCACTTCGAGGCCGTGCGCGCCGTCGTCGTTCGCGCCCGACAGCAGGATGCCGAGCAGCCGCTCGCGGTACACGTGTGCGGCGGATTCGAACAGCACGTCGATGGACGGCCGCGAATAGCGCACGGTCGAATCGATCGACAGCGCGACCGTGCGGTCGTCGTCGACCAGCATGTGATAGCCAGGCGGCGCGAGATGCACGCGGCCCGGCAGGAGCGGCTCGCCCGCATCCGGCTCGACAACGGGCAGCACGCAGCGATAGCCGAGCGTTTCGGCCAGACGGCTCGGCGAATCGGCGGGCAGGTGCGAGACGATCACTACGGCGAGTCCGAACGACGCAGGCAGCGCGGGCAACAGCACGTTCAACGCGTCGATGCCGCCCGCCGACGCGCCGATCGCCACCGCCTCGAACGCGCGCGTTTCCATCGGCGCGGTTGCGCCCAGTGGAGAAGGTCGGCGAGGTGTGTTCATACGCGTCGATCGATCGTTCGATGTTGGAGGGCACGGGCAGTCTAGCGCTTCTGATAGATGCGCTCGCGCTCGCGGAATTCTTCAAATGCATCGTACTGCGTCGAAAAGCGCAGGCTTTCCTTGCTGCCCAGGCCGAGAAAACCGCGCCGCACCAGCGAGTCCTTGAACAGCCCCAGCGCGCGGTCCTGCAGGCCGCGATCGAAATAGATCAGAACATTGCGGCACGACACGAGATGCGCTTCAAGAAACACTTCATCGGTCGACAGGCTGTGGTCCGCGAACACCACGCGCTCCTTTAGCGGGCCGGAGAAGCGCGCGCCGCTATACGCCGCGTGGTAGTAATCGGCGAGCGAGCGCTTGCCGCCCGCGGCCAGATAGTTGCGCGTGAAGCCCGCGATCCGGTCGAGCGCGTAAATGCCCGCTTCGGCGCGCGCGAGCGCGTCGGGGTTGATATCGGTTGCGTAGAAGAGCGTGCGCTCGGTGAGGCCTGCTTCGTCGAACAGGATCTTCAGCGACCACAGTTCCTCGCCCGTGCTGCAGCCGGCCACCCACACCTTGATCGACGGATACGTTTGCAGCACCGGCAGCACATGATCCCGCAGCGCGAGAAAGTACGCCGGGTCGCGGAACATCTCGCTGACCTGCACCGTCAGGTAGTGAAAGAGCCGCACGAAGTCCGCCTCGTTGCGCATGATCCTGTCCTGCAACTGCGAGAGCGTCGTCACGCCGAACTCTTCGAGCGCCTGCATGAGACGACGCCGCAGCGAAGACATCGAGTAGTGGCGGAAGTCGTGCTGGTACTTCAGATAGATCGCTTCCAGCAGCAGCTTCAGCTCGATATCGAAATCGTGCATGCGTTGCGGCGAATCGTCGTACGAGATGCGGCTCATGGCTGACGGTTCCTCGCGCCTAGCGTTGCCGCAGCCAGACGCGGCATAGCGAGATCAGCTTGTCGACGTCGATGGGCTTCGAGATGTAGTCGTCGGCGCCCGCTTCGAGGCAGCGCATGCGGTCTTGCGCCATCGCCTTCGCCGTCAGCGCGACGATGGGCAGATGCGCGAAGCGCGGGTCTCGGCGGATGTGTGCGATCGCCGTCAGGCCGTCCATCTCCGGCATCATGATGTCCATCAGCACGAGATCCACCTCGCGTCCGCTGTTCAGCGCTTCGAGTGCTTCGCGCCCGTTGCGCGCAATTTCGAGTTTCGCGCCGAGCGGCTCCAGCACATGCGACAGCGCGAAGATATTGCGCACGTCGTCTTCCGCGAGCAGGATGGTGCGCCCTTCGAACTGGTTGTCGCGCTGGCGCACGGTGCGCAGCATGCGCTGCTGCTCGGGCGCGAGCGACGACTCGACGCTATGCAGGAACAGCGTCACTTCATCGAGCAGACGTTCCGGCGACTTCGCGCCCTTGATGATGATCGATTTCGAGTAGCGGCGCAGCCGGTGCTCTTCGTCGCCAGACAACATGCGGCCCGTGTAGACGATGACGGGCATCGCCTGATGCGTGACGTCGGCGGCGAGCTGTTCGAGCAGATCGTAGCCTGTGCCGTCTGGCAGCGCGAGGTCGGTCACGACGCAATCGAACAACGTTGTGGACAGTTGCTCCAGCGCGCCCGCGAGCGTCGCGACGGCGACGATTTCCGTGGTGTCGCTCCGCAGCAGCGCGCGCATGCTCTCGCGCATCGCCGCATCGTCCTCGATCACCAGCACGCGCTTCATGCGTTGCTGCAGGCGCGACTCCAGCCGCCGGATCGCGGCTTCGAGCGTGGTGCGCGCCGTGGGCTTCAGCGTGTAGCCGACGGCGCCCAGATGCAGTGCCTTTTCAGCGTGATCGGTGGCGGAGACGATGTGAATCGGAATGTGACGCGTGGCGGGATCGTTCTTCAGCCATTCGAGCACCGTCAGTCCCGAGCGGTCGGGCAGGCCGACGTCGAGCAGCACGGCAGTCGGCTGCATGTCGCGCACCAGCGTGAGGCCTGTCGTTGCGTCGGTGGCATGGACGAAATCGAACTCGAGTTCGTGCGTGAGGTCGCGCAGGATTTCGGCAAAGACGAGATCGTCTTCGATCGCGAGAATCAGGCGGTTTTCGCGGCGGAGGTTGTCGCGGTCGTCGCCGATCGTCGGCTGCGCGTTGCCCGACAGCACGGGCGCGGGCCTGGACACAGACGCGGACGCGGACGCGGCTTGTGCCACGGGCGACGGCGCGGGCGTGCTGCGCACGGGCAGCGTCAGCCGCTCGGTGGCCTGCGTCGCGCGGGCCTGCGCATCGGCGGGGCCTTGCAGCGGCAGCCAGAGCGTGAACACGCTGCCCTTGCCCGGTTCGCTCGCGACGCTCACGCGACCGCCCAGCAGCCGCGCGAACTCGCGCGAGATCGACAGGCCGAGGCCGCTGCCGCCATAGTGGCGGCTCGTCGAGCCGTCCGCCTGCTGGAAGGCTTCGAAGATCAGTTCGAGCTTGTCGGCGGCGATGCCGATACCCGTGTCGCGCACGTCGAAACGAAGCATGTCGGCGTCGCCGGCGGCGACCGTCAGCGCGACTTCGCCGTGCTCGGTGAACTTCAACGCATTCGACAGCAGATTCCGCAGAATCTGCGTGACGCGCTGGCCGTCGGTGACGAACGTCTCGGGCACGCCGGGCACGCGTTCGACGGAGAACTGCAAATGCTTCGCAGCCGCCATCGGCTCGAACATTTCGCGCAGCGATTGCAGCATTGAGTCGACGGGCACCGTTACGCTGTCGATCGTGATCTGCCCGGCTTCCACTTTCGACAGATCGAGAATGTCGTTGATCAGCACCAGCAGATCGCTATTCGACGCGTGAATCGTTTCCGCGTAGCGCACCTGTTCTTCCGTCAGATTGCCCGTGCGGTTCTCCTGCAACAGACGCGCGAGTATCAGCGAGCTGTTCAACGGCGTGCGCAGTTCGTGCGACATGTTCGCGAGGAACTCGGATTTGTAGCGGCTCGACTGCTCCAGCCGCGCGGCATTCGCGGCGAGTTCATCCTGCGCTTCGAGCAGATCGGCCTTCTGGCGCTCCAGGCGCTTCGCGTAGTCCTCGAGCTGCACGTTGGTCTGCTCGAGTTCCGCCTGCTGCGCTTCGAGCCGCGATTGCGATTCGACGAGCGCGCGGCCCCGTTCTTCGAGCCCTTCGTTCGACACGCGCAATTCTTCCTGCTGCACCTGAAGCTCTTCATTCAACTGCTGCGTTTCGGCGAGCGCATCCTGCAGACGCTCGCGATACAGCGCGGCTTCGATGGAGTCGCCCATGCTGTTCGCGATCAGTTGCAGGAACTCGTGATCGCGCGGCGCGATGTTGCGCATGAAGCCGAGTTCGACGACGCCGTTCACGATGCCGTCGTTTTCGATAGGCAGCACGACGAGATTGCGCGGCGGGCTCATGCCCGTGCCGGAGACGACTTTCACGTAATCGTCGGGGACGTCGTGCAACACGAGCGTGCGGCGCGACACGGCGGCCTGGCCGACCAGGCTTTCGGCTTCGCGGAACGTGCGCGCCGCCTGTTCGCTTTCCTGGCTGAAGCCGTACGTGGCAATCCGTTTGAGGCTACTGGTCGCGCGGTCGCGCACGTACATGGCCGCGACCGCGACGTCGAGATACTCGGCGAGAAAGTCGAGGATCGCGCGGCCGACGAGAGGCGAACTCGACTGGCCGATGATCTTCTCCGCCAGCAGGCGCTGCCCGGAGCGCAGCCATACCTGCTGCTGCAAGACTTCCGTGTGCTCGGCCTGGCGCGCGAGCACGCCGCCGTACGACTCGGACAGATTCACCAGATCACGCCGCCCGCGATAGGCGATGAAGCCGCTGATCGACAGGCTGAAAAGCAGAAAGACGCCCACCAGAATTGAGGTGACGCTGCGCGCGTCACTGGAGCGCTGTTGACGCAGCGCTTCCTCTACAGAAAGAAACTGCCCGAAGAGCCGCCGCGTTTCGTCGAACTCGATTTTTCCGCGTCCGCTCTTCACCTGCTCGGTGTAGTCGAGGTTGCGCCGGCGCAGATCGATCATCTCCTGCGCGAACTGGTCCCAGCGCTGCTGCACGCCGCGAATGCGTTTGAGCTGTTCGACCTGGGACGGATTGTCGGAGACCAGTTGCATCAGCGTGTTGATCTCGGTTTCGAAACGCGGCTGACCCAGCTGATACGGCGCGAGGAAAGTCTCGTCGCCTGTGATCAGGAAGCCGCGCAACGCGGACTCGCGATCGACGGCAAGCCGCAGCATTTCATTCGCGTTGCCGATCACGCGCTCCGAATGCTCGACCCAGCTCATCGTGTTGACGAGATAGGCGATCAGCGCGACGAACAGCGCCATCGTGACGACGCCGAGCGCGAGCGGCAGCGCGATATTGCGGCGAATGATGCGGCGAAAACTGATCTGATCGACAGCGGCGGCAGCGGTCAATTTTTCTGCGGTGCCGCCTGGCTCGTGTGATGGATTCGGCATTTTTGACTGGAAAAAGCGTTGGCGTCTTTAGTTGTAGCCGGAATGTGCGACTGCACAGCTATGCCCAGATTGCAGCGATGCAATTCGTTGTGTGGACAAGCGTTGAAAAGTATCACATAGCGTCGGGCGTTCGTGGAATAGGACGCTGAAACGGTGACGGCCGGACAGAAAGTGAGCGCTTAGGGAGGACTGGCGGGGAGGGGAGAGCACGACTCTCGACACTGCAAAAACCAGCGCGGCCGCACGCAGAAAACGGTGCGCGCGGCCGACGCGATCGAACGATGTTTACTGGCTCGCGCCTTGGCCAATACCTGCCTTTTTCTGCGCGTCTTGCAAATCCTGCGGGTAGTTCGAGTCGTTCGCGCGGCCAGGCTGGTAGCCCGCGTCTTCGAGCTTCTTCAACTCGGCGTTCTTCTTCGCGCGCGCTTCCTTGCGGGCCTGCTTTTTCTGCTGCTTGGTCGGCTTCGCGGCGGAGGCGGCGACGCCCGCCGCGCCCGTGCCCGTGCCCGTCGAAGCGTCGTTCTGCGCAAATGCCGGCGCAGCCGCGCCGATGCCCAGCGAGGCCGAGGCGAGGAGGACGATCAGTTTTCTGGCGATGTGCATTTCTTTTCTCCTGTCGTAATGGCTTTACGATCGATTCCGCTTGCGCGGCCTGATTCGGATAAACCCGGTCGGATGAACCCGGCCCGATGCAGCCGGGCGGCCGGGTGAATCCAATGTACTCGACACGCACGTATCGCGCCTGGCAGGGTTGTAGAATCCGGCGGCATGGTCTGCCGTTGCGCAGACCGAACCGAACACATAAGGAGACCGGGATGTCCGTTGCTGCAACCGTCTATCGCGGCGATGTTGTCGAGAACACGCATATCGCGCACGTGGCCGTCGTCGATACGGACGGGGCGCTGCTGTATTCGTGCGGCGACCCGTCGCGCTTCACGCTGGTCAGGTCGGCAGCGAAGCCGGCTCAGGCGCTCGCCGTTGTCGAGTCGGGCGCGCTCGAGCGCTTTGGTTTCGACGACGCAGACCTCGCGCTGATGTGCGGCTCGCACAGCAGCGAAGATCGACACATCGAACGCGCACGCCGCATGCTCGCCAAGTCGCAGGCAACGGAAGCCGATTTGCGTTGCGGCGGCCATCCGCCCATTTCGGATGCCGTCTACCGCGCATGGATCAAGCGCGACTTCATTCCGGGCGCAGTGTGCAGCAACTGTTCGGGCAAGCACGCCGGCATGCTGGCGGGCGCGCGAGCGATCGGTGCAGCGCTCGCCGACTACCATCTGCCGGAACATCCGTTACAGCGGCTCGTGAAGCGCACGGTTGCCGACGCGTGCGATCTGGCCGACGACGGCGTGCAATGGGCTGTGGACGGCTGCAATCTGCCGACGCCCGCGTTCCCGCTCGACCGTCTCGCGCGTCTTTACATGAAGCTCGCGCGGGCCGCCGACGGGCATGTGTCGACGGATTCGAAAAGAGACCGGGCGCTTTCGCAAATCTATCGCGCGATGACGTCCCACCCGGAGATGGTCGCGGGCGAAGGTCGGTTCTGCACCGCGCTGATGAGCGCATTCCAAGGCGCGCTGGTGGGCAAGGTTGGCGCGGACGCGAGCTATGCGATCGGCGTGCGCGCGTCGGCGCAGACGGCGAAGCTCGGCGCGAAGGGCGCGCTCGGCATTGCGGTGAAAGTGGAAGACGGCAACTCGACGATTCTCTATGCAATCGTCGCTGAATTGCTGGCGAAGCTCGGCATCGGCGACGAAGCTGCGCATCGAGCGCTCGATGGTTTCCGTTTGCGCGCCATGCGTAACACGGTCGGCCTCGAAACGGGCCGGGTCGAAGTGGTTGTGCCGCTCGTCAAAGCGGGCTGAGCACGATCAGCACGTTGATAAGCGCGGCTAGCTCGACGACTGGCTGCCGCTGTCATTGTCAGGCGGGTCGAACATCGCCTGGCATTTCGGCGACAGCTTGTCGTAGTGCTGCTTCATGCACGCTTCGATCTTCTCCTTGTTGGGAATATGGATCGCGCAGAACTTGATCGCGTCGTGCTTGCAGGCCTTGGTCTGCTCGTCGCGCGTAGCGGCCGTTCCGACGTTCGCCGCCGCCACGCATGCGAGCAGCAGAAGTAGCGGTTTGAGCTTCATTGCCGTGGTCCATGTCGAGTTGAATGCACGGGTTTTCCGGGCTGCCTTTGAGTAAAGCAGCCCGTCCACAAACGATCAAGCAAAAAACGAACCCAACGCGGCGCAGCGCACGCATGGCGACATCAGGCCAGCGCGATAATGGCAGCGCGTCGTACTGCGTCAAAGCGGACGGCGGGGCGTGCGCCCCATGCTATGCTTGCACAGCCCGCAACGGGAACGGTACAGCTATCCGCATTCGCACGGCCACAACAAATACATCATGGACTACCGGCATCTTCAGAAACGCAAAAGCCTGCATGCGCGGATCGTGCAGGAACTCGGTATCGAGATCGTCAGCGGCAGGCTGGCGCCAGGCGAACGTCTGCCCGCCGAAGCGACGCTGTGCGAAAAATACGGCGTGAGCCGTCCCGTGCTGCGCGAAGCGACGCGCGTGCTGGTCGCCAAAGGGCTGGTCGTTTCGAAGCCGCGCGTGGGCAGCGTCGTGCGGCCGCGCGAAGAGTGGCACATGCTCGATCCCGACGTGCTCTACTGGACGCTCAACAGCATTCCCGAAGGTGAGTTCTTTCTGTCGCTGATGACGGTGCGCCGCATCATCGAACCGGCTGCGGCTGCGCTCGCCGCGACGGCCGCCACGGACGAAGATCTGGTGCGGATCGGCTCCGCGTACGACCGCATGGAGCACGCGCAAAGCGCCGGCGATCTGCTCGAGCCGGACCTCGAATTTCACCGCGCGATCATGGCTGCGACGCACAACGACATGCTCGCGTATATCGGCAACATGATGTCGCTGGCGTTGTCGGAGTCGATCAAGCTGACGAGCCGCCATCCCGACACGCATGCGTTATCGCTGCCGCGCCATAAGGCGATTCTCACCGCGATCCAGAATCGCGATGCATTGGCCGCGCGTCAGGCGAGCCTCGTGCAGCTAGAAAACGCGCGCGTCGATGCCGATACGATTCTCGGCATCGCCGCGCACAGCCTGAGCTGATTCGCTACGCTGCGTAGCGCGGCGCGTTCAATGCGAATGCGCCGGCACTTCCGCGCCACGACAACCCACCAGGAAGTCGAAATCGCAGCCCTGATCGGCCTGCAACACATGGTCGATATAGAGGTTGCGGTAGCCGCTCGCATCGGCGGGATTGGGTTGTTGCGACTCTTTCCATTCGGCAAGACGCGCAGTCATTTCCTTCTCGTCGATATCGACATGCAGACGGCCCGCGTCGCAGTCCAGCTCGATCCAGTCGCCGTTGCGCACCACGGCAAGCGGCCCGCCCGCGCGCGCTTCGGGCGCCACGTGCAGCACCACCGTGCCATATGCCGTGCCGCTCATGCGCGCATCCGATACTCGCACCATGTCCGTCACGCCCTGCGCAAGCAGCTTCGGCGGCAGGCCCATGTTGCCGACTTCCGCCATGCCGGGATAACCCTTCGGGCCGCAGTTCTTCATCACGAGCACGGAGTCCGCCGTCACGTCGAGTTCGGGATCGGCGATGCGCTTCTTGTAGTCATCGAAGTTCTCGAACACCACGGCGCGGCCGCGATGCTTCAACAGCGCAGGCGTGGCCGCCGACGGCTTGAGCACCGCGCCATTGGGCGCGAGATTGCCGCGCAGCACGCACAGGCCGCCGTCTTCGCGCAGCGGCTTCTCCAGCGGCCGGATCACTTCGTCGTTGTAGATCGGCGCGTCGATGCTGTTTTCCCACAGCGTTTTGCCGTTCGCGGTCAGCGCGTCGGGATGCGGCAGCAGACCCGCTTCGCCGAGCCTGCGCAGCACGGCGGGCAAGCCGCCCGCATAGTAAAACTCTTCCATCAGGAAACGGCCTGAAGGCTGAAGATCGACGAGCGTCGGCGTGCCGCGTCCGATGCGCGTCCAGTCGTCCAGTTCGAGCTTCACGCCGATGCGGCCCGCAATCGCCTTCAGGTGGATCGCCGCATTGGTCGAGCCGCCGATCGCGGCATTCGCGCGGATCGCGTTCTCGAACGCTTCTTTCGTGAGCAGCTTCGACAACCGCACATCCTGCAACGCCATCTCGACGATACGCATGCCCGACAGATGCGCGAGTACATAGCGGCGCGAATCGACGGCGGGAATCGCGGCGTTGTGCGGCAGCGTGACGCCGAGCGCTTCCGCCATGCAGGCCATCGTCGAGGCGGTGCCCATCGTGTTGCAGGTGCCCGCCGAGCGCGACATGCCCGCTTCCGCCGACATGAACTCGTGAATCGAGATCTTGCCCGCCTTCACCTGTTCGCTCAGTTGCCACACGACCGTGCCCGAGCCGATGTCGCGCCCTTCATGCTTGCCGTTGAGCATCGGCCCGCCGCTCACGACGATCGCGGGTACGTCGCAACTGGCCGCGCCCATCAGCAGCGCGGGCGTGGTCTTGTCGCAGCCGGCGAGCAGCACGACGGCGTCGATGGGATTGCCGCGAATCGATTCCTCGACATCCATGCTCGCGAGATTGCGCGTGAACATGGCCGTGGGCCGCAGGTTCGACTCGCCGTTCGAGAACACCGGGAACTCGACGGGGAAACCACCCGCTTCATACACGCCGCGCTTCACGTGCTCGGCGAGCTTGCGGAAATGCGCGTTGCACGGCGTCAGCTCGGACCACGTATTGCAGATGCCGATGATCGGCTTGCCGGCGAATTCGTGATCGGGGATGCCCTGGTTCTTCATCCAGCTGCGGTACATGAAGCCGTTCTTGTCGGCGGTGCCGAACCAGGCGGCGGAGCGCAGTTTGCGGGGTTGGTCGGTCATGGTGTCTCGTTCAGTATTGTTCAAATATAGTAAGACTATATGCACGACTCGCGTCGATGTCCATTAGGGCTTACAAGCAAACTTTTGAAAAGTCTATTGTCGGCAGAATGTCTTAAATAGCGGGTACGTAGTGCGCTGTAATACTTCGTACACGTTGCTCAACTTGATAAATAGAATGACTTTTGGGTGTTGTGCATGGGGGAAAACACCAATCACAACCGTTCGGCTCCGCGCATATAGTTTGGCTAATTCGTCGGCGGCATGTTCAAAGGCGAGTCGGCAGCGTGATGAAAATGAGGAGTCTCAAATAGTGGCAATGTCGGGTAAACGCTTCTTCGAATCCCACGTTGTGCGACTCGCTCCGCAGGTCGACTCGCTGTCGAATGCCGCACGCGTCGATTCATGCGAACTCGTACGCGTGTTGAATACGCTTGCGTTACGCTGAGGCCGCTAACAATCCGTTAGTCCCTCGAAGCTCACTATATGAACAACAGACTTTCCATTGGCATCGTCGGCGTCGGCAAGATTGCGCGCGACCAGCATCTTCCCGCTATCGCCGCGCTCGACGGCTTCGAACTGGTTGCTTGCGCGAGCCGCAATGCGCAGGTCGACGGCGTGCGCAACTACAAGACCATCGAAGAGATGCTGGCCAACGAGCCGCAACTCGACGCCGTGTCGCTCTGCGCGACGCCGCAGGTGCGCTTCGATCAGGCGCGCGTCGCGCTCGCGGCCGGCAAGCACGTGATGCTCGAAAAGCCGCCTGGCGCGAGCGTGCATGAAGTGGACGTACTGCGTGCGATGGCACGCAACGCGGGCCGCACGCTGTTCGCGACATGGCATTCGCGTTACGCGCCCGCTGTCGAAACAGCGCGTGAATGGCTTGCCTCGCGCACGTTGCAGGAAGTGCAGGTGCGCTGGAAGGAAGACGTGCGCCGCTGGCATCCGGGCCAGGCGTGGATCTGGACGCCGGGTGGACTCGGCGTGTTCGATCCGGGCATCAACGCGCTGTCGATCATCACGCACATGCTGCCGCGCGAAGTCATTCTGCGCGAGGCGACGCTCTCGGTGCCCGCCAACGTGCAGACGCCGATTGCCGCCGAACTCGATTTCATCGACGAAGCGGGCGTACACGTGCGCGCCGAATTCGACTGGCGTCATGGTCCCGTCGAGCAATGGGAAATCGAAGTGAAGACGACGGACGGCGTGCTGCATCTGAGCGAAGGCGGCAAGAAGCTCGCGATCGCGGGCAAGCCGGTCGAGCTCGGACCCGAGCGCGAGTATCCGTCGCTGTACGAGCGGTTTCACTGGCTGATCACGCATGGCGAGCACGACGTGGATGTGCGCCCGCTGCGGCTGGTCGCCGATGCATTCCTGCTTGGCCGTCGTCACGAGGTCGAGCCGTTTCACGACTAGAGCCTGAGAGATGCGCGGGCCTGGTCGTCCCGTTAGACCTGTTAAGCGCTGATTCGAACAACCACAAGCAACGACCTGATCCAAGGAGACAAGCATGACCCGTAAGCTTAGACGCCTCACTTTGTCCGCGATGGCCGCCGCGCTGTTGGCCGCGCCGTTCGCCGTGCAGATGACCGCACACGCGGATACGCCGCTGAAAATCGGCGTGCTCGTGAAAATGCCGGAGCAGGCATGGTTCATCAACGAGCAGAAAGCGGCGGCGGCTTTGGGCCAGAAGGAAGGCTTCTCGGTCGTGAACATCGGCGCGCCCGATGGCGAGAAAGTGCTCGCCGCGATCGACAACCTCGGCGCACAAGGCGCGCAGGGCTTCGTGATCTGCCCGCCCGACGTACGTCTCGGACCGGCGATTCAGGCGCGCGCCAAGCGCTACAACATGAAGTTCGTGACGGTGGACGATCAACTGGTCGACTCGACGGGCAAGCCGCTCGCGAACGTGCCGCATCTGGGCATGTCGGCATTCAAGATCGGCAATCAGGTTGGCACGGCGATCACCGACGAAATGAAGAAGCGCGGCTGGAAGCCGGAGGAAGTGGGCGCGATCCGCATCACCGACTACGAGTTGCCGACGGCCAAGCTGCGCACCGACGGCGCAACCGAATCGCTGCTCGCCAACGGCTTCAAGAAGGACAACATCTTCGACGCGCCGCAAAAGACCACCGACGACGAAGGCGGCTTCAACGCAGCGTCGCCCGTGCTGTCGAAGCACCCGAACATCAAGAAGTGGGTGATCTTTGCGCTGAACGAGGAGAGCGTGCTGGGCGGCGTGCGCGCCACCGAGCAACTGCACATTCCCGGTTCGGACGTGATCGGCGTGGGCATCAACGGCGCGGGCGAAGCGTTCGCCGAGTTCCAGAAGAAGGAACCGACGGGCTTCTACGGCACGATCGCCGTCAGCTCGACGAACCACGGCAAGCAGAGCACGCAGAACCTCGTCGACTGGATCAAGTCGGGCAAGCAGCCGCCTGCTGACACGCAGACCACGGGCAAGCTGATGACGCGCGAGAACTGGAAGGACGTGCGGACGGAACTCGGAATCTGATGCAGTAGAACGGATGCAAAACACGATGAACGCGAATGACGCCGCCAGCGCCACTAATGCCACTTACGTTGCTCCCTCGGAACAGCCGTTGACGGCGTCCGCCACGCATCTCCAGCTCGACGGCATCACCGTCGCGTTTCCAGGCGTGGTGGCGCTCGACAACGTGTCGTTCGACGTACGCGGAGGCGAAGTACACGGCCTGATGGGCGAGAACGGCGCGGGCAAGTCGACGCTGCTGAAGGTGCTGTCGGGCGTGAACCAGACGCAGGCGGGCGCATTGCGCCTCGCGGGCGTCGAACACAAGTTCACGACGACGAAGGCCGCGATCGAGGCGGGCATCGCGATCATCTATCAGGAACTGCATCTTGTGCCCGAGCTGACGGTCGCTGAGAACCTGATGCTCGGGCAGTTGCCGAACCGCTTCGGCGTGCTCGACGAGAAAGCGCTCGTAAAACGCGCGATGACGGAGCTGGAGCGGCTGGGCGAATCGATCGATCCGAATACGCAGGTGAAGAGCCTGTCGATCGGTCAGCGGCAGATGATCGAAATCGGCAAGGCGCTGATGCGCGATGCGCGCGCGATCGCCTTCGACGAACCGACCAGTTCGCTGTCCGCGCGCGAGACGGAACGGCTCTTCAAGATCATCAATGCATTGCGCGCGCAGGGGCGCGCAGTGATTTATGTCACGCACCGGATGGACGAGGTCTACGAACTGTGCGACCGCGTCACCGTGTTTCGTGACGGCCGCCGGATCGAGACCTTCGATTCCGTTGCGGACCTGGATCGCGACCGGCTCATCAGCTGTATGGTGGGCCGCTCGATTCGCGATGTGTATGGATATCGTCCGCGTACGGCGGGCGAGGTACAGCTTGAAGCGAAGCAGTTGATGGGGCCGGGGCTTTCCGCTCCGGTCTCCTTCACTGCGCGCAAGGGCGAGATTGTCGGCTTCTTCGGGCTCGTGGGCGCGGGGCGCTCCGAGTTGATGAAGCTGCTCTATGGCGCGACGCGGCCGGCAAGCGGCCATGTCGAACTGAACGGCAAGCGTGTGTCGTTTGCAACGCCGCGCGACGCGGTGCGCGCAGGTATCGCGCTGTGCCCAGAAGACCGCAAGCAGGAAGGCATCGTTGCGATTGCTTCCGTGGCCGACAACCTGAACATCAGCGCGCGCCGGCATTTTAGCCCGTTGAGCTTTCTGCTGAACGGCAAGCGCGAACGCGACCTGACGCGCGAATACATCGACAAGCTGTCGATCAAGACGCGCAACACGGAAACCGTGATTGGCACGTTGTCGGGCGGCAACCAGCAGAAAGTGATCCTGTCGCGCTGGCTCGCGGAACGCATCGACGTGTTTCTGCTCGACGAACCGACGCGCGGCATCGACGTCGGCGCGCGCGCGGAAATCTACGATCTGCTGTACGACCTCGCGGAAGCGGGGCGCACGGTGATCGTCGTATCGAGCGATCTCGCGGAAGTGATCGGCATTGCGGACCGCGTGCTGGTGATGAAGGAAGGGCGCATCGTCGGCGATCTGCCGAAAGCGCAGGCCACGCCCGATCAACTGATCAAACTCGCTTTGCCGCAGTAATGCAGCGCGCGCAACAACGCACCACGTAGACCACGGAACTGGAAGACCATGCAAACACCGAGCACACGTCCGGCGACCGAGCCGGCAGCCAATCACGCCGCATCGCCCGGCGCGGCCGCGCACGCGGCGCGCACGTGGGACCTGATCAACAAGTCGGGCATCGTGATGGTGTTCGTCATTCTGTTCGCGGTGCTGTCGTTTGCGGTGCCCGACTTTCTGACGACCCGCAACATGCAGGGTCTGTTGCTCTCGGTCACGCTGATCGGCTCGATCTCCGTGACGATGATGTTCGTGCTGGCGCTCGGCGAAGTGGATTTGTCGGTGGCGTCGATTGTCGCGTTTTCGGGCGTGGTGGCATCGACGCTGATTACGGCGACGCATAGTGTGATGCTCGGCGTCGCTGCGGGCGTGCTGGCGGGCGGCGCGGTCGGGATGGTGAACGGCGTGCTGATTGCGCGCTACAAGATCAATTCGCTGATCGTCACGCTCGCGATGATGGAAGTGGTGCGCGGTCTCGCGTTCATCACGTCGAACGGCGATGCGGTGATGATCTCGGAAGAGAGCTTCTTCGATCTCGGCGGCGGCTCGTTCCTCGGTATTTCGTTTCCGATCTGGAGCAACATCGTCGGCTTTGTGCTGTTCGGCTTTTTGCTGCGCAAGACGGTGTTCGGCAAGAACGTGCTGGCGGTCGGCGGCAATAGCGAGGCTGCGTTGCTGGCGGGTCTGCCGGTTACGCGTATCAAGATCACGGTGTTCGTGCTGCAAGGGCTGGTGACGGGTTTCGCGGGTGTGATGCTCGCGTCGCGGATGAGTCTCGGCGATCCGAAGACGTCGGTGGGTCTGGAACTCGGTGTGATTTCGGCTTGCGTGCTGGGTGGCGTGTCGCTGACGGGTGGTGTCGCGACGATTTCGGGCGTGCTGGTCGGCGTGCTGATTATGGGCTCGGTGCAGGACGCGATGAGTTTGTTGAATGTGCCGACGTTTTATCAGTATCTGATTCGCGGTGGGATTCTGCTGCTGGCAGTGCTGTTCGATCAGTTCCGGCGGAGCAAGCGGCGGGTTTGAGGTTGCCGCTTACTCAAGAGGTTGCGCTGATCCGGAAAGACAGGTCAGCGCAACATGAACGACATCGCCGACAGGCAATTCAGCGTGCGCACCGCATGCTCGACTGACGGTGTCGAAAAGCGCAACGTTACGCCGTCCACGCGTTCCAGTGACGGCATCTGCGCAAACAGATCGGCGAGCGCGGTAGTTTGCACGCGCAGTTCGATATGGACGGGTTCAGGCTTAAGGCGTTGCCCAACGGCTCGTCCTTCAAACTTCGCGACAACGTCGCGTGCTGATTCTTTGATCGCGGTGCATGCACGATCCGGAGTTTGGGTCACACCGCTTCCAAAACCTGTCGCGTTCTTGGTGACCACGAAGGTTGCGTCCGGAAACATGGGCTGCGTCTCTTCGGCGAACACATCGTCGCCCGAAAGCAGTACAACGCTCGCGCCGTACTCGCGAGCCAATGCTCCATAGATCCCGGCTTCTCCCACATCGCGTCCGTTCATCGTTACGCGCGTAAAGGCAAAGCTGTTGATCGTATGCGCGAGAATGCCGCGACTTTGCGCCATCGCGTGATAGCCGATCATGAACACGAGTTGCGGCCCGTATTCGAGGCCCGCCATCATGCCGAGCGTGCGCGGCTTGCCGAGTATCACATTGGCGCGTGCGTCGAGCATGTCGGGCAACAGATTGCGAAAGCCGCCGTGCGAGTCGTTGACCCAGACGTCCGTTGCGCCGCCCGCGAATGCGCCTTCGATAGCAGCGCTTGCTTCGAGCGTCATCCAGCGGCGCGCGCGTTCATATTCGCCATTGCCCGCGCGCGTCTGCTCCGAATTCACAACGCCTGCCACGCCTTCGATATCGACGGATATCAGTACTTTCATGCTGTGTGCCGTTTCAACAGTTGTTCGAGATCGGGTGCCGCTTCAAGCAGCGAAAGACGCGTGTGTGCGTCGCGCCCCGTGACCGAGGTGGCTGACCACAATGCATCGATGATTGCCTGTTCGACGCTATCCGCGCATGCGTGAAACAGTGGGTCGAGACGCGCGTCACTGAGCAGCGGTGGCGTTGCGACGAAGTCGCCTTCATGCGGAACAGTCCACGCCGTCGAGAACGCGAGCGCGATATCGCCGCTGCCATGTCCGTAAACCGAACCGGTGCGTGCGAGACCCGCGGCGGCGCGCATCGACAGGCGCTTGAGCTGGCGCGAATCGAGAGGCGCATCGGTGGCGACGATCATGATGATCGAGCCTTGCTCGGGTTTTGTTGCCGTTGCCGTCGTGGCCGACTGCTTACGTCGATGCAGTTCGCGCCCAAGCGGCACGCCATCGATAGTCAACATCGGCAGTCGCCCGAAGTTCGCGAGTACCAACGCACCGACAGTGAAGTCTTTGCCTGCCACGTTCACCACGCGCGAGGCCGAGCCGATACCGCCTTTCAGATCGAAGCTCGACATGCCGCGACCTGCGCCGACGGAGCCACGTTGGAACCCGGATGCCGCCGCATCGAACGCTGCGACGTAGTGCTTGTCTTCAACGGCAAGCGCCTGAATATCGTTCAGGTAACCGTCGTTACATTCGAACACAAGCGGATTGACGGTCGACCAATCGCGTCCAATCTGCGGATTGCTGGCAATGGCGGAGCGAATCTGCGCCTGCGCGACAGCCGCGACACCGAACGTATTGGTCAACGCAATCTGCGTTTCGAGCACACCGAGTTCTTCGACCTGCACGAGTCCGATGCTCTTGCCGAAGCCGTTTATCACGCTCGTAGCAGCGGGCACCTTGTGACGATACGGATCATCACGATGGGCACGAACCACGGTCACGCCCGTCTGTATCGGGCCATCAGCGAGCGTGCAATGCCCAACCGTCACGCCGGGCACATCGGCAATCGTGCCCAACGCGCCTGCGGGCAACACGCCGACATGCGGCATCGAAAGCACATTCATGGCCGGTCCAGCTTCGGATCGAGCGCGTCGCGCAAGCCGTCGCCGAGCAGGTTGAACGCGAGCACGGTCAGGAAGATAGCGAGGCTCGGAAAGAGAGCGATATGCGGCGCCGTCACCATATCGGCGCGTGCTTCGTTAAGCATCGCGCCCCACTCGGGCGTCGGCGGCTGCGCGCCCAGGCCGAGAAACGACAGGCTCGCCGCCGTGATGATCGACGTGCCGATGCGCATCGTCAGATACACGACCACCGACGAAATCGTGCCCGGCAAAATGTGCCGCATGATGATGGTCCAGTCCGACGCGCCGATGCTGCGCGCCGCTTCGATATACGTCAGTTGCTTGAGCATCAGCGTGTTGCCGCGCACGAGCCGCGCGAACGCCGGAATGCTGAACACGGCGACGGCTGCGATCACGTTGATCATGCCGTTGCCGAGAATCGCGACGATGCCGATGGCGAGCAGAATGCCGGGGAACGCGAACAGCACGTCGGCGACGCGCATCGTGATGCGGTCCCACCAGCCTTCGTAATAGCCCGCGAGCAAACCGAAGAGCGTGCCGATAATCGCACCGATCGCCACCGACATGAAACCCGCCGCAAGCGAAATGCGCGTACCCGCGACGATGCGGCTGAAGATATCGCGGCCCAGCGAATCGACGCCGAACCAGTGCGCAGCCGATGGCCCAGCATTTAGCGCGTCGTAGTCGAAATAGTTTTCGGGGTCGAACGGAACGATATGTGGGCCCACAATCGATACGACGATGAGCAGCAACACGAACACACCCGCCGCGAGGGCGACATGCTGCTTGCGGAACTTGCGCCAGAACTCGCTCCATGGCGTGCGGATCGCGGGTTCTTCGTGGGTAGAAGAGACGGCGCGGGTGTTGTCGGCGGTCGTGCTCATGCGGGCCTCACTTGAAACGGATGGTCGGATTGATGACGGCGTACAGCACGTCGACGACCAGATTGATGACGATGAATTCCAGCGAGAACAGCAGCACTTCAGCCTGAATCACGGGGTAATCGCGCATCGCGACGGCGTCCACCAGCAGGCGTCCCATGCCCGGCCAGTTGAACACCACTTCGACGACGATCGAGCCGCCGAGCAGAAAACCGAACTGCAAACCCATCATCGTGACGACGGGAATCATCGCGTTGCGCAGGCAGTGCTTGATGACGACCCATTGCTCGGCGACGCCTTTCGCGCGCGCAGTACGCACGAAGTCCTCGTTCAGCACCTCGACGAACGATGCCCGCGTGAAGCGCGCCATCACGGCGGCGACAGCCGCGCCGAGCGTGATGGACGGCAGCACGTAGCTGCGCCACGAGCCATCGCCGACAATCGGCAGCCAGCCGAGCTTCACCGAGAACACTTCCATCAGCAGCATGCCGAGCGCGAATGCGGGAAACGAGATACCCGACACCGCGATCGTCATGCCGAGCCGGTCGGGCCACTTGTTGCGCCACACGGCCGACACGATGCCGATCGTCATGCCGAAGATCACCGCCCACACCATGCTGACGAGCGTGAGCATCAGCGTCGGCATGAAGCGTTCGCCGATCTCCGCGGAGACGGCGCGCTTGCTGCGCGTCGAGATACCGAAGTCGCCATGCGCGGTGCGCATGAAGAAGTTCACGAACTGCGTTGGCATCGGCTTGTCGAGGCCGAGATCGGCGCGCACGAGCGCGACGGTTGCATCGTCGGCTTCGGGGCCGGCTGCGAGCCGCGCGGGGTCGCCGGGCAGCATGTGTACGAACAGGAACACGAGGCCAGCGACGATCACGAGCGTCGGCAGCAGGCCCAGCAGACGTTTGACGAGAAAATTCAGCATGAGAGCGATCCGCCATCGAAAAGCATGTGCTGCATGAAGCGAACGCGCTGGCCTCTGCGCATGAACATCGAGACCAGCGCTGTGCGAGCGATTACTTCAGCGCGATTTCATCGAAGTTGAACGAGCCGTCCGGCGCGACGTACGCACCCGCAAGCCGCTTGCTGCGCGCGTACACGACCTTCTCCTTGACGAGGAAGAGCCACGGCGCGTCGGCCCAGATGCGCTTTTGCGCGTCGCCATAGAGCGCGGCCTTCTGCGTGCGGTCCGTGGTTTCGAGCGCCTTGGTGAGATCGCTGTCGACGGTATCGTTCTTGTAGTACGCGGTGTTCACGAGCTTCGGCGGAATCGACGACGACGCGAGCAGCGGCGTGATGCCCCAGTCCGCTTCGCCCGTCGAGGACGACCAGCCGATGTAGTACATGCGCACGGGCGCCGTCGCCGGGTCTTGCGCGCTTTCGACCTTCGCAACGCGCTGGCCCGCTTCGAGCGCTTCGACGCTCGCCTTCACGCCCACTTGCGCCAGTTGCTGCTGCACGAACTGAATCGCTTTCTGCGAAGTCGAGTTGTTGTACGCCGACCAGAGGGTGGTCTCGAAGCCGTTCGGATAGCCTGCTTCTTTTAGCAGCGCGCGTGCTTTCGCGGGATCGTACGGCCAGGGGCCGAGCTTCGTCGCGTAATCGACGCCTTCGGGAATCACGCCATCGGCGGGCACGGCGTAACCCGAGAACGCGACCTTCGCGAGCGCTTCCTTGTTGATCGCGTAGTTCAGCGCTTCGCGCACCTTCGGGTTGTCGAACGGCTTCTTCGTCGTGTTCAGGCTGACGTAGCGGTTGATGATCGACGGCGTGGCGATGATGTCGACTTTCGGTTCCGATTGCAGCGCGGCGGCCTGCTCGAACGGAATGCGGAACGCGAAGTCCGCTTCGCCCGTGCGCACGAGCGCGGCGCGCGTGTTGTTGTCGACCACCGGCTTCCAGTCGATCTCGTCGATCTTCGGATAGCCCTTCTTCCAGTAACCGTCGAACTTCTTCACGGTCAGATCGCCCGCCGGGTCCCACTTCACGAGTTCGAACGGGCCCGTGCCGACCGGGTGAAACGCGAGATCCTTGCCATACTTTTTCATCGCGGCTGGCGAGATCATCACAGCCGACGGATGCGCGAGCACGTTGATGAACGCCGAGAACGGCGCCTTCAGCGTGACCTTCACCGTGTACGGATCGACCACTTCCGTCTTCTCGATGCGGCTGAACATGTTGTAGCGCTTCAGCTTGTTCGCCGGGTCCGTGACGCGGTCGAACGTCGCTTTCACGGCGGCTGCGTTGAAGTCGGTGCCGTCCTGGAACTTCACGCCCTGGCGCAGCTTGAACGTGTAGACGCGTGCATCGGGGCTCGCCTCGTAGCTCGTCGCGAGCACGTTGACCAGCTTCATGTCCTTGTCGAAGCCGAACAGACCTTGATAGAACGACTTCGATACGGCTTGCGAAAGGGTGTCGTTGGCGTCGTACGGGTCGAGCGTCGTGAACGTCGAATCGACGGCCATCACGGCCGTCGTTGCCGCGTGCGCGGCGCCCGACGCGAGCATCGCAAAGACCAGCGCGCCGCTCGTCACGAGCGAACGCAGGCGCAACGGTTGAGAGAAGAGAAGCGTAGTCATCGTTTCAGAACTCCACTGAGCGAGGGAACTGCCTGTTGTTATGCCGCTGGTCTGCGCGGCTAAGGGGTTGTTGCCGGTAATGCGTGATGTGCCACATTGCTAATAAGTGCCGCCAATCCGATGCGCGGCCACGAAATGATCCGGGCCCACGGCGACGAGCGGCGCGACGACGGGCTCGTTGTCGAGCGCGCGAATCGGGCTGGGTAATTCGTCGGCGGCGAGCATGCGCTTCGCGTGGCGGCGTGCAGGATCGGCGACGGGCACGGCGCCCATCAGCTTCTTCGTGTACGGATGCTGCGGCGACTCGAACACCGCGCGACGCGGTCCGATCTCGACGATCTGGCCGAGATACATCACCGCGACGCGATGACTGATGCGCTCGACGACGGCCATGTCGTGCGAGATGAACAGATACGCCACACCCAACTCGCGCTGCAGATCCAGCATCAGATTGACGATCTGCGCCTGCACGGAGACGTCGAGCGCCGACACTGATTCGTCCGCGATCACGACTTTCGGATTGAGCGCGAGCGCACGCGCAATCGCGATGCGCTGACGCTGGCCGCCGGAGAATTCATGCGGATAGCGGCGCGCGGCGTCGGCGGGCAGGCCGACCTTGTCGAGCAGCCACGCGACGCGTTCCTGCGCTTCCTTACCGCTCGCGACGTTGTGTACGAGCAGCGGCTCCATGATCGAGAAGCCGACCGTCAGGCGCGGATTGAGCGACGCGAACGGGTCCTGGAAGATGAACTGGATATCGCGGCGCAAAGCCTGCAGCGAAGGACCGGTGAGCGAACTGATGTCCTTGCCGTCGAACTCGATGCTGCCGCTCTGGCTTTCGACGAGCCTCAACAGCGAGCGCCCCGTCGTCGATTTGCCGCAACCGGATTCGCCGACTAGCGCGAGCGTTTCGCCCGCATGCAGATCGAAGCTGACGCGCTCGACGGCATGCACGCGGCCTGTGAGCTTGCCGAACAGACCGCTGCGCACAGGGAAACGCGTGACGAGATCGCGCACGCGGAGAATTGGCTGTGCCTGGTTCGATGCTTCCGATGTCGTCTTGTCTTCGGGAAGCGGCTGCTGTGCATGTTCGCCGTCGAGCTTGAGCAACGAAAACTTCGCGGGCGCGTCAGTGCCCTGCATCGAGCCGAGCTTTGGCACGGCCGCGAGCAGCGCTTTCGTATAAGGATGCGTGGGCGCCGCGAACAGTGTCGCCGACTCGCCTTCTTCGACCTTGTCGCCGCGATACATCACCAGCACGCGATCCGCCACTTCCGCGACGACGCCCATGTCGTGCGTGATGAAGATCACGCCCATGTTCATCTCGTCCTGCAGGCCGCGTATCAGTTGCAGGATCTGCGCCTGGATCGTCACGTCGAGCGCGGTGGTCGGCTCGTCGGCGATCAGCAGAGACGGCTTGCACGACAGCGCCATCGCGATCATCACCCGCTGCCGCATGCCGCCCGACAACTGATGCGGATAGCGCGCGGCCACGCGGCGCGCTTCGGGAATGCGCACGAGATCGAGCAGACGCAGCGTTTCAGCATGCGCCTGACTGCGGCTCATGTTCTGATGAAGCGCGATCGCTTCGCCAATCTGATCGCCGACCGTGAAGACGGGATTGAGCGACGTCATCGGTTCCTGGAAGATCATCGCGATGTCCGCGCCGCGAACGGAACGCATGGTGGATTGAGTTGCCCTCGCAAGGTCGAGCACGTTGCCGTTGTGCCGGCGAAACGCGATGCTGCCGTTTGCGATGCTTCCGCCGCCATGTTCGACGAGGCGCATCAAAGCGAGCGACGTCACCGATTTGCCCGAGCCCGATTCACCGACGATGGCGAGCGTTTCGCCGCGATCGACGGTGAGCGACAGGTCGCGCACCGCGTTGAACGTGGTCTCGCCGCGACGGAACGCGACCGTGAGGCGATCGATATCGACGACACGTTGCGGCGGCAGGTTGTCGAGCGGGCGTGGCTGGTTCGGCGTGTTCGGCACGATGATGTCTCCCGGCATCTGAAACAGGGGATTTGCGTAAGCGTGGCGGCGGGCTAGCGATAGATTGCCGTGACAGGCGTTTCGCCGACGCGCGCATAGCCGCGATACATGCCTTCGGTGTTGAAGGGCAGTACGACGTTGCCGTGCGCGTCGACGGCGATCAGGCCGCCTCGTCCGTCGATGCGCGGCAAGCGGTTCATCACGACATCGTTTGCCGCCTCTTCGAGCGAGACGCCGCGATAGGCCATTTGCGCAGCGACGTCGTAGGCGGCGACCATTCGCATGAACATTTCGCCCGAGCCCGTGGTCGAGACGGCGCAGGTTGCGTCGTCGGCATAGCAGCCCGCGCCGATCAGAGGCGCATCGCCGACACGGCCCAACTGCTTGTTCGTGATGCCGCCCGTCGAGGTCGCGGCCGCGACGTGGCCGTACAGATCGACTGCGACTGCGCCGACCGTGCCGAACTTTTTGTTCGGATCGATGGGCTCGTGAGGCAGCGCTTCTTTGTTTGCGGACGATGCTTCTTCGGCGGCAAGCGCTGCGCCGTCATGGTCGAGCATCGCGCGCTGCTGTTCGCGCGCAAGTTGCCACTGGCGATAGCGCGCGTCCGTGTGGAAGTACGACGGATCGACGAACTCCAGACCTTGCGCCTGTGCGAACGCTTCGGCGCCTTCGGCCGTGAACATCACGTGCTCGCTGTACTCGAGCACGTGGCGCGCCGCGACGATGGGGTTGCGAACTCGCTTCACGCACGACACCGCGCCTGCTTCGAGCGTGCGGCCGTCCATGATCGACGCATCGAGTTCGTGCGTGCCCGCCGACGTGAAAACCGAACCGTGCCCCGCGTTGAACAGCGGACAGTCTTCGAGCAGCCGCACGGCTTGCGTGACGGCGTCGAGCGCGCTGCCGCCGTCGGCGAGCACGCGTTGCGCGGCGACGAGCACGGCGCTCAATTCGGCGTGATAGCGGGCTTCCGCATCGGAGGCCATCGACGCGCGCACGATCGTGCCCGCGCCGCCATGAATCGCGATTACTGCCTTGGTGGTCATTGCTTCTTCTTTGCCTGTTTAGGAGTGGGCCGCGTGGCGGTCTTCGAATGGGCGGACAGCGTGGATGTGTCGGTGAGCCACGGCAACACGAACTCGGTCATGTTGGCGGCGGCCTGCGCGGAGCGCTTTGCGCGGAACGCGACGGCGTCGCACAGCGCTTCGATCACGGCGAGCACGGTCGCTTCCGATGTCGCGGCGAGACGCCGCTCGGCGCGGATGAAGAGCGAGCGAGTGGCGAGCGTGGCGAGCGGCGACGTCGGGCCGTCCGTCAACGCGAGTACGTCTGCGCCGAGGCTGGCGGCGCGGCGCGCGAGCTCGATCGTGTCGTCGACATAGCGAGGAAACGCGATGGCGATCACCAGATCGCCCTTGCCCGCATTGAACAGGCGGCGCGCCGCGTGCGTCGGTCCGCCGATCAACGCGAGCGACTGCACGTTGTCGTGATACGGCAGCAGGTTGTGCTCCATCAGGCTCGCGAGAAACGCGCTCGCGCCGGAGCCGAGGATGAACACGCGCCGTGCGGCGATGATCGCGTCGACGGCGGCTTCGGCGGCTGTGCCGTCGATCGTGCTGCGCGTCGTGCCGAGATTGGTGGCGGCCTGTTCGAGCGACGCGCTGAACAGTTCGTCGCCGTTGGTCTGCGATTCCTGCGCGGTGCGGAGGCGCTCGACAGGGGCGAGCGTCGCTTCGAAGCCGCGCACCAGCGCCTCGCGAAACGCCGGATAGCCGTCGAAGCCGAGCGCGCGCGCAAAGCGGTTCGCCGTCGCGATGGACGCGCCGACGGCCGTGGCCAGTTCGTCGATGCGCATGGTCGCGGCGCGGAACTGGTTGGCCAGCACGAACTCGCCCATGCGCCGGTGGACAGGCGTGAGGATCGGCATCGCGGCCGTGATGCGGGCGGCGATGGCGGGCTCGGCGGCGGTGGGTGGGTTCTGACGGTGGCGGGACATGGGTGTCGGAGTGGATCTGTCGGGCTGGCTGGAATGAAAGTGAATTTACATGAAATTCGTCTTGTGAAAATATTTTTTCGCTCAGACGGGGGTTTGTACGGAGGGAGAGGTGCTGAGTGCGTTCGCTGCGCCCGTCGATCGTCGACAGGCAATCGTTCAGATCTGGCTTGGGAATGGCGCAGTACCGCGTGTGCGGCGATGGGACAAAAGAAGTGCTGCGCAACGACAGCGTGGGAAGCGGCATCGCCGATAGGCAATGCCGCGTTGTGGACAGATTGCGTGACGGCGCGCGCGTGCGCCGTTGGTCGATGCGCGCTTAGCTTTCGCCAGGTTGAATTGCTGCGATCGCCCCCGTCGTGATCGATGCAGCGGCTTTCGCTTTCTGAGTTGCAGCAGCCGGTGCGCTGGCGGCATTAGGCGAGCTCTGCTGTGGCGCGTCGTGCTTCACCGGCTCCGGCTTCGCATCCACGAGTTCCATCACATTGCCGCGCACGACGATCTTCACGGGATCGGTCTTCTTCCACTGCTTTTTCGGCACCAGCAGCTTCCACGTCGAATCGCGGTCGGGGTTGCGAAAGAATGCGACAACCCCTACGTATTGGGCATCTTCTTTCATCGGCTCGTTGATGCTCGCGCTGGCGTTGGGGCGCAGCACGACGTCCCGGGTTGCCAGCAGATCGGCCTTCAGCGCGTCCAGATCGTTGGTCTGCAATTGCGCGTACTCGAGTTGCTGGAAGTTCTGCGCATCCTTCAACTGGTACAGCCGCACGACCGTCGACAGCGATTGCCCGGCGGCATTCTCGTTCAGTGAAGCGCGGCTGACGAGATCGACGCTCATGGTCTTGACCTGAGTCGTGAAAACCCATTTCGCGGCATCCACCGTGTTATCGGACACCGCCTGAGTGAGTCCGCATCCTGCCAGTGTCAGCGCAGTCAACAGCAATGCGCTCATGCCCGGCGCGTTTATTTTCCTGTTCATGTTTTCGACTTCGTTTGAGGTTTTCTGTCGGTCAATGCATCGGCGGGCGATCGCCGCTGCTGCCCGTCCATACGCCCAATTGCACGCGCGTGCGCCCGCCGTTGCGGCTTGACATGCCCGCGCCGGCCAGCCGCGTCGTGAAGCCGAGCCGCACTTCATCCGCGCTGAGCTTCTGTGGCGGCATCAGGTCGGGAGCGACCAGCATTTCGAGATTCGCTTGCGCTTCGTAGCCAAGGTAAAAGCGCAGCAACGTCATCACCTCGCGATGCGCGGTGTGACCAGGCAGCAGCGCAAGCACGGATTCGCGCGTGTTCGGTGTGAGCACGATGCGCACGCTGTTGCTCCTGTCGTAGAAGCCGCGGCCGAGCAGACAGGACTCGCCTAGCGCCGCCCGTTGATCGCAGTCCGTGCTGACCCAAACGGGATGAAATTCTTCGACGTCGACATCCGTATCGGGCACCGCGTGCCGAAGCACGCCCGCAAGCCCTTCGGCCGTGCGCGTCTTCTGACCTGCGAGACCGAGCATCGATAGCAGCTTGCGCGTGCCGACCGCGCGCGCTATGTCAGGCGTGCCGAAACCAAGTCCGGCGTAGCTGAGCAGGTAGCGCGAAACCTCGTCGGTGCCGTCTTTTCTGAAGCCGGCCGGATAACGATACTTGCGCCATACGCGGTAATACTGCGTGACAACGCGGTGATGGAAGAGATCCAGAAACGCGGCCAGCGGTTCCGCGCCTTCGCGGTTCTGCGCGACCTCGTCGGCGAAGTACGACGGCATGCGCGCATCGACGCCATAGAGACCAAGAAAGGTCGTCACGATAGCCGGCGGCTTCAACAGATCGTCAAGGTCGCTTTCGATCGCATCGATCTCACGACGCGGAAACCCCAGGCGGGCGCGCGAACGAAAGCGGACCGGTTCGTCGGTGGGCGAATCCGTTGTGCCAATGGGCGGGCGATCCGGCGCGGCCAGTTCGATGAGCTGGCAGAAGCGGAAGAAGTTCATCTGCGTCGCGTGATCGAGCAGCGCAGGCAGCAGCGGGCGCTCGGCCTTGATCGCGTCGATGGCGTCGTTATGAGCGGATCGCGAAAGCGTGGAATGCAGGCCGTTCAAAACGGTGCTCCTTCACTCTTGGTGTCGGGCCATTCGATACGGCGACCCGTGGGTTGCGAGACGATCACGAGCTTCGTATAAAGGTTGAGCGACGCGTACAGCCCGAGGAACCGGTTCAACATGCCGCCGAACAGTTGGAGATCGCCGTCGCCCGCAAAGCGGCCGCTGTCGATCGTCACGATAATCTCGACGCCGCGTTGCACACCGCCGCGCATCAGTTTCTGCACGAGCCGATGCTGGACATCGGTGATGGCGTCGATGCGCCGACGGTTCAACTCGCCGTCCGTCCAGTCGTAGAGCGCAAGACTGCCGCGCAGGATTTCAGCGTTCAGCAGCGACAGGTAGTTCGGTGCGAGATGCGACAGCACGCGCCACTGGAAGCGGTCGCCCGTCGGCGGATATCCCTGGCGGTTCGCCTTCGTCTGGGTTGCGCTCCTCGCGTTGACGTGGCTGGCATTGTTCTCACCGTTGACACGCGGCTGGAACGGGGCGTGCGCCGCGTTCGTGTTGCTGGCGGCATTGGTTTGCATCGCGACCGCAACCCGCCGCATGCGGGCACGGCGCGCATCGACACAGCACGTCCTGCGCTCCATCGATGCAGCGCTCGCATCATTGCCCGCGGATCTCAAGCGCAATACGCCGCTCGTGCTGACGATTGGCGAACCGGGCAGCGTGCTTTCGCGTGTCTTCGACAAAAGCGCCGTCATCGTCACGGATACGGCGATATGGGTGCGTCACGATGACCCGTCGAAGCTGATGCACCTCGCGGATGCCTTGAAGCGCTGGCGCGGCGGCCAAGGTCCCGACGCCGTCGCCTGGCTGATGACGTCCGACGACCCGGCTAGCGCCGTCGCCCTGCAGGCGACGCTCAAGCGTTGGCGAGTCGCGATCAACGAAGCGAGCCGCGCGCTCGGATACAGGTTGCCGATATGCATCGCGATGTACGCGACGGAAACCCGCGACAGGCCGCTTGATTGCCTCTGGTTCGGCGTTTCCGCTCCGGCTCCGTTGGACTTGCCCGCGACGGCCGGGCAGCTTTCGGTGCTGCTTGGCGCATTTGCCGAAAGGGCGATGCCGGAGGACCGCCAGTCGCGAGCGTTCACTGCGACACAACTGGACGCCCTCGCACGTTGGGCTTTCGAAACCGTTTTGCCACCGTTGCTGGATACGCAGCGCGGCCTGCAGGCGTTGACGCTGAACGCTTTCGGCGTGACGGCTGTAGCTGGCCCGATGCTTCCCGATTCGCTGTACAGACAGTTCGTCGCCGCAACGACGGCGCTCGATCTGCCTGCCGCTGCAGGCATCACGCAGCGTTATCCATTGCCGATGCCGCTGATTCGTGGCATTGCGCCACAGCCGGTTCGTCGTGCGTTGCCCGTCGCGCTCGCTCATGCGGTTGCGTGGCTTTCCGTATGGTTCTGCGCGGCGGCGGCGGCTTCCGCGTGGCAGAACCGCGCGCTCGTTTCCGGGGTGCTGGCTCATATGGCGCGCTATGAGGCCATACCGCCGGCACAGGACGCCGCGCGCGTGGACGCGCTCACGGCGCTCAAGCGCGATCGCGACCGGCTCGAGCACTATGCGAGCGCAGGCGTGCCGCCGCGGCTCGGCCTCGGGTTGTATCGCGGCGCGCCGTTGCTGCCCGTCGTCAATCGACTGATTGCCGGCTATCAGCCGCCTGCCGCCGCGCCGTCGACGATCGAACTCGACAGCATGTCGCTCTTCGACAGCGGCAGTTCGAAGCTCAAGTCCGGCTCAAACCGTGCGTTGATCGGTGCGCTCGAAATGATCAAGGCGCACCCGGACAAGCGGGTTTTGATTGCCGGCCACACCGATTCCGTCGGTAGCGTGGGCAGCAACCTGGCGTTGTCCGAGGCCCGGGCCGCTGCCGTCCGCGACTGGCTCGCGGATGCGTCCGGCCTGTCCGTCACGCGCTTTGCGATACAGGGTTACGGCGACACGCGTCCCAAAGCGTCGAATGACGGTGAGACAGGACGCGCGGCGAACAGGCGCGTCGAGATCACGCTAGTACCCGACTGCCGTGTCGATCGCGGCGATGGTTTTACCCATGGCCATCCGGCCTGCTCATAAGGAGAAGAAGAAATGGCAATTCCCGCATATATGTGGCTCAAGGATGATGGCGGCGCCGACATCAAGGGCTCGGTCACCGTTCACGATCGCGAAGGCAGCGTGGAAGTGGTCCAGTTCGATCACGGCATCCACATTCCGACCGACGGCAACACCGGCAAGCTGACGGGCACCCGCGTGCATGCTCCGATTACCTTCACGAAGGAAACGGACGCGTCGACGCCGTACCTGTACAAGGCGGTGACCAGCGGGCAGACCCTGAAGTCGGTCGAGATCAAGTGGTACAAGATCGACGACGCCGGCAAGGAAAAGGAATACTTCAACACCAAGCTCGACAACGTGAAGGTCGTGGCCGTGCGTCCGAAGATGCTCGACATCAAGATCCCCGAATTCGAGAAGCACAACCATCTCGAAGAAATTGAACTGCGCTACGAAAAGATCACGTGGTCGTACAAGGATGGCAACATCATCCACGGCGATACGTGGAACGAGCGTTCGTAAGCGTTCGTAAGCGTTCGAGCATGACGGTCCTGTCTGGCAACACGCCTTGAGGGATCGTCATCGTATCCGGTCCGCTTGCGCGGACCGGCCTGTGCCCCGTCTTTCTTCCGCCATGATCGCCAGAGATTTCTCCCTGTTCCTGCGCCGCCTGAACGAGCATTGCGCACATGCCCTCGCCGACGCGGCGAGCCTGTGCGAAACCCGCGCCCATCGCGATATCGAGGTCGAGCATTGGCTCATCAAGCTGCTTGAACTCGGAGACGGCGACCTCGTGGCGCTCATGCGGCGCTATGAACTGGACACCGACGCAATCTGGAACGGCTTGCTGAGCGCGATCGATCGGCTTCCGCATGAGTTGCGCGGCAAGCCCGGGCTGTCGAACCGCCTTGGACAGTTGCTCGAAGCGGCGTGGATGCGCGCTTCGCTGGACTCGTCTGGAACGGGCAGCACCGTCATTCGCTCGGCGCATTTACTGGCCGCATTAGCCGATACGCCATCGTTGCTTCGCGCGCCGGATGCGTGGGCATTGCTGTCGGTATCGCCTGCGCAGATCGAGCGGCTGATGCCGGAATTTGACCGCATTTCGATCGAAGCGCCGCGCGGCGACACGAACGCGGCTGAACAATCGCAGGTCGAAGCAGCGCAGTCCGCGTCCGTATCCGGCAATGACCGCACGGCGCCGGCAGCCGTCTCCGGACATGGAAGCGCTCACGCATCCGGCCGCCAGCACTCGAACGACGCGCTTTCGCGCTTCACCATCGATATCACGCAGAAGGCGCGCGAAGGGCGCATCGACCCGGTGTTCGGCCGCGACGTGGAGATTCGCCAGATGGTCGATATTCTTGCGCGGCGGCGCAAGAACAATCCGATTCTGGTGGGCGACCCCGGTGTCGGCAAGACGGCGCTGGTGGAAGGCCTGTCGTTGAAAATTGCGCAAGGCGATGTCCCTCTGGCAATTCGCGACGTCAGCGTGCTGACGCTCGACCTGGGTCTGCTGCAGGCGGGCGCGGGCGTGAAGGGCGAATTCGAGCAGCGCCTGAAAAACGTCATCGAGGCCGTGCAGCAATCGCCTGTGCCCGTTCTGCTGTTCATCGACGAAGCCCACACGCTGATCGGAGCGGGCAATTCCGCAGGCGGCGCGGACGCTGCGAACCTGCTCAAGCCTGCACTCGCGCGCGGCGAGTTGCGTACGATCGCTGCGACTACATGGTCGGAGTACAAGCAGTATTTCGAGCGCGATGCCGCACTGGAGCGGCGCTTTCAGATGGTCAAGGTCTACGAGCCCGACGACGACAATGCGTGCCTGATGTTGCGTGGGTTGAAAGAGCGTTACGCGCAACATCATCGCGTGCATATCACCGACGCGGCCGTGGCGTCCGCCGTGAAGCTGTCGCGTCGATATCTGACGGGGCGCCAGTTGCCGGACAAGGCCGTCGATCTTCTCGATACGGCCGCCGCCCGCGTGCGCATGAGCTGCGAGGCGACGCCTTTGGCCATTTCCACGCGCGAGGCAGAGAAAGCGTCGCTCGAAGTCGAGCGCCATGCATTGATCGAGGATCAGGCGGCGGCATCCGCGGACGTTCGCGAGCGCGTGAACGCCATCGACAAGCGGCTTGACGAACTACGCGCCGGGTTGCACGAACTGGAATCCGCTTTCGCCGTGCAAAAGGAAGCGGCGGCGCGGGTCGTCGAATTGCGCGAGCAATGGCGGGCAACAGCTGACGAAGCAGCGCGCGGTACGCTGCAGCAGTCCATCCGCGAGGCCCATGCGGCACTGACACGGCACGGCGCCGAGTTGTTGGTTCACGCGGAAGTCGACGAAGCCGCGATCGCGTCCGTAATCGCCGACTGGACAGGCGTGCCCGTCGGCAGTCTGCTCGAAGACGAACTCGCGACGCTGGTCGAACTCGAAACGCGGCTTGCGCGCGTCGTCGTCGGTCAGGACGACGCGCTCGCCGCGCTTGGCAAGAGCCTGCGCACCGCGAAAGCGGGACTCAAGTCCGAGGAGGCGCCGCTTGGCGTATTCCTGCTGGTGGGGCCGTCGGGCGTCGGCAAGACGGAGACGGCGCGCGCGCTGGCCGATTTGATGTTCGGCGGCGAACGTGCGCTCATCACGATCAACCTTTCTGAGCACCAGGAAGCCCACACCGTATCGCAACTCAAAGGCTCGCCGCCTGGCTATGTCGGCTACGGCCAGGGCGGGGTGCTGACAGAAGCGGTGCGTCAGCGGCCGTACAGCGTGATCTTGCTGGATGAGGTCGAGAAAGCACATCGGGATGTATTGAACCTGTTCTATCAGGTGTTCGACCGTGGCTTCATGCGAGACGGCGAAGGGCGCATCATCGACTTCCGCAACACGGTGATTCTGATGACGTCGAATCTGGCCAGCGAGCAAATCGTGACCGCGATCGACCCGGCAAATGAAGCCGCGAGCGAAGTTTCGCAGGACGCTCCCGACCCTGTGCCTGTCAGTGACGCGCTGCTGATGGAGCGTGTTCGTCCCGTGCTGGTCGAGCACTTCCAACCGGCATTGCTCGCGCGGTTTCAATCGGTGATCTATCGGCCGCTTTCGGCTGCGGCGCTTGGGACCATCGTGCGCATGAAGCTCGATAAGGTCGCGCACCGGATCGAAAAGCGTTTCGAAGTCGCCTTGATCTGCGACGACACGCTGATCGATGAAATTGTCCGAGCCTGCCAGACGCCGGACTCAGGCGCACGAAATATCGACAGCTTGCTCGATCAACAGATTCTGCCCGTGCTGTCGCGTGAGTTGCTGGTGCGTTCGGCGAAAGGCAAGTTGCCGGCCTCGATACGGTTGTCGGTGAGCGAGACGGAAGGCGTGATCGTGGATTTCGAAGAAGCGTGGCTTCACGATGAGGCCGCCGCGTGACGGGAGGCGGCCCCGGACTTTTCGAAATGGTGACCGGGCACTTTGCGAACGGCGCGGCCGTCGACGAGTTCGACGCCCAGACACAGACGTTTCTGTCCGTGCAGGACAACATACATCGCATTCTGAACAGTCGCCGCGACGGACTCGTGCATCTGCCGGACTACGGTCTCGCGGATCTATCGGAGATCTACCGGCATTTGCCGGCGTCGGCGCACAAACTCCGCCGCGAGATCGAGCTGACGCTGCTCAAATATGAACCGCGTCTGGCACGCATCGATATCACGATCGACGAGACCGAGGCAGGCATGCTGCTGAGTTTCACGATGTCGTGCCATCTTCACAAGCAAGGGCTCGTGCGATTCGGCACGCACTTCACGCCGGACGGGCGTACCCGGCTGAAGATGTTGAACCGGGATATCGACCGGTATTGACTCTCGCCGCCCCACCCACCCCTTCGCGCTATCATCTCTATCTTCCACGGTTCAACGACACAGCCGGACATGGCAAGAGAAAACACGACAGGAGTGGGACACCGGGCTGCGGGAGCTCAGGCGGCGCGCGCATCGGCCGACGACGACACCGCGCGCAGCACGGAAATCGCGGAATCCACCGAAGAGGAAGCCGGCGGCGGCTCGACGTATCTCGTCCCCGGCCTCGAACGCGGCTTGCGCATTCTTGCCGAGTTCTCGGCGCGCGAACCCGTGCTCGGTGCGCCCGAGTTGTCCAAGCGCATCGGCATCCCGCGCACGACCACATTCCGTTTGCTGCAAACGCTCGAAGCACTCGGTTTTCTCGAACGCGCGAATGGCGACCGGCATTTTCGTCTCGGCGTCGCGGTGCTGCGCCTTGGCTTCGAGTATCTGAGTTCGCTGGAATTGACCGACTTCGGTACGCCGATCCTCGAACGGCTGCGCGATCAAACGGGTTTGAGCACGCATCTGCTGATACGCGACGAGCGCGACGTCGTGTTCGTCGCGAAGGCGCAGACGCATGATCCGATGTTCAGTTCGGTGAAGGTGCATGTCGGCACGCGGCTCCCCGCGCACGCGACTGTCCACGGCCAGGTGCTGATGGGCGATCTCTCGTTGATGCAGTTGCGCCAGCTTTATCCCGAGCAGCAACTCGAACGCTTCACCGACCGCACGCCCGCCACCGTCGACGAACTGTACGAACGAATCCGCGAAACGGCCGCGCAGGGCTATGCGATCAGCGAGGCATCGTTCGAGCGCGGCATATCCGTGGTCAGCGCGCCCGTGCGCGATCAGACAGGCAAGATCGTCGCAGCGATGACGACGACAGTGCCGCGTTCCGACATCGGTGACGATGATCGCGCGCCGCTCGTCGCGAAGGTGTGCGGCGCGGCGCTCGATCTGTCGGCGCGTCTGAACTATCGTCCGTCCGCCGACGATCCGACGCTCGCGCAAACGCGTCGCTAGAAGCGGCCTCGCTCTCGCGTCGCAATAGCGCGGCAAAAAACGGAAACAGGCGGCCTCGATGGGCCGCCTGTTTCATTTCGAGCCTTAAAAAAGGCCTCAAACCATCGCTCAGAACGAGTGATGAATACCCGTCAGCACGATCGCCTGATTGCGGCCGCCCGACACACCCGCCGTGAAGAACGCAGCGTTCGCATTGTCGTTTGCATGCTCGTAGAGCACGTTCACATAGACCTGCGTGCGCTTGGACAGCGCATAGATATCGCCGATTTCGAACTGCGTCCAGCGTCGGCCCGACAGCGTCGTCGTCGCGGCGCCGCCCGCGAGCGTGTTGGCCGGCGTGAACTGATAGTTCGCGCCCGCGTCCCAGCTCTGATACGTGTCCGAGAATCCGTTCGACTGCAACTTCACGCGTGTGTACAGCGCATGCACGAGCAGCTTGCCGAGCTGATACGACAGGCCCGCGCCCATGTTCTCGACCTTGTCGGCGGAGTAGGTTGCGGCCGGCACGCCCTGGAACGTGTTGATGCCCGTCGTGATGATCGAAGGCGTGCGGTTGTGCTCGTTCGAGTAGACAGCCGCCGCCTTGAATGGGCCGTTCGCATAGTTCACGCCGAAACTCATCGTCTTGCCCGTCGAGAAGTTCGTCGTATTGCCGAGGCCCATCATCGCGCCGACTGTGAAGCCCGCGTAGCTGACTGACTTGAACTTCACCGAGTTGTCGAACGGTACGACGCCCGTGTCAGCCAGTTCGTCGATGTTGCCGGGGTGGAAGGCAAACCAGCTTGCCGCGAGATACCCGGTGCTGAGCGGGCCGAGCATGTCGAAGTTGAACGGCGTCTGATGGCCGAGCGTGATCTGCCCGAACTGGTCGGAACTGATGCCCACGTAAGCCTGCCGGTTGAACAGCGTGCCCGCTTTCGCGAAGTTGCCGGTGTTCGTATAGAAGCCGTTTTCCAGCTGGAAGATCGTGTGCAGACCGCCGCCCAGGTCTTCGACGCCGCGCAGGCCCCAGCGGTCCGGCTGCATGTTGCCCTGTTCTTCCATCCACTTCGTATGCCCGCCGACGTTGCTCACGTAAGCAATGCCGGCATCGAGGCTGCCGTACAGCGTGACGCTGCTTTGCGCCCATGCCGTCGATGTCACCACAAGTCCTGCCACGCCGGCAGCAATGATGCGTTTCACCCTTGGTACTCCTGATCGTGTAGTCGAGAGCCGGACGTGCCGGTTTCTCTTCCTTTGCCTGTCATCTCTCTGGATGGCCTTCTGGTCGCCTGCTACGTTGGCTATCCGTTCCGTGTTCCACCTATGGGCATATGTATCGCCTATGGAAAGTATAGAGAGTCAATGGAGCGATCAAAAAAGTTTTTGCGACAGTGAAAACCCTCATTCATCAGATCACTTCAGATGCCGTACGCGCGCGCTCTTTATGCGCAGCAACCCATTGATTTGGCCCGGTTTACGGGCTTCTTACGTTGCAAAAAACCGCTGTTGGTGTTTTCCCTGGAAGCGCAGAATTTTTATTTTGTTCGTCCAAACATGTTTCTATAATGACCATACATAAACTGATGTTCCTTAGGTGGAACGTCAAACGGTCGGAACCGGTTGGTCGGAGAAGGTGAGAAATGAGTGAACAGTGGCTTTGCGCCGGACACGCCGGCGCGCTATCCGAAGACGCGCCCGTCGAGTTCAAGCTCGGCGACGGCAAGGAAATCGGCATCTACAAGGTGGGCGATGAGGTCTACGCGCTCGAGAACGTCTGCCCGCATGCGTATGCGCTGCTGACGCAAGGCTTCGTCGACGGCGACACGGTCGAATGTCCGTTGCACGAAGCTGTTTTTCATATCCCGACGGGCAAGTGTCTGAAAGAGCCGGGCGGCCGCGACCTGAAGGTGTACGCGGTGCGCCTCGCGGGTGAAGAAATCCAGATCAAGGTGGAATGAGATGAAAGAAGCCGTCGTGAACTTCAATCCTTTCCTGAAGCCGTGGCTCGCGCCGCAGCCGAACAACGTCGCCGGCAAGGGCGTGATCGAAAAGCCGGGCGAGACCGAGAACATGATCTGGCAGACGCGCAAGGCGGAGCCGACGCAATACGAAAACGACTTCGGCAACGCGCTGGAACAGGTGTTCGAAGCAGGTGCCGTCGAGTTGCATGAAGTGGTGGCGGGCCTGAACGGCGTCGGTTTCCGCACGCCGGAAGGCGCGCAGTGGAGCGAAGAGCGTCTCGCCGCGGAGCTGCGGCTGCTCGCGGAATAAGCGCCACGCGAACACTCGATCAAGCGAACACGGAGTTTCCCCATGACGTCCCTCAATACAACGAGCCCCGCAGCCGATCCGATTCAGGCTTATCTCGACCGCGGCATCAAGAACTACTGGTATCCCGTCTCGCCGAGCTGGCAGGTAGGCAATGCGCCCATCGGCCTCACGCGACTCAGCGAGCAGATCGTGCTGTGGCGCGATCAGGACGGCAAAGTCCACGCGCTCGAAGACCGCTGCCCGCATCGCGGCGCGCGCCTGTCGCTCGGCTGGAATCTCGGCAATCGCGTCGCGTGCTGGTATCACGGCATCGAAGTAGACGGCTCGGGCACCGTGCAGGCCGTGCCTGCCGTGTCGGCCTGTCCGCTCGAAGGACAGAAGTGCGTGAAGTCGTATCCCGTCGAGGAACATGCGGGCGCGATCTTCCTGTGGTTCGGCGACGACGCGCACAAGGAGCCGACGCCGCTCGCACTGCCCGAAGAACTGGTCGGCGCGGAGTACTCGCAGTTCCTGTGCGTATCGAACTGGAAGTGCAACTATCAATACGCGATCGACAACGTGATGGACCCGATGCACGGCGCATACCTGCACGCGACGTCGCATTCGATGGCCGAAGGCGACAAGCAGGCCGACATGCGCGTGCGTAAAACCGAGACTGGCCTCATGTTCGAGAAGGTCGGTCAGCGCGACGTGAATTTCGACTGGGTCGAACTCGGCGAAACGGGTTGCCTGTGGATGCGTCTCGCGATTCCCTATAAGAAGAAGTTCGGCCCTGGCGGCAGCTTCGGCATCGTCGGCTTTGCGGTGCCCGTCGATAACGACAACTGCCAGGTCTACTTCTGGCGCACTCGCAAGGTGAGCGGCTGGCAGCGCGACGCATGGCGCTTCCTGTATCGCAATCGTCTTGAAGGGCTGCACTGGGCGGTGCTCGAACAAGACCGCTATGTGCTCGAAAGCCTCGCGCCGAACGCGCGCGCTCACGAATTCCTCTATCAGCACGATGTCGGCATGACGCGCGTGCGCCGCATGCTGCGTCAACGCGCGCAACAGCATTTCGCGGACCTCGAAGCGCTCAACGCGAAGCAGGCAGAAGCGGGCGCGCAAGCGTCGACGGGGCACGCTCATGCGTGATGTCACGGTCTCCGGCCTGAGCGGACGGCGTGTCGTCGTGACAGGCGGCGCGCGTGGGCTTGGCGCAGCGTTCATCGAAGCGCTTGCCAAAGCAGACGCGCATGTCGTGTTCGGCGATGTGCTCGAAGCGGAAGGTCGCGCGCTCGCGGAGAAGCTCGGCGCGCACGCGCATTTCATTCCGCTCGATCTCGCGAGTCCCGACAGCATCGATGCGTTCGTCGCGCAGGCCGCGCAGAAGATGGGCGGTATCGACGCGCTGATCAACAACGCCGCCATCACCAACTCAGGCGGACGCTTCGCAGAAGAGCTGACCGCGCAAACGTGGGACGCCGTGATGAACGTCAACGTGCGCGGCACGTGGCTGATGTGTACGGCAGCGCTGCCGCATCTGCGCGACTCGAAGCGCGGCGCGATCGTGAATATCGCTTCGGACACGGCGATGTGGGGCGCGCCGAAGCTGCTCGCGTACGTTGCGAGCAAGGGCGCGGTCATCGCAATGACGCGTTCACTCGCACGCGAATTCGGCGCGCACGGCATCACGGTGAATGCGATCGCACCCGGCCTCACGGAAGTCGAAGCGACGGCCTACGTGCCACCCGAACGCCACGAGTACTACCTGAAAGGCCGCGCGTTGAACCGCGCGCAAGTGCCCGACGACGTAACGGGCCCCGTGCTTTTCCTGCTGACGGATGCCGCCCGCTTCGTGACGGGCCAGTTGCTGCCCGTGAACGGCGGCTTCGTGATGAATTGACCTTGCTCGAACCAGCAAACCACATGGAGAAAACAATGGCCGACGCCGATCTCGAACGCAAATCGTGGGATCAACCCGCCGACGCAAGTTTCGAACAATGGATGGACACGCGCGTCGCGCGGTTCGAAACGCGCCGCTACGACTGGGACGCGCTGAAGTTCCAGGCTGACTACGACCCGAAGTACCGCCGCGCGCAGATGCGCTATGTCGGCACGGGCGGCACGGGTGTCGCCAAAGACATGAACACGGTGCCCGCCGGCAACTTCACGTTTTCGACGATGGTGATTCCCGCCGGCAACATCGGGCCGAGCCACATTCATACCGACGTCGAAGAAATCTTCTTCGTGCTGCGCGGCAAGATGAAAGTGATCTGCGAGCGCGACGGCCAAACGTGGGAGGCCGTGCTCGGCGAACGCGATCTGATTTCGGTTCCGCCCGGCGTGTATCGCACGGAAATCAACATCGGCGAAGAAGATGCGCTGATGTGCGTGATGCTCGGTTCGTCGAAGCCGATCACGCCGACGTATCCGCCCGATTCGCCGCTCGCGAAGATCAAGCGCGATCTCGCGAAGTAAATCAACGCACATCACTCACGAACCGAAGCCCATGTCCGCAGCCTTGCCCGTCACCGCCGATCGAAACGCCACGCTGGAAACGCGCCTCTCGCACTTCCCGGCACAGCGGATCTCGATTGCGCCGCAACGCGCGATGGGTTATCGCGCAGCGGGCGCCGGCCATGCCGATGCGTTGCCGCTCGTGCTGTTGCACGGCATTGGATCGGGCGCGGCTTCGTGGGTGCAACAGTTCGAAACGCTCGGCACGACACGCCGCGTGTTCGCGTGGGACGCGCCGGGCTACGGCGAATCGACGCCAGTCGTGTCGGCATCGCCTGAAGCAAATGAATATGCGAGCGCGCTCAACGCATGGCTCGACGCGCTCGACATAGAACGTTGCGTACTGGTCGGTCATTCGCTCGGCGCGATCATCGCGGGTTCGTTCGCAGCGTCGCATGCGGAACGTGTTGCCGGTCTGTTGCTGATTTCGCCCGCAGCAGGCTACGGCGCGGCGTCCGAAGAAGTGCGCGCATCGAAACGCGACAGCCGCCTCGCGATGCTTGCCGAACTCGGCCCGCAAGGACTCGCGGAAAAACGCAGCGCCAACATGCTCTCGCCGCACGCCGACGACGCATCGCGCGAGTGGGTTCGCTGGAACATGTCGCGCATCCTGCCGAACGGTTACGCGCAGGCGACGCATCTGCTCGCCAACGCGGACCTCGCCAGCGATGTCGCGAAGATCAACGGCAGTATCGCCGTCGCGGTCGGCGCGGAAGACTCGATCACGCCGCCGTCGTCATGCGAGCGGATCGCACAGGCGGCGCGTACGCGTTTGCAGATCATCCCGCGCGCGGGTCACGCGGGCTATATCGAAGCGGGCAATGAATACACCGCGCTCATCGACGCATTCTGCCGCGCGAGCGACGGCCAATGGAGTAAAGCATGACCCCCGAATTGACGGGCACTGCGCCTGAAGCAGAAGACGACCGCAACGACGCGAACTACCGCGTGCCCGGTCTCGAACGTGGCTTGCGCATTCTCACGGAGTTTTCGCCGCGCGAGCCGGTGCTCGGCGCGCCCGAGTTGTCGAAGCGCCTCGGCATTCCCCGCACGACGGTGTTCCGTCTGCTGCAGACGCTCGAATCGCTCGGCTTTCTGGAGCGCGCGGATCGCGACCGCAACTATCGGCTGGGCGTCGCGGTGCTGCGCCTCGGCTTCGAATATCTCAGCTCGCTCGAACTCACCGATCTCGGCTTGCCGTTGATCGAAGGCTTGCGCGATGCAACGGGCCTGACCACGCACATCGTGATCCGCGATGGCCGCGACGTGGTGTTCGTCGCGAAGGCGCAGAGCCACGCGCCCGTGTTCAGCTCGGTGAAGGTGAACGTCGGCACGCGGCTACCCGCGCATGCGACGACGCATGGTCATGTGCTGATGGGCGATCTCTCGCTCGACGAACTGCGCGCGCTGTATCCGGAGAAGACGCTTGAACGTTTCACGAAACACACGCCCGCCACCGTCGACGAACTGTACGAGCGCGTGAAGGACGACGCGGTGCGCGGTTTCGCAATCAGCGAATCGTCCTTTGAAAACGGCATATCCGTGATCAGCGCGCCCGTGCGCAACGACACGGGCCGCATCGCCGCTGTCATCACCACGACGATTCCGCGTCCGCAGATCGACGCGACGCTGCTCGATGGCGGCCTGATCGACAAGGTGCGCAGCGCGGCGGAGCAACTGTCGCTGCGGCTGAACTATCGGCCGTCGGCGGAAAGCAGGTACATGAAGGCATTGGGGCTCTGATGATTCAAATCGATCTCACAGGACAGGTTGCAGTGGTGACGGGCGGCTCGTCCGGCATCGGCCTCGCAACGGCCGAACTCTTTCTGCGCGCGGGCGCATCGGTGGCGATCTGCGGTCGCGACGCCGATCGGCTCGCGAGCGCCGAAGCTTCGCTGCGCGCCCAGTTTCCGCAAGCGCAATTGCTCGCCGCGCGCTGCAACGTGCTTGATGCTAACGAAGTCACGAAGTTCGCAAACGCTGTACAGCAACGCTTCGGCCGCGTCGACATGCTTGTGAACAACGCAGGCCAGGGCCGCGTATCGACCTTCGCCGATACCAGCGACGAAGCGTGGCGCGAAGAACTGGACCTCAAGTACTTCAGTGTCATCCGACCGACCCGTGCGTTTCTGCCGATGCTCACGCAAGCCGCGCAGCAAGGCAACGGCTCGATCGTCTGCGTGAATTCGCTGCTCGCACTGCAGCCGGAGCCGCATATGGTCGCGACCTCGTCGGCGCGCGCGGGCGTGCAGAACCTGATCAAGTCGCTGGCCGTCGAACTCGCGCCGCAGCGCATTCGCGTGAACTCGATTCTGATCGGCATCGTCGAGTCGGGCCAATGGCGCCGCCGCTATCAGACGCAGGCAAAGCCGGGTCAAAGCTGGGAAGACTGGACCGGCGAACTCGCGCGCACGAAGAACATTCCGCTCGGCCGTTTCGGCCGTCCTGAAGAGGCCGCACAAGCGCTCTTTTATCTCGCTACACCCCTGTCGTCGTACACGACGGGAAGCCATATCGATGTTTCCGGAGGCGTTGCACGTCATGTCTAACAAAACCACCGTCGGCGAGCTGATCGCCGCTTTCCTCGAGCAATGCGGCGTCAAAACCGCATTCGGCGTGATCTCGATCCACAACATGCCGATCCTCGACGCGATCAACACGCGCGGCAACATTCGCTATGTCGGCGCGCGCGGCGAAGCGGGCGCGCTGAACATGGCCGATGGGCTGGCGCGCGTATCGGGCGGCCTCGGCGTCGCGTTCACGAGCACGGGCACGGCTGCGGGCAATGCAGCGGGCGCGATGGTCGAGGCGCTGACGGCAGGCACGGCGCTCGTGCATATCACCGGTCAGATCGAATCGACGTATCTGGATCAGGATCTCGCGTATATCCATGAAGCGCCCGATCAACTCGCGATGCTCTCGTCGATTTCGAAGGCCGCGTACCGCGTGCGCTCCGTCGAGACCGCACTGGCAACGATCCGCGAAGCCGTGCGCGTCGCGCAAACTGCGCCGAGCGGCCCTGTCAGTGTCGAGATTCCTATCGACATCCAGGCCGCCGAAATCGAATGGCCCGTCGACATGGCCGCCCCGCACGTCAGCACGCTGACGCACGACACGAAGCGCGTCGAGCAGCTCGCCGACGAACTCGCGAAAGCAAAGCGTCCGTTGCTGTGGCTCGGCGGAGGCACGCGTCATGCGCGTGCGCAGGTCGAGCGCCTCGTGAAGCTCGGCTTCGGCGTCGTGACCAGCGTGCAGGGCCGTGGCGTGCTGCCCGAAGATCATCCCGCGACGCTCGGCGCATTCAACGTGCAGCCGACCGTCGAGAAGTTCTACAAGACCTGCGATGCGCTGCTCGTAGTCGGCTCGCGTCTGCGCGGCAACGAGACGCTCAAGTACAAGCTTGCGCTGCCGCAACCGCTGTTCCGCGTCGACGCCGACGCACTCGCCGACAACCGTGGCTATCGCAACGAGCTGTTCGTTCATGGGGACGCAGTCGCCGTGCTCGATCAACTCGCGACGCTGCTCGAAGGCCGCATGAAGATCGACCCTGCATTTGCAGGCGATCTCGCAGCCACGCGCGAAGTGGCCGTCGCTGAAACGGGTAAGGGTCTGGGACCGTACAAGCGCCTCGTCGACGCGTTGCAACATGCGGTTGGCCGCGACTACAACTGGGTGCGCGACGTGACGATCTCGAACAGCACGTGGGGCAACCGCATGCTGAAGATCTTCCAGCCGCGCGCTGGCGTGCATGCGCTGGGCGGCGGCATCGGCCAGGGTATCCAGATGGCGATCGGCGCGGCGCTCGCGGATGCGGCGGCGAAGACCGTTTGCCTCGTCGGCGATGGCGGCCTGATGGTCAACGTCGGCGAACTGGTGACGGCTGTGCAGGAGAACGCGAACGTGATGATCGTGCTGATGAACGATCAATGCTATGGCGTGATCCGCAACATTCAGGACGCGCACTACGGCGGCCGCCGCTGCTACGTGCAGCTGCATCAACCCGATTTCGCGCAATTCTGCGCGAGCTTCGGTCTCACGCACTATCGCATTTCGTCGCTGGATCAAGCTGACGACATTATCCGCGAAGGCATCGCGAAGAAGGGGCCGGTGCTGGTCGAGGTGGACATGCTGTCGGTCGGTTCATTCGCCACGGCCTTCGCTGGCCCGCCCGTGCGCAAACAGGAGCCTGAACATGCCTAACGTTGCGGGCATCAATCATCACACGCCGCTCGACATCGCGATGATCGGCTTCGGCGCGATCGGTCAGACCGTGTATCACGCCGTTGCCGCCGATCCGCAAGTGCATGTGTCGCATGTGATCGTGCCCGAGCATCAGGCGAACGCCGTGCGCGAGCGGGTCGGACCGGATGTGGATGTGGTGTGGTCCGTCGATGCGTTGAAGTCGCGTCCGCAGTTCGCGCTCGAATGCGCGGGGCACGGCGCGCTGGTGAGCCACGTCGTGCCGCTGCTGAAGGCGGGCACGGATTGCGCGGTTGCTTCGATCGGCGCGCTGTCGGATCTGAGCCTGCTCGAAGCGCTGAACGCCGCCGCCGATGAAGGCCACGCAACCGTGACGCTTTTGTCGGGTGCAATCGGCGGTATCGATGCGCTGGCAGCCGCGAAGCTCGGCGGCCTCGACGAAGTGCAATACATCGGCCGCAAGCCGCCTACGGGCTGGCTCGGCACGCCCGCCGAGCAACTCTGCGATCTGCAAGCGCTGACTGAAGCACGCGTGATTTTTGAAGGCAGTGCGCGTGAAGCGGCCCGCCTGTATCCGAAGAACGCGAATGTCGCGGCGACCGTCGCGCTCGCGGGTCTCGGCCTCGATCAGACGATGGTGCGTCTGATCGCCGATCCCACTGTGACGCGCAACGTGCATCGCATCGTCGCGCGCGGCGCGTTCGGCGAGATGTCGCTCGAGATGAGTGGCAAGCCGCTGCCCGACAATCCGAAGACCTCTGCATTGACCGCGTTCAGCGCGATCCGCGCGCTGCGCAATCGCGCGGCCCGCTGCGTGATCTGAAGATCGATAGTCAAAGGAAGTACGACATGCCCCACACCGACATCATTTCGAGCCTCGTGCCTTCCGCCGACATCTTCGTCGGCGGCGAGTGGAAGCGCGGCCGCGGCGCACTGTACGCGAGCATCTATCCCGCCGACGGCTCGGTGAACACCGAAATCACGACGGCCGATGCCGATGACGCGCGCGAAGCCGTCGAAGCCGCCGACATCGCGTGGCGCAAGCCGAACTGGTCCGGTCTGAAGCCGCATCAGCGCGCGCTGATCCTGTATCGCATCGCCGATCTGATCATGGCGAAGCACGAAGCGCTCGCGCAGCTGCAACGCCGCGACAACGGCAAGCCGATTGGCGAGACGCGCGTGCTGGTTGCGAGCGCGGCGAACACGTTCCGCTACTTCGCGGCGTGCCTCGAAACGCTCGATGAAGACGTAACGCCTTCGCGCGGCGACTATCTGACGATGAGCGTACATGAGCCGATCGGCGTGATCGCGGCGATTACGCCGTGGAATTCGCCCATCGCTTCCGATGCGCAAAAGCTCGCGCCCGCCTTGGCTGCCGGCAATGCCGTCGTGTTGAAGCCCGCTGAAATAACGCCGCTCGTGTCGCTCGCGCTTGCACGCATCTGCGAGGAAGCGGGCGTGCCGAAGGGTGTGCTGAGCGTGCTGCCCGGCAAGGGCTCGGTGATCGGCGACGTGCTGGTGCGTCATCCGCTGGTGAGGAAAGTGTCGTTCACGGGTGGCACGGAAGTGGGACGCGGCATCGCGCGCATCGCAGCCGACAAGCTGATGCCCGTGTCGCTAGAACTGGGCGGCAAGTCGCCGACGATGGTCTTCGAAGACGCCGATCTCGATCATGCAGTGAACGGTGTGCTGTACGGCATCTTCAGTTCGTCGGGCGAAGCGTGCATTGCGGGTTCGCGTCTGTTCGTGCAGCGCTCGATTTATCCCGAGTTCATGAAGCGGCTGACCGCGAAAGCGCGTGAGTTGCGCGTCGGCGATCCCGCGAGCGAGAACACGCAGATGGGACCGCTGATTTCCGCGAAGCATCGCGAGTCGGTTGAGCGTTATGTGGCCCTCGGCCTCGAAGAAGGCGGACGTTTGCTGTGCGGCGGCGAGCGGCCTGTAGGCAACAACCGCGAGCAAGGTTTCTTCTATCAGCCGACGATTCTCGAAGGTCTGTCGAACAGCGCGCGTATCTGCCAGGAAGAAATCTTCGGCCCCGTGCTGGTCGCGATGCCTTTCGAAGACGAAGCATCGCTGCTGAAAGAAGCGAACGACAGCGTATTCGGTCTCGCCGCCGGCATCTGGACACGCGACTACAAGCGCGCATGGCGTGTCGCCCGTGCGCTCGAAGCGGGCACCGTATGGATCAACACGTACAAGCTGTTCTCGATTTCGACGCCCTTCTCAGGCTGGAAAGAAAGCGGCATGGGCCGCGAAAAAGGCCGCCTGGGCATTCGTGAATATATGCAGCAAAAGAGCCTCTACTGGGGCTTGAACGACGCCCCGCTGGCGTGGGCGAACTGAAGAGGCACGCAACATGAGCATTCTCGGCATTGAACAGATCACGTACGGTGTGACGGATCTTGAGACCTGTCGGCGCTTTTTCGCCGACTGGGGCATGAAGGAAACCGCGCACGACGAAACGCGCGCGCGCTTCGAAACGTTGAACGGCTGCACAGTACACGCGGTGATGGCGAACGATCCGTCGCTGCCGCCCGCATTCGAAGAAGGTCCGACGCTGCGTGAAGTGACGTGGGGCGTGGCCGCGCCCGCTGACCTCGACACATACCGCGAGAGCCTGAAGGGCACGCAAGGCTACTACTCGAACGATGAAGCCGTCGGGTGCATCGATCCGAACGGCATGGCGATCCGCATCGAAGTGACGCGCAAGCGCGCCGTCGATGTACACGGTTCGCCGTCGAACGTGTGGGGCCAGACGCTGCGTGTCGATACCCCGAGTCCCATCTATGAACGCGCGGAACCCGTCGAAGTGGGCCACGTCGTGTTCTTCACGAACTGCCTCGCGGAGCAGGAGAAGTTCTATCAGGAACGACTCGGCTTCGAAATGTCGGATCGTTATCCGGGCCGTGGCGCCTTCATGCGCTGCGCGCCGCACGGCGGCCATCACGACATCTTTCTGCTGCAACTGCCCACGGGAAAGCGCGGCCTGAACCACGTCGCGTTCACTGTGCGCGATATTCACGAAGTATTCGGCGGCGGCATGCACATCAGCCGTCGCGGCTGGGAAACGCAACTCGGGCCGGGGCGTCACCCCGTTTCGTCCGCGTACTTCTGGTACTTCCAGAATCCGGCGGGCGGCCTGATCGAGTACTACGCCGACGAAGATCAACTCACACCCGAATGGCAGCCGCGCGATTTCGAACCGGGTCCGACCGTGTTCGCCGAATGGGCGATCGACGGCGGCATCGACGGCAACACGCGCCGTCAGAAGAATGCGAAAGCGCCGGAAGGCAAATTCATGACGGAGCGCAAACATGACTGACGCTGCCATTTCAAACGTTGCGAGCAACGCGGACGTACCGCAAACGATCGTCGTGATCGGCGGGGGCCAGGCTGCGGGCTGGGTCGTGAAGACGCTGCGCAAGACGGGCTTCGAAGGCCGTCTGGTGATGATCGCGGATGAAATCCATCTGCCGTATGAGCGGCCGCCGCTGTCGAAAGCGGTGCTGTCGGGTGATGCCAATATCGACACGGTGCGCCTCTTCGCCACCGACGATTTCGCTTCGCTCAAGGTCGAAGCATGGCAGCCGGACGTTGCGACGCAGATCGATCGCGCGCAACGCATCGTGCGCACGCAATCGGGCCGCGAAGTGCAGTACGACCGCCTCGTGATCGCAACGGGCGGGGCGGCGCGCAAGCTGCCGGCGTCGTTGGTGAAGACGGATCACATCGCGTATCTGCGCACATTGGACGAAGCGTCGGCGCTCGGCGAGCGTTTGCGCGCAAGCAAGCATGTGCTCGTGATCGGCGGTGGATGGATCGGTCTCGAAGTCGCGGCGACAGCGCGCAAGCTCGGCGTGGCGGCGACGGTGGTGGAAGGCGCGCCGCGTCTGTGCGCGCGTTCGGTGCCGCCTGCTGTTTCGGACTTCCTGCTCGACTTGCATGGTTCGAATGGCGTCGACGTGCGTTTGTCCGCCGCGTTGACATCGCTCGACACGCATCCTGAAGACGCAAACAAAGTGCGCGCGACGCTCGCGGACGGCACATCCATCGATGCGGATTTCGCCGTGGCGGGCATCGGGCTCACACCGCATACATCGATTGCCGCAGCGGCAGGCTTGCCCGTGAACGACGGCATCGTCGTCGACGAACACGGCATGACGAACGACCCGCGCATCTTCGCTTGCGGCGACGTCGCGAATCATCCGAGCGCGTGGTTGAAGCGGCGCGTGCGCCTTGAATCATGGGCGAACGCGCAGAACCAGGCGATCGTCGTCGCGAAGGCCGCACTCGGCCAGTTCGAACCGTATGCGGAGATTCCTTGGTTCTGGTCGGATCAATACGACGTGAACCTGCAGATTCTCGGTGACATTCCCGCCGATGCCGAACTCGTCGTGCGCGGCGATGTCAGCGCGCGCCGCGCGACGCTCTTTCATGTCGCGGACGGTGGCGTGCGCGGCGTGATCGCGATCAACACGCCGCGCGACCTGAAGCTCGCGCGCAAATGGATGACCCAGGGGCGCACGGTCGACGTCGCGGCTCTGGCCGACGCCGACAAAGCGCTTGCCTAATCACAGTACGGGGCGGAGAAACGACGCATGAGCACTATCGACAATACGTTTGAGGCACACAGCAGCGCCGGTGTCTCCCATCCCGCGACGCGCGGCTCGATCATTGCGCGGCTCGAACGATTGCCCGCGAACGCGATGCTGGTGCGCGCGCGCATTCTGATCGGCCTCGCGACGTTCTTCGACGGCTTTGATGTCATCGCGATCGCCGCGACGCTGCCGATCCTGATCGGCAAATGGCATCTGACGCCGTGGGACGTGGGCCTGATGATCGGCGCGAGCTCGGTCGGCCAGCTGATTGGCGCGTTTCTGTTTCCGTGGTACGCGGAGCGTCACGGCCGCGTGAAGGCGATCGCGCTGAGTTCAGGTTTGATTGGCGTGACGAGTATTGCGTGCGGCTTCGCGCCGACGTTCGCGGTGTTCTTCGTGTTGCGCATCGTGCAGGGCATCGGTCTTGGCGGCGAGTTGCCCGTTGCCGCGACGTACATCAATGAAATCTGCCGCGCACATGGACGCGGGCGGTTCGTGCTGCTGTATGAGATCGTGTTCCCGGTCGGTCTGCTTGCTTCGAACGCGCTGGGCGCGTGGATCGTGCCGCGCTTTGGTTGGGAGGCGATGTACTTTATCGGCGGCATGCCGTTGATTCTGTTCTTCGTGCTGCGCAAGCTCGTACCCGAATCGCCGCGCTGGCTCGCTGAACGTGGCCGCATGAACGAAGCCGCCGATGCCGTGCATGCGTTCGAGCGTACTGCGAAAACCGCGCTGCCGCCGATGGAAGATCCCGCCGGTTTCGAAGCGATGGCTGCGCGTCACCCGAAGCGCAAGATGAGCGACCTGTTCGGCAAGGTGTACTGGAAGCGCTCGGCGGCTGTCGCGATGCTGTGGATGACGTGCGGCGTGATCCAGTATGGTCTGTCGACGTGGCTGCCGACGATTTATCGCACCGTTTATCACGCGCCGTTGCAACTCGCGCTGAATCTGGCTGTCGCCGCATCCGTGCTCGGCGTGCTTGGCTCTCTGCTGTGCGCGATGTTGGTCGATAAGGTTGGACGTAAGCCGATCATCAACTGGTCGTTCATGTTGTGCGCGTTGTCGCTGGTGTTGGCGGGCGTGTTCCATGACGCTTCCGTTTATGTGGTCGCGACGTGCTGTGCGTTCGCGCTCGGCTGGCTGGCGTGTGGGTTCATCACGGCTTATGTGTACACGCCTGAGTTGTATCCGACGAGTATTCGCGCGTTTGGGTGCGGCGTCGGCGGCGCGTGGTTGAAGCTCGCCGCGATCTTTGCGCCGACGCTGGTGTCGAAGACGATGGTCGGCGGGAATCTCGATATGGCGTTTTATCTGCTGGCTGTCGTGCCGTTTTGTGCGGCGCTTGTTGTGAAGTTTCTGGGGATTGAGACGAAGGGGAAGGTGCTGGAGCAGCTGGAGGCTTAAGCTTCTCTTGATGGGTTGAAAGTCGGGCCACGATGCGCGGGTGATTGCGTGTCGTGGCCCGAGTTGTTTTGAGGTGAGGGTTTTCGGGAGTGAGGCGAGTGAGATGATTTTCACTCACCGCTCGGCCTGGTCCGACGCGATCGCTGAATGAAAAAACCCGGTTTTCCCCGAAATTCCGTACGTTTTGATGCGGTGACCAGATAGCAACTGGCTCCGCATGAACGTCGTGGTAATCGCAACTCGACTCAAAGGTGAGGGTTTTCGGGACTCATCATACGGGCCGCTTTTCAGTTTCGGTGACGCGCATTCACTCGAAAAATATACCACTAAGTGGTATATATTGTCGGTTCATGACTTGACCATAAGAAGACTCAAGCGCTGACGGAAACCGCTTGATTCGCCAATAAGACTGCGCTGCGACGTTGGAAGCGAAGGAACTAGTGGAGATCTGCAATGGCTAAGACACGTTACAGAAGCGATGCGTCGGAAGCTATTCATAGCGCTGCTTCCGGCTTGCATCGTGCGAATGTCATCGACAAGAAAACGATGCGCGAGTACGACGAACTCTGCATCGAAGAAGTACCGGAGTTCAATGCGAAAGATATTGCGCGTATCCGTAAGGGCGTAAACGTCAGCCAAAACGTGTTCGCGCTCTATCTCAACACGACGGTGTCGACGGTGCGGCAATGGGAGCAGGGCGACAAGAAGCCGAGCGGGATTGCCGCGCGTCTGCTCCAGCTCATTCAGAAGAATGGATTGGCCATTTTTGGGTAACGAGGGCGAAGCCGCCGTCGAATAGTTCTGCACGCAAGTCTGGGCAGAACCTTCACCCCTGCGGCAACTCCCTCACATCCGCCGTCGCCACCGCCCCAAACGTGTCGCTCAACACATAATCGACCAGCTTGCCCGCCGACTCTCCCGGTGTCGCCAGCTTCCCCTCGCGCTTCAGTTCTTCAAACTTCTCGCGCATCGGGAATTTCTCCAGGCCTGTCGAGCGAATCTCCGCCTGCATGTTCGTATCTACGACACCCGGCGCGACACTGCAAATGCGCAGCGCGCGGTTCTGGTCAAGCTCGACGGAGCGCGCATGATGATCGAGCGCGGCCTTCGTCGCGCAGTAAATACTCCAGCCCGAATACGGATGGCGCGCCGCGCCGCTGGAAATATGGACGATGCGCCGGTCGCTCGCGTCCGGGCTCGCCGTGGCGAACGCGCTCGCCAGCATCAACGGCGCCGACACGTTCAGCGTCACGGCTTGCGCAATCGCGGCAACGTCTTGCGCTTCGATGGGACCGATTGGCTGCACCATACCCGCATTGTTGAACAGCAACGCGGTTTGCGCGCCTTTCAGGAAGTTGCGCAACGTGTCGCCCGCGAGAAATTGCGTCAGGTTTTCGGCATCCGCCAGATCGACCGCGACCTGTTCGAAGCCCGCCTGATTTGCGAGTGCTTCATTGCGCGAGCGCGAAATGCCGAGCACGGCGATGCCTTGTGCAAGCAGCCGTTGTGCGAGCGCCTCGCCGAGACCGCGCGTATGACCCGTGACGATGGCGCGAACGGAAGTAGTAGCGTTCATGTCGATATGCCCGATATTCAATGAGACCGTTGACCAGCCCATCATTTTCTCACGCGCATTCGACGTGTGCAGCCGCTTCGCCTATTCGTGCCGAAAGCGCTCGCGGTATTGCTTGGGCGTCGCGCCGATGCGCTTGGTGAACACGATACGCATGCGGTCGGCCGTGCCGAAGCCGCAATCGTAGGCGATCGTCTTGAGCGCCGCGCCGCTGCTTTCGAGCAGCTTGCGCGCCGCATCCATCCGCGCCCGCTCGACGAACTCATGCGGCGTCACGCCTGTTTCCTGCACGAAGATGCGCGCGAAATTGCGCGCGCTCATGCCCGCCACATCCGCGAGTTGCCTGACCGTGAAGTTGTCGCGGATGTTCGTCATCACATGTGCCTGGATCTTCGCAACAGGCGATGTTTCGTCGGCAGGCGCGGTGAGGTACGGGCTGAATTGCGACTGCCCGCCCTGACGCTGCGAAAACACCACGAGGCGTTTCGCGACCTTCAACGCCGTCTGCGGGCCGTGATCTTCGGTCACGAGCGCCAGCGCGAGGTCGATGCCCGCCGTCACGCCCGCCGACGTCACGAGCCGCTCGTCGCGCAGATAGATGCGGTCGAAATCGACGCGCGCTTTCGGAAACTGCGCCGCAAGCTGCTGCGCGTGCTGCCAGTGCGTCGTGACGTTGCGATCGTCGAGCAGGCCGGCGTGGCCCAACGCGAACGCGCCCGTGCAGATCGAACCGTAGCGCTCGCATTGCGACGCGACGTTCGCGAGCCAGGCGGTAAGGCGCGCGTCGGGCGTGCTCTCCGGCAACGCGGGACCGCCTGCGATCAACGCGAGATCGAACGTGCTGCGCTGCTGATCGAAGGTTTCGTCGGCGACGAGCCGGATGCCGTTGGATGCGCGCAGCGGCTCGCTGTCGGCGGCGAGCAGCGCCACTTCATAGCGGTCCTTGCCGTCGATGAACAGATTCGCCTCGGCGAACACATCGAGAGGACCGGCGACATCCAGCGCCTGGACGCCCGGAAAGATCGCTATGGCAACGCTCGGCATTCAGTGACCTCGCAGACAACGCGTAATGGAAAACGGCAGCAGACGACTTGCACGCTGACCGGTCAGGACGGCCCAGGCAAGTCGATGACGATGGAAGAGGATAGCAAATATGCTTATCAGCCGATTCGGCGCAAGCAGAAGGCCAGATCCCGTGTCGCACGAGACCCGGCCCTGGATGACGCGACGTCAGACTGCCCGCCCTTGCAGGATCGGTTGCAGTCTCGCCTGGAGATCTTCCGATGGATCGCGCTTCTCAAAACGTCGAAAGGGTGAGCGCATTCTGCACGGAAGCCACGCCGGGCACGCCTTGAGCGACGCGCGTTGCCTGTTCGAGCTGCGCCTCTTCGGGTACCCAGCCTTCCAGCAGGATTGCTCCGTTACGCGCGCGCACGGTAATGCCCGTCGCACGCAAACCCTTTGCGCGCGCAAGCGCTGTCAGCACGCGCTTGCGCAGCGCGCGGTCAGCTGTCTTGCTCGATACCGTGGCCGGGTTTGCCACCGTTCCGGATGCGCTTGCGGCACTGCTCGCCTGCGCGCACACGTGACACGACATCGCGACGGCCATGGCGCCAGCGGCAATATGAGCGGCTCGAATGATCTTCAATTTGCGGTCCTTTTATCGATTGAATGGTTGAGCGGCGCAATCCGCGCTCAGAAGCGATGCGTCATCCCGGCCACCGCGAGTGTCTGGCTAGTGCCTGGGCTCGACACCGCGACACCCGGCCAGCTCATCGTGGCCGTTCCGTTGTTGCGCATGTAGCCGCCGCGTGCATAAAGCGCTGTGCGTTTGGAGAGACTGTGGTCTGCGCCGATCTGCACGCCCCATGTGTTGTCATGCGCGCCGCGCACGACGCGCTGGAAGCCCGCGATTTCGAGCGCATCGGCGGGTGTGGCCTGGATCGTCGCGCCAAGCTCGGAGATGCTGAACGAATGGGCCGCGTTGAGCCGCGCGGCGAGTGAGCCAGCGGCCGCATTTTTGGGCCGGTGATAGCCGTAGTTGAATTGCAGATTGACGATGCCGACGCGATAGCTGAGCGCGCTCGTGAAATGCTCGGTGGACAGCGACGGAAGCATGGCAGGCAAACCCGGCACCGTCTTCGAACCCGGATGCTGGTTCTGATACGCCAGTCCGACATAGAGGCCGTAGCCGGAATAGGTTGCGGCCAGATCGAGCATGTTGCCCGTGGATAGCGGCAGCGGCTGCGTGACGCTGGCTGCGAGCGCATACATGCCCCAGAACTGCGCGCCACCCACGTTCGGGCTCTTGTAGATGACGGCGTTGCTCGAACGGCCGCCCGCGCTTTGCACGGCGAGTGTGTTGCGGGCCACTGTCGTTGCGGCGGCAGCCAGTGGCGACAGCACTTCGTTCGCGCGGAACGGGTCGCTCGGATAGAGCGCCCAGAATGTCGGCTGATACTGGCGTCCAAAGGTGATCGAGCCGTACTTTTCGTGCGCGAGACTCACCCACGCTTGGCGATAGAACATCGCTGTCGAATCGCCGAAGAACGCGCCGTTGTTGACGTTGTAGCCATTTTCGACGTTGAAGACCGCCTTCAGGCCGCCACCCAGATCCTCGGTTCCCTTCAGCCCGAAGTACGAGCCGCTGTTGCCACCGCTGCGCTCCGACCACGACCCCTTGCCACCGTTGTTCAGGTATTGGCCGAAGACGTCGACCACGCCGTACAGCGTCACACCGGTTTCCGCCGCAGCCCCGCTCGCGGCCAGGAATAGCATCGCGCCGATCATGCTTCGCCTGCTTGAACACATACATGTCTCCCGTTATGGAACAGGCAGGCCGGCTGTCGTGCGACAGCGCCTTACGCCCGCCTTTCGAACGACAGTGTGTCAGGCGAATTAATCAGGATAACTACCCTGAACGAGGGGGTGCGCAAACGTCCTTTGTTGATAACCATCGCTCACTTCGGAGCACCCGGACGACATTTGCAGCACAATTGCGAATATTCTGTCAGTACGATCCGACTGCCGCCATGGTCCTTAAGAACCTGCTTCGCCGCCTCGACCTCACGACGCTGCAACTGTTCATCGCCGTTTATGAGGAAGGCACGCTGACGCGCGCCGCGGAACGCGAGGCTATCGCCGTCTCCGCAGCGAGCAAGCGGCTGCTCGAACTGGAGCAGGCCGTCGGCGCGACGCTGTTTCAGCGCAACGCGCGCGGCATGACGCTTACGCCCGCGGGCGAAACGCTGCTACATCACGCGCGCCGCGTGATGCGCGGCATCGAGAACATCGGCATCGAACTCGCGGGCCACGCGAGCGGCGTGCGCGGCTACGTGCGGATGATGGCGAACCTCTCTGCGATCGTCGAATTCTTGCCCGAGGACTTGCGCGCGTTTCTGGCCGTCAATGACCGCGTGAAGATCGATCTCGAAGAGCGGCCAAGTGGCGGCGTGGTCGAGGCCGTGGCCGACAGTCTCGCCGATCTCGGCATCTGTTCCGGCGAAGCGGATGCGCGCGGCCTCGAAGTGACGCATTACCGGCACGACACGCTGTGCGTCGTGATGCGCGACGACCATCCGCTGGCCGGCCGCGCGAGCGTCGCGTTCGAAGAAACGCTCGACAGCGATCACGTCGGCCTGCATTCGGCCAGTTCGATCAACGCCCGCACCCACATGGCCGCGCGCCAGGCGGGCAAGGCGCTGAAGCTGCGCATTCACGTGCCGGGCTTCGACGCCGTGTGCCGGATGGTGCAGGCGGGCATGGGCGTCGGCGTGCTGCCCGTCAACGTGTATCGCATCATGGGGCGGCCGTTGGGTCTCGTGTCGGTCGCGCTCGAAGACGAATGGTCCGAGCGCAGCCTCATCATCGTGACGCGCGATTCGGCGCGTCTGTCGCCCGTCGCGCGGCTGCTGTTCGACCATCTGAGCTCCGTCGAAGCCTTGTCCGGTAAGGCTTAGCGCCGAGCGTTCGCGGATCGCGAACGGTCCTTGGCGAAATGCGGTTGGACGCTCTGGCGGCGCCCCTTCTAACCTTGTCTCCAACCTGAAACAAGATTGGAGACAGCATCATGAGTGGTCCGTTACAGGGTATTCGCGTCGTCGAGATCGGCACGCTGATCGCGGCGCCGTTCGCCGCGCGCCTGCTCGCCGAGTTCGGCGCCGAAGTCATCAAGATCGAAGCACCCGAAACGGGCGACCCGCTGCGCAAATGGCGCAAGCTGCATGAAGGCACCTCGCTCTGGTGGTATCTGCAATCGCGCAACAAGAAGTCGATCTGCGTGAATCTCAAGTCGCAAGAAGGCGCCGATGTCGTCAAACGTCTGGCCGCCGACGCCGACGTCGTCATCGAAAACCTGCGCCCCGGCGCGCTCGAAAAGCTCGGCCTCGGCTGGGACGTGCTGCACGCGATCAACCCCAAGCTCACGATGGTCCGCATTTCCGGATATGGCCAGACGGGCCCGTATCGCGATCGGCCGGGCTTTGGCGCGATCGGCGAAGCAATGGGCGGCATCCGCTATACGACGGGTGAAGTCGATGGCGCGCCCGCTCGTGTCGGCGTGAGCCTCGGCGATTCGCTCGCTTCGCTGCACGGCGTGATCGGCGCGCTGATGTCGCTGCTGCGCGTGAAGACGGGGCAGGGCGATGGACAGGTCGTGGACGTGTCGCTGGTCGAAAGCGTCTTCAACCTGATGGAAAGCCTCGTGCCCGAATACGATCTGCTCGGCCATGTGCGCGAGCGCAGCGGCGGCGCGCTGCCGGGCATCGCGCCGTCGAATACGTATCGCACGGAAGATGGCGGCTTTGTCGTGATCGCGGGCAATAGCGATCCGATCTTCAAGCGCCTGATGCAGGTGATCGGCCGCGCCGATCTCGCCGACGATCCCGCACTCGCTCGCAACGACGGCCGCGTCGCGCAAAGCGCGATGCTCGATGCCGCGATCACCGCGTGGACCTCCCATCAATCGATCGACGACGTGCTGGTCGCGCTCGAACGCGCCGAAGTGCCGTCGGGCCGCATCTATTCGGTGGCCGACATCGTCGCCGATCCGCACTATCAGGCGCGCGAGATGTTGCTGAAGGCTGATTTGCCGGGTGGCGCGTCGGTGAAGATGCCGGGCATCGTGCCGAAGCTGTCGGAGACGCCGGGCGAAGTGCGCTGGCAAGGTCCGACGCTTGGCGAGCATACGTCGAGCGTGCTCGCCGATCTCGGCTATGAGCAAAGCGATATCGAGCGGCTGCGCCGCGAAGGAGCCGTGCAATGAACTTCGAACGCGAAACATTCGACAAGCTGATCGTGCAGGAAGTCGCGCCGCGCGACGGCTTGCAGATCGAACCGACATGGGTCGAAACGGCCGACAAGATCGCGCTGATCGATCAACTGTCGACAGCGGGCTTTACGCGCATCGAGGCCGGTTCGTTCGTCTCGCCGAAAGCGATTCCCGCGTTGCGCGACGGCGAAGCGGTGTTCACGCAGATTGAGCGCCGCGCAGGCGTGGTCTTCGTCGCGCTGGTGCCGAACGTGAAGGGCGCCGAGCGCGCGCTGAATGCACATGCGGATGAACTGAACCTCGTGATGTCCGCGAGTCAGACGCACAACCGCGCGAACATGCGGATGAGCTGCGAAGCGTCGCTGGTCGAATTCGGCGATATCGTGCGGCTCGCGAAGCATTTCCCCGTGTCGTTGAATGCGACGGTGGCGACGGCGTTCGGTTGCCCGTTCGAAGGCAAGATCGACGAAGACCGCGTGGTGTCGATTGTCGATACGTACCGTGAAATGGGCATCGACGGCATCACGCTCGCCGATACGACGGGCATGGCGAATCCGCGCCAGGTCGCGCGGCTCGTCACGCGCGTGCTGCAACGCGTGCCTGCCGATGCGCTCACGCTGCACTTTCACAATACGCGCGGCCTTGGTCTCGCGAACGTGCTGGCCGCGTATGAAGTTGGCGCACGCCGTTTCGACGCGGCGCTCGGCGGCCTGGGCGGCTGTCCGTTCGCGCCGGGCGCGTCGGGCAACATCTGCACCGAAGACCTCGTCAACATGTGCGACGAAATCGGCATTCCGACAGGCATCGATCTGCAAAAGCTGATCGCGCTGTCGCGCACGCTGCCTGCGTTGCTCGGTCATGACGTGCCAGGACAACTGATGAAAGCGGGCCGCAATTGCGACGTGCATCCCGTTCCCGATTACGTGCGCGCTATCTGAATATCACCCGACTGAACCACACCGACGACCGGACGACGAATCCGGCCTACAAGGAGACAAACATGAGCACACCAGGCGCAGTCGCGGCGGGCAGCCGTGACGACAAACTAGCGGCCACAGCCGACATCATCAAGAAGGTCACATGGCGGCTCATGCCGCTCATCATGATCTGCTATCTGTTCGCGTTCTTCGACCGCATCAACATCAGCTTCGCGAAGTTCCAGCTGCAAAGCGATCTCGGCTTTTCGGATACGGCATACGGCCTCGGCGCAAGCCTCTTCGTGATCGGCTACGTGCTGTTCGAAGTGCCGAGCAACATGCTGCTGTACAAGGTCGGCGCGCGCAGATGGATTGCGCGGATCATGATTTCGTGGGGTCTCGCGACGGCCGCGATGGTGTTCGTCCAGAACGAATGGCAGTTCTACGGTCTGCGTTTCGTGATCGGCGCGATGGAAGCGGGTTTTGCGCCCGGCGTGCTCTACTACCTGACGCTGTGGTTTCCGGCGAGCTATCGCGGACGCGTGACGTCGTTGCTGTTTCTCGCATCGGCGTTCTCGGGTCTGGTCGGCGCGCCGCTCTCGGGTCTCGTGCTCGGTCAGATGGACGGCGTGTTCGGCATTCGCGGCTGGCATTGGCTGTTCCTGCTCGGCGGCTTGCCTTGTATCGTGCTCGGCATTCTCGTGCTCAAGGTGCTGAAGGATCGCATCGAAGACGCGGGCTGGCTGTCGCCTGCCGAGAAGACGTATCTGTCGAGCCAGATCGCGCAACAGGCGCAGCCGACCACGCAGGGTCACTCGCTGCTCGGCGCGATTCGCACGCCCGGTTTCCTCACGCTCGGCCTGATCTACTTCCTGATTCAGATCGCTTCGTACGGCCTGAACTTCTGGGCACCGCATCTGATCCGCGTCGCAGGTACGCAAAACCCGACCATCATCGGTCTGCTGACGGCCGTGCCTTATATCTGCGGCGCGATCTGCATGGTGATCGTGGGCCGTTTGTCGGATGCTTCGGGCGAGCGTCGCAAGTTCGTGAGCGGGCTGCTGGTGATGGCGGCGGTCGGCTTCTTTGCTGCGGGCTTCTTCGACAAGCAGACGGTGATGCTCGTCGTGGCGCTCGCTGTGCTCGGCGCAGGCGTGATCGCTTCGATTCCCGCGTTCTGGGCGCTGCCGCCGAAGCTCGTGACGGGCGCGGGCGCTGCGGGCGGTATCGCGCTGATCAATACGCTGGGTCAGTTGGGCGGTATCGTCAGCCCGGTGATGGTGGGCCGCGTGCGCGACGTGACGGGTAGCACGACGCCCGCGCTGTATGTGATCGGCGGGTTGAGCCTGATCTGCGCGTTGATCATTCTGTATGGCCTGCCGCAATCGCTGCGTCAGAAGGACCATACGGGGAGCGCTGGCGCGTGACGCGTCGGTGATGCGATAGAAAAAACGCACGGCATCGAGCCGTGCGTTTTGCTTTTAAGCCTTCAGTTTCGCAGCAGCCGCATCTTCGCGCGACTGCACCTGCAACACGGCATCGCGCTTGTCGAGCAAGTGCTGCCGCAAGATCGCACTCAGACGCTTGCCGTCGCGCGCCTCCAGCGCTTTGAGCATCTCGTCGTGATCGTGAATCGCGCTGTCCCACTTCGGAATCTGGAAGTTCGAGCGAAAGCGCAGCGCCTGCAAACGGCGGTTCACGGCGATATACGTCTGACGCAGCGCGGAGTTGCGCGCGGCCTCGTTGATCTTGTCGTGAATCGCCTGATTGCGGCTGTAGTAACCGGCCAGATCGTTCTGCGCGCGGCACGCGAGCATCGCGTAATGCAGCGCCTTGATTTCGGTGAGTTCGACGGCTGTCATGCGCTCCGCCGCAAGCTCGCCGGAAAACGCTTCGAGCCCGCTCATCAACTCGAACGTCTCGCGCAATTCCGCTTCGTCCATTTTGGACACCGACGCGCCGCGATTCGGCTCGATATCGATCAGCCCTTCCGCCGCAAGCACTTTCAGCGCTTCGCGCAACGGCGTGCGCGAAATGCCGAGCGTTTCGCACAGTTCGCGTTCGTTCAGTTTCTTGCCCGGCTCCAGCGTGCCTTCGACGATGAAGCGCCGGATGTGTTCGACCACCGTGTCGTGCAAACGCTGGCGTTCGACCTTCGGCATCAGGGGAGGCGGTGTCAGGCCTGCATCAATGTCCGAATTTTGCATACAAAAATCCTCAAGCACGATTTGAACCGATTTTAAAGCATCCAACCCTCTAGCTGGCTGCGAGGGTAAACACCGCCTTGGGATTGTCACGAATCGTTTGTTATAGTTTTTTGCATGCAAAATTCAATCGAGGAGATCGACCGATGCTGAAACTCGACTTTCATCCCGCAGGCCGCCACTTTTTGCAGATTCCGGGTCCGAGCCCGGTGCCCGACCGCATCTTGCGGGCGATGAGCTATCCGACCATCGACCATCGCGGCCCGGAATTCGGCGCGCTGGGCCTGAAAGTGCTGGACGGCATCAAGAAGATCTTCAAGACGCAGCAGCCTGTCGTGATCTATCCCGCGTCGGGTACGGGCGCATGGGAAGCGGCGCTGTCGAACACGCTGAGTCCCGGCGATCACGTGCTGATGTTCGAGACGGGCCACTTCGCCACGCTGTGGAAGAAGATGGCCGAGAACCTCGGCCTGAAGCCGGAGTTTCTGGGCTTGCCGGGTATCGAAGGCTGGCGGCGCGGCGTGCAGCCGCAAATGATCGAAGCGCGGCTGCGCGAGGACACGCAGCATGCGATCAAGGCCGTGTGCGTCGTGCATAACGAAACCTCGACGGGCGTGACGTCCGATATTGCGGCCGTGCGCCACGCGATCGACGCAGCGGGCCATCCGGCGCTGCTGCTCGTCGATACGATTTCGGGCCTTGCGTGTGCCGATTATCGTCACGACGAATGGGGCGTCGACGTCACCGTGTCGGGTTCGCAGAAGGGCTTGATGCTGCCGCCGGGCATCAGCTTCAACGCCGTGTCGCCGAAGGCGATCGAAGCGGGCAAGCAGGCGAAACTGCCGCGCGCGTTCTGGGACTGGACCGAAATCATCGAGATGAACAAGAGCGGCTACTGGCCGTACACGCCGAATACGAACCTGCTGTATGGGTTGTACGAGGCGCTCGACATGATTCTCGGCGAAGGGCTCGACAACGTGTTCGCGCGGCACGATCGTCTCGCCGAAGCCTGCCGGCGCGCGGTGCGCGCATGGGGCCTCGAGATTCAATGCGCCGATCCGTCCGTGTATAGCCCGGTGCTGACGGGCGTGATGATGCCCGACGGCGTTGATGCCGATGCCGTGCGCAAAGTCATTTACGAACGCTTCGACATGTCGCTCGGTACGGGCCTCGGCAAGATGAAAGGGCGCATGTTCCGCATCGGGCATCTTGGCGATTGCAACGACCTCACGCTGATGGCGACGCTTTCAGGCGTCGAAATGGGCCTGCAGATCGCGGGTGTGCCCGTCGCGGCGAGCGGCCTGCCTGCTGCGATGGAGTTCCTGATGTCGCAGCCGAACGCCACGAAGCTCAAAGCAGCCGCTTGATTGGCCACTTAAGCAGCCGCATCAGCTGCCGATAACCATACGACGAAGGAAGCGCAAACGGCGACACGTTGCTTCCTTCATCTCAGACGCAATCCTCGAAGCACCCACGCGCCCGGCCAGCGCGACGCACAGCAGCGAACAGAAAGACAAAGACGCAAGCGAACCACAAACGCGACCAACGCCAACGGCAGACCCTGCGGACGGCGGCTCGCGCGGCATGAAGGCCGAACACGCCGTGCGAATGCCCCGTCCGCCAGCAACGGAGACAGACGATGAAGCGGTTTCGTGTAACCAGTGCGACCAGTATCGTTCTACTGATGCTATGCATCATGTACTTCATCACCTACCTTGACCGCGTCAACGTCAGCACGGCGGCGGCGGGCTTCGGCAAGGAGTTTCATCTTTCGCATACGGAAATCGGCCTGGTTTTCTCGGCCTTTGCGTATCCGTATCTCGTGTTTCAGATCATCGGCGGCTGGGTGAGCGACCGTTTCGGCGCGAAGCGCACGCTGATTGCGTGCGGCGCGATCTGGGCGCTGGCGACGTTGCTGACGGGCTTCGCGGGTGGACTCGTTTCGCTGCTGTTCGCGCGCGTGCTGCTCGGCTTCGGCGAAGGCGCGACCTTTCCGGCCGCGACGGCCGCGATGTCGCGTTGGGTCGCGAAAGAAAAGCGCGGCTTCGCGCAAGGCATCACGCACGCGGCGGCGCGCATCGGCAATGCCGTTGCGCCCGGCGTGATCGTGCTGGTGATGACGACATGGGGCTGGCGCGAGTCGTTCTATATCTGCGGCGCGTTCAGTCTGCTGTGGGTCGTCGTCTGGGCGATGACGTTCACCGAGTATCCGAAAGAGCATCGCCGCATCACGCAGGAAGAACTCGACTTCTTGCCGCCGCCCAAAGCGAAGATGGCGAACGTGCCGTGGAAAGCGCTCTTCAAGCGCATGACGCCCGTGACCATTGTGTACTTCTGCTATGGATGGACGTTGTGGCTGTTCCTGAGCTGGATTCCGCAGTACTTTCTGCACAGCTATCAACTCGACCTGAAGAAGTCGGCGATATTCGCTTCGGCAGTGTTCTTCGCGGGCGTGATCGGCGATACGCTGGGCGGCATCGTCACCGACAAGGTCTTCGAGCGCACGGGCAACCTCAGGCGCGCGCGCAGCTGGATGGTGTCGATCTGCATGCTGCTCACGCTCGCGTCGCTTGTGCCGCTGATGCTCACGCACAATCTTTATGTATCGATGGTGTGTCTGTCGGCGGGCTTCTTCTTCGCCGAAATGACGATCGGTCCGATGTGGGCGATCCCGATGGACATCGCGCCTGAATACTCGGGCACCGCAAGCGGCATGATGAACACGGGCTCGGCGCTCGCGGCGATCATTTCGCCTGTGCTGTCGGGCTATCTGATCGATACGTTCGGCAGCTGGGAGTTGCCGTTCGCGGGCAGCATGCTGCTGATGGCGATCGGCGTCGTGCTTGCGTTCCGCATGCAACCCGAAAGCCGTTTCGAAACCGGCGCAGAGCCGAGTACACAACCCGCCACGCGCTTTAACGCGTGAGCCTCGCTAACGTTTGAATGACCATGCTGACTCAACAACTCGCCGACGCACGCGCCGATCACACGACGCTCGCGTCGCTCTCGCCCGAACTGATTCCCGCCGACATGAGCGCCGCTTACGCGATCCAGCACGAGTTGCTGGCGATCCACGGCGCGCGAATCGGCGGCTGGAAGATCGGTGCTAAGTCCGCCGAAGGCGCGATTCAGGGCGCGCCGCTGCCTTCTTCAGATCTGCATGCCGATGGTGCGCGTCTGCCGCGCGCGCACTACACGCCGCTTGGCCTCGAACTGGAGATCGCGTTTCGCTTCGGGCGGCATTTCGAACCTTCGGCCAATGCGTATCACGAAGTCGAAGTGCTCGATGCAATCGATTCGATGGCCGCGACCATCGAAATCGTCGCGAGCCGCTTCGCGCAGTGGCCCAACGTCGACAAGCTCGCGCAACTCGCGGATTTGCAGAATCACGGCGCGTTGATCGTCGGTGAGTTCACGGAGTACCGGCGCGATTTTCCGTTCGTTGCGCCCGCGCTGGGCTTCACTTTCGAAGGACAGGGTGTCGTGAAAGCGACGCCTTCAAATCCGTGCGGTGATCCGCGACGCCTGCTGACGTGGCTCGTCAATCACTGCACGCAGCATCATCGCATTGCGGTGACACCCGATATGATCGTCACGACGGGTTCGTATACGGGCATGTTCTTTCCGCAGCATGCGGGCACTGCGCGTGGGCAGATCGACGGGCTCGCGCCCGTCAGCGTCACGCTCGAATAGTTTCGTACTACCCGCCTCGCTTTTTATAGGCCGAAGCACATGTCGAACGCCGATTCTCTGCTGGTCAAACCGATTCATCTCGTGCCGTCTTCGGCGCGCCTGAGCACGCCGCTTGCGAACCGCCTGCGCAAGGAATTGCGCGGCGATGTACTGTTCGATGCAGCAAGCCGTGGACGTTATTCGACGGATGCGTCGATCTATCAGATCACGCCCATCGGCGTGGTCGTGCCGCGCGATCAGGATGATCTGCTCGTCGCGCTCGACGTTGCACGCAGCGAACGCGTGCCACTGCTCGCGCGCGGCGCGGGTTCGAGCCAGTGCGGGCAGACGGTTGGCGAAGCGCTCGTGATCGATACCAGTAAATGGCTCAATCAGGTCATTGCGTTCGACAAGGAAAAGCGCACCGTGACGGTCGAGCCGGGCATCGTCCTCGATCATCTGAATGCGTGGCTGAAGCCGCATGGTCTGTGGTTTCCTGTCGATGTATCGACGGCGGCGCAATGCACGATCGGCGGGATGGCGGGCAACAATTCGTGCGGTTCGCGTTCGATCGAATACGGCAACATGGTTCACAACGTCGAAGCGATCGACGCGATTCTCGCGGACGGCACGCAAGCGCATTTCGCTTCGCTGCGCGATGCGCCGCAGGGCGCGCGTTTGCAGCAGATTGTCGAAGACGTGAAGGCGATTGCTTTGCGCGAGCACGACGAGATCGTCGCGCAGGTACCGAAAGTGTTGCGGCGCGTGGCGGGCTACAACATCGATCTGTTCGATTGTCAGAATCCGCGGGCCTATACCGATGATGGCTTTGCCAATCTCGCGCATCTGCTGGTCGGCTCCGAAGGGACACTTGCGTTCAGCCGCCAGCTGACGCTGAAGCTCGCGCCGCTGCCTGCGCACAAGACACTGGGCGTCGTGAACTTTCCGACGTTCTGGCAGGCCATGGACCTGACGCAGCACATCGTCAAGCTCAAGCCCGTCGCCGTCGAACTGGTCGATCGCACGATGATCGATCTCGCTATGAGCAATCCCGCGTTCCGGCCGGTGATCGAGAAAGCGCTGGTCGGCAGGCCCGAGGCGATTCTGCTCGTCGAGTTTGCAGGCGAGAACCGCGACGAACAATTCGCGTCGCTCAAGCAACTCACCGAACTGATGGCCGATCTCGGCCTGCCTGACTCGGTCGTGCAGATGCCTGACGCGGGCGAGCAGAAGGCGCTATGGGAAGTGCGCAAGGCGGGTCTGAACATCATGATGAGCATGAAGGGCGACGGCAAGCCCGTGTCGTTCATCGAAGACTGCGCGGTGCCTTTGGAACATCTTGCTGAATACACGAGCCGGCTGACCGAGGTGTTTCATCGCAACGGCACGGAAGGGACGTGGTACGCGCACGCGAGTGTCGGCACGCTGCACGTGCGGCCGATTCTCGACATGCGCCGCGACGGCGCGACGAAGATGCGTGCGATCGCCGAGGAAGCGGCGGCGCTGGTGCGCGAATACAAGGGCGCGTATTCCGGTGAACATGGCGACGGATTGTGTCGCGGCGAATGGGTGGCGTGGCAGTACGGTCCGCGCATCAACCGGGCGTTCAGCGAGATCAAGGCGCTGTTCGATCCGAACAACCGGATGAACCCGGACAAGATCGTGCGTCCGCCGAAGATGGACGATTCGAGTAACTTTCGCTTTGCGCCCGGCTACAAGGCCCAGTCGTTGACGCCTGCGCTCGACTGGTCGACGTGGAATGTGGAGCGTGATCCGATGACGGGCGTGGAGACCGCGCGTGGCACGGGCAACGATCTGGCGGGCGGTCTCGCGAAGGCCGTCGAGATGTGTAACAACAACGGTCACTGCCGCAAATTCGATGCGGGCACGATGTGCCCGAGCTATCGCGTGACGAAGGATGAGCAGCATGTGACGCGTGGACGGGCGAATACGTTGCGGCTTGCGCTGTCGGGGCAGCTGGGTGATGAAGGGCTTGCTAGCCAGGACGTGAAGGACACGCTTGATCTGTGCGTCTCGTGCAAGGGCTGCAAGCGCGACTGCCCGACAGGCATCGATATGGCGAAGTTCAAGATCGAAGCGCGTGCCGCTTGGGCGAAGAAGAATGGGCTGCGGTTGCGGGAAAAGATGATCGCGTTTATGCCGCGTTATGCGGCGTTGGCGGCGCGTTTGCCTGGGATGTTTTCGGTCGCGGCTGATATGCCATGGTTCAAGCGCTCTTTGGGGCTTGCGCCGCAGAGGTCGTTGCCACGGTTTGTGAAGCCTTTTTTGAGTAGTGGAAATGTAAAGGCTGCTTCGTTGGGTGCGCAGAGCGCGCAAAAAGAAGTGCTGTTATTCGTCGATACGTTTAACAACAGCATCGAGCCGGAGAATGCACGCGCTGCGCAACAGGTGCTCGAAGCGGCGGGTTATACCGTGCACTTCAATACGATTGAGGGCGAGCGTCCGCTTTGTTGTGGAAGAACTTTCCTCGCGGCAGGGCTCGTCGATGAGGCGAAGCACGAGGCCCGCCGGATGCTCGATGCGTTCAGGCCATTTGTCGAACGTGGTGTGCCGGTGGTTGGGTTGGAGCCTTCTTGTTTGCTGTCGTTGCGGGATGAGTTTCTTCAATATGGTTTTGGGGAAGAGGCAGAGCGACTGTCGAAACTCGCGATGCTATTTGAAGAGTTTCTTGTGCGTGAGCACAAGGCTGGTCGATTGAAGCTCGAGTTGAAGCCGCTTGACGACGCGAGCCAAGTGTTGGTGCATGGGCATTGTCATCAGAAAACATTTGATGCGGTTTCCCCCGTGCAGACTGTTTTGAAGTGGATTCCTGAGATGAAGGTGTCGATGGTTGAATCTTCGTGTTGCGGGATGGCGGGGAGTTTTGGATATGAGGCAGAGCATTACGAGGCTTCGATGGCCATGGGTGAGTTGTCATTGCTGCCTGCGGCGCGTGCGATCGACGCTCATACCTTGATGGTCGCGGATGGGACTAGTTGTCGGCATCAGATTCATGATGGAGCAGGAGTGAGCGCGCTGCATGTCGCGCGGGTTTTGGTGCGGGCTTTGAAGTAGTGTGGTTGCTACGCAGGCCGTTTTGGTGTTTTGTCTTTTGCGCTGGCATCCGCGCTTTGCCTTCGTGCTTCAAGCGTCGCCCCTGTGCGGGGCGGCACCTACTTTTCTTTGCCGCCGCAAAGAAAAGTAGGCAAAAGAAAGCGGCTAACACCGCCAACATTTCTTCTTGCCTGAGGGCCCCCAACCGGTCTTACGCTTCACACGGCAGCATTTCTGTTCGCGGTCGTTGCCAACGCTTCGAATGAGCGCCTCACCCACTTCAAACACCCGAACAAGGGCAAGCGGCAGCGAATGGTATCTGCCGCCCAGGTGGCAAACTGTGTGTAGGTTGTCGCGACGTACACGTTAGCGCCCTTACATGGAGGGACACGTGCGCAATCGGTCCGAAGTGAGGCGTGTGAGGTGCTACGGCCTACACACAGTTTGCCACCTGGGCGGCGGTGGACTATCTGGCATGGCGTGCTCGGACGCGGGTGCGTGAAGCGGGTGATGCGTACCGCAAGTGCGTTGGCAACGAACATGGGTCACGTGATTGCCGTGTGAAGCGTAAGGCCCTGTGGGGGCCCTCAGGCAAACACAAGAACTGGCGGTGTTAGCCGCTTTCTTTTGCCTACTTTTCTTTGCGGCGGTGTATGGACCGGGGACATGGGTAACGGGTGTGCGGGGACATGGGTAACACCTTGTCCGTTCATTCTGGCTCATCCAGGTTGATGGTTGTCAGTCGGTGATGCATGAAATACACGTCATAGCCGTTCTCGAGACCTGCATGTGGCCGCATGGCAATGGGCATGTTGTGCAGGGCATTTGATACCTTGAAATGTCGTGACCTGAAGCGCACCTCGCCATTGCATCCCACGCGCACAACCGTGTCGTTGCTGCCGTATTCGATAGGCGGCAGTTTCTCGGGATAGGTCCGCGCACTGACGCGATATCGGGTAGCTGGCGTGGCCATGCCCAAGGCCTGATGCGGACGCTGATGGTTATAGACGGTGCGCCATGCATCGAATGCGTTCTGCGCGTTGCGCAGGGTACGGAAGTGCTGGCCATTGAGGACTTCCGCCTTCAAGGTACGGTGAAACCGTTCGTCCTTGCCATTGGTTTGCGGATGCAACGGGCGGCTGTGGGACAGTCGCACGCCCAGACGAACAAGCCAGACTCCCAGCGCGGTAAGCTGTCCCGGCTGGCTTGGACTGCCCCACGGCGAACCGTTGTCCGCGTTGATGCGCGACGGCAGACCGTAGCGACGGAAGGTCTGCCGCAAATGAGTGAGCACGATGCGGGTATCAGTCTTGCCACAGGCATCGAGCACAAGACTAAAGCGTGAATGATCGTCCAGTACCGTCAGCGGCGAGCAGCGTCGACCGTCCTGCAACTCAAACCAGCCCTTGAAATCCATTTGCCAGAGATCGTTGGGCTGCGCGTGCTCGAAACGCTGCCAGGGCGTGGCGGCATCGGAGGCCTCGGGGCTGATCAGGCCGTGACGGTGGAGGATGTCAGTAATGGTGCTGGGCGCGGGCACCCCGACATGGCCCTGATCACGCAGGCGCTGGCCGATCTTGCGCCCACCCCAGGCCGGATGCGCCTGTCGCAGGGCAATGACGTCCTGTTCGAGCTGCGATGCCGTGCGCCCCGGGCTCTGCTGCGGGCGACGCGAACGATCGGCCAGCGCGGCGTCGCCACCCTGCGCGTGACGCGCCAGCCACTTATAACCGGTCTTGGGACTGATCCCGAAGCGCCTGCACAGTGCACGCCGGTTGGCGCCTTCCTGCGAGGCGAGTTCAACGAATTCCAGACGGAGGTTCATGGTGTTTCTCGGGTTCCAGGACATGAGCTGTAATAGCCTAGACTAAATCTGACAGTAGTCGGTTTCTCGTGCCGTTGCGCGTGGGCGCGGAGGACGTAGTCCGAAGCGGCGACGCGCAACGGTGAACCGCAAGGAGTCCACCATGACTCAGGAACAGAAAGTCATCCGCGCCAAGGTCGGTATGCTCGAACTGGCGCGGCAACTGGGCAATGTCAGTCAGGCCTGCCGGGTAATGGGCTATTCCCGCGACAGCTTCTACCGCTTCAAGGAACTGTACGACAAGGGTGGTGAAGCGGCCCTGCAGGAAATCTCCCACCACCGCCCGCTGCTAAAGAACCGCGTGGATCCCCAGGTCGAGGCCGCGGTGATCGAACTGGCCCTGGAACTGCCCGCTTACGGCCAGATCCGTATTGCCAACGAGGTGCTCAAACGCCACGCCCTCAGCGTCTCGCCACAGGGAGTGCGTAGCATCTGGCTGCGCCATGATCTTGAGACCATGAACAAGCGCCTGAAGGCGCTGGAGGCGAAGTCCGCCCAGGAAGGGCTGGTGCTGACCGAATCGCAGCTCACCGCGCTGGAGCGGGCCAAGCTGGAAAAGGAAACGCATGGCGAATTCGAATCTGAATGTCCCGGCTACTGCGGCGCCCAGGATACCTTTTATGTCGGCACCCTCAAGGGCGTCGGCCGCGTCTATCAGCAAACCTTCGTCGACACTTACTCGAAGGTGGCGTTTGCCAAGCTCTACGACCGCAAGACCCCGCTGCCGGCGGCCGACCTGCTCAATGATCGCGTCGTACCGTTCTTCGACAGCTACGGTATTCCGCTTGCTCGCGTTCTGACTGACCGGGGTACCGAGTACTGCGGAAACCCCGAGCATCACGAATATGAGCTCTATCTGGCCGTGGAGAACATTGATCACACCCGCACCAAAGCTCGTTCTCCACAGACCAACGGCATCGTCGAACGACTTCACAAGACCATGCTCAACGAGTTCTATCGCATCGCGTTCCGCAGGAAAATCTACGATTCGATCGCAGCCCTGCAGACCGATCTCGACGCATGGCTTGACCAGTACAACAATGAGCGCGAACATCAAGGGCGATGGTGTTACGGCAAGACACCTATGCGTACCTTCCTCGACTCACTCGAACTTGCCAGGGAGAAACTGATTCCTCACTGAATCGCCTTCCTTCATTCGCTTCCCCGACTACCTGTCAGGTCCGGTCCAGGCTAATACACATGAGCGGCTCCGGGCGAATGGTTCGCCCAGAGTGTTACCCATGTCCCCGCACACCCGTTACCCATGTCCCCGGTCCATACACGGCGGCAAAGAAAAGTAGGTGCCGCCCCGCACAGGGGCGACGCTTGAAGCACGCTTACAAATCGCGGATGCCAGCGAAAACCCATAAAACCAAACCAGCCGCGCCACGAACCCAAAACCCGAATTCCAGCGCATAGCCAAAACCCAGATCCCACCGCGAAGGCAAAAACCGCAACCCGCCGCGCAGCGCAGGCGCAAAAAAATCTCAGCGCGCTACACCCCGCAAAAACTCGGACACTTTCGCGAGCCCCGCCACCAGCACCTCACGATTATTCGTATACCCAATCCGGACATACCCTTCAACATCCAGCGCGCTACCAGGCGTAAACATCACCCCAGTCTTCTCAAGCAAAGAAACGCAGAACTGACGAGAAGTCATATCAACATTAACCTTCACAAGAGCAGTAGTCCCAGACTTCGGTTTCACATAAGAAAGCAAAGGCTCCTTAGCAATCCACGCATCCAGCACCGCGAGATTAGTCCGCAAAATCCCGTGATTACGTTCCAGAATCGCCTTGCGATTTTCCAGCGCGATAGAAGCCAGCAAATCATTCAACATCCCAACACTAATCGTGTTGTAGTCCCGATGCGTCCGCACGCGCTGAAGCAACTCAACAGGCGCGACAATCCAACCCACCCGCAAGCCCGCCAGCGACCACGTCTTCGACATGCTGCCCGTGCTGATACCCTTCTCGTACACATCCGCAATCGATGCAGTAAAACCGGTCCCTTCCTGATCCGTACCGCGATACACCTCATCGTTCAGTACATAAGCGCCACAAGAGCGCGCGATCGCCGCAATCTCCACGAGAAACTCGCGATCCATCAGCGACCCAGTCGGATTATTCGGATTGTTGATCGCGATGACGCGCGTGGTCGGCGTGACCATTCGCCTCAATTCATCCAGATCAGGCAGAAAGCCGTTTTCTTCACGCAAACGCAGAATGTCGACCTTCGCGCCGTAACTCTCGGGAATCGAATAATGCTGCTGATACGTGGGCAGCACCGAAATCACATGATCGCCAGGTTCGACGAGCGTTTCATAAACCAGCGCATTCGCGCTGATCGCCCCGTGCGTAATCAGCACATTCGGCACGCCCTGCTTCTCATACAGCGACGCGACATTGCTGCGCAAACGCTCAGTACCGTCGATCGCGCCATACGTCAGCTTCATCGGCAGAATCTCGCCGAGCAGCGCGTCTTCCTTGCCCGCGATCTTCAGCAGTTCGCCAACCGTCAGCGATTCGACGCACGTCTCCGCAAGGTTCAACTCGCATTGGTTCTCGTAGAGATCCATCCAGCGTTCGACTCCAAATTCCCTGATTTGCATGAGTTCTGTCCTCGTGTGAAAGCAGTGGCTAGGGCGCGGCTGGTCAGACGTTCGCGGCGCAGGTTGATTGCTGTCGAGTGTAGACTATTTGTCTCAAATAGACAAACGGAGTCCATGACGAGACGAAGCGATGGCGAACGCGTGTACGCGAAGACCGCGTCGCGACAGCACATGGAGAATGGGAGAACAGCGTACGCCCGAACGGGACGCGACGCAGGCGCGAAATGTCAGCCGGCGCGCAGCGCCTGGCGCCAGGCGGCGGGCGACACACTGACGCCTTGACGGAACCGGTGGCTGAAGTGGCTCGCGTTGGCATAGCCGCATTGCGTCGCGATATCGATGAGTGGCAACGCTGTCGTGCGCAGCAGCGTGCGCGCGCGTTCGAGTCGCTGCTGCGCAATCCACGCATGCGGCGGCAGGCCGAACGATGCGCGGAACATCCGCGCAAGATGGAATTCGGAGAGATTTGCGACGGCGGCCAGTTCGCCGAGCGTCAACGGCTGCGTCAGGTTCTGGTCGATGTACTCGCGCAACCGGCGGCGCGTCGCCACGGCAAGACCGCCCTTGAGCACCGCATCCGCACGGTGTACGCCCTGCGAGCGCAGCAACAGGCTCAGGATTTCATGCGATGTTTCGTTTGCGCGCAGACGGCCGTCGGCGTCGTCCCACGCGTCGTTCGCGAGCGACTGGCAGAGCGTGGCAATGTGCTCGTCCTCGAAGTACGTGCGGTCGGCAAGCGTCAGTTCGCGCGGCTCGCGGTCGAGTTCTCGGATCGCGCGCTGCGTGAAGTGCTCGGGCAGGAAGTACAGATGCATGAAATGCATGTGGCCGCGTACCCACCAGCGCGATTCGTGATCGCCGGGTAGCGCGCACAAGCGGCTCGGCGCGCCATAGCGCCCCGGCAGCTTCTGGCGCTCGGTGCGATAGCCGCCGTCCAGATAGCACGAGAGCGTGTGATGACCTGGTTGGTCGTACACCGTTTCGGCTTCTTTCGTTTCGCGCGTCCAGATCGCGACGGCGAGCTGATCGCCCAGCCACGCGAAGCGTTCGAGAGTCGCATTGGAGTCGCTCAGCGTCTTGCAGACCGAATGCAGGCCGAATGGCGGATCGGCTGGGTCGGTCGTGGGGATGAGCGGTGTGTTCACGTGGATGCGGCGAAACGAAAAGGGGACGCGGAGACTAAGTGCTTGCATCGAGTATACGGCCAGCACGCATTTCGCTCCCTGCGATATGCCAAAAGTGCGCAATTCTGGACAATCGAACGGACGTGCGCAGGTGCATAGTCGGGGCCAACTCGTATTGTGTGGCCCTATTGCAATGAATCTGTTTCTTTATGTTGTGACCGTGCTCATCTGGGGCACGACCTGGATCGCGATCAAGTGGCAGCTCGGCGCCGTGCCGATGTCCGTCTCGATTGCGTGCCGCTTCTGGCTCGCCGCCATCGTGCTGTTCGCGCTGCTGAAAATCATGCGTCGCCCGATGTGGCCGCCGCGCGCTGCATGGCGCTTTCTCGCCGCGCAGGGTCTCGCGCTGTTTTGCGTGAACTTCCTGTGCTTCTATTACGCGGAAAGCGTCGTGCCTAGCGGTCTCGTGGCTGTCGTGTTCTCGACCGCGCCGCTTCTGAACTCGCTCAACGGACGGCTTTTCATGGGACGCCCGTTGCAGCCGACGGCCATTGTCGGCGCGGTGCTCGGACTGGCGGGCATCGTGTGTCTGTCGTTGCAGCAGATGGCCGGGCATCTCGGCGATCACGCCGCTTGGCTCGGTCTTGCCGTCGCGTTCGCGGGGACGATGTGCTTTTCGGCGGGCAATCTGCTGTCTAGCCGCATGCAGTCGATGGGTCTGCATCCCATCGTCACCAACAGCTGGGCGATGCTGATCGGCGCGAGCGTGTTGACGGTCGGCAGTCTCGCCGCCGGTCTGCCGTTCGCGCTGGAGACGGACGCGCGCTATCTCGGCGCGCTCGTCTATCTCGCGGTGCCCGGCTCGGTGATCGGTTTCACCGCGTATCTGATGCTGGTCGGGCGCATCGGGCCGGAGCGCGCCGCGTATTGCACGGTGCTGTTTCCGTTCGTCGCGCTGGCTGTGTCGACGGTGTTCGAAGGCTATCGATGGTCGGCGCTTGCCGTCGTCGGACTCGTATTGGTGGTGGCGGGCAATCTCGTCGCGTTCGGCGTCACGCAGCGTCTGTTCGTGCGACGTGCGCGCGCTGCGTGATGCTTCAAGCTAATGCCAATTCGATTCGAATAAAAGCGGAAAAAATCGCTAAACGAATTATTTAAGGGGAAACGGTCGCGTTCTGATTTGAGAAGATAACTAGCACAATAAATCTATTCCATGCGAATTGGATATTAATTCGTACGGAATGGCAAATGCGAATCGATAAGCACATCGATGAAACGCTTTATCTGCATTTGCAAACGTTTTGCTTCTCGCAAGGACACGACCGTGAAAGTCTCGACCCGCCTCGCTGCCGCGCTTTTCGCGCTCGGCAGCCTGATTCCCCTCGGCGCTGCTGCGCAATCGCAATTGACCTACACCACATCGTGGATAGGCAATAGTTTTGGATTTGGCGACGGCAAATGGATGCAGCAGGACATTCAGGCGATTAACGTTGCGCCGGATGGAACGGTATTCACCAATTCGCCATGGGATGAAAGCGGAAGCGAAATTGCCGCCTATAAAAATGGCGACAAAATTGCAGTTGCCGGCGCGACGCACGGCTGGGGCGCGGCGGGCGGCGACGCGATTGCGTCGAATAACGCTTACGTGTACGCGGCGATGTCGATCGGCAATCAGAACAATGGGCTGGTCGGCGCGGATTATCCGCCGAACGGACAGACGTGGTTCGGCATCACGCGCCGCTCGCTTGCGAACATCGCGGTCGGTGCGCCGTTCGACAGCGGCATCGGCAACAGCGCAAACGCGACGAAGAACAGCTTTCTGCGAGTGAATGCCGTAGCGACAGGCACCGATGCGGGCATTCGCGGCCTCGCGGCGACGGACGCCGAACTGTATGCGTCGGATACCTACGGCAACCAGATCGTCGTGTTCGATGCAAACACGATGCGACGTCTGCGGTCGTGGAATGTCGCGGCGCCGGGACGCATCGCGCTCGATACCGACTCGACCATCTGGGTGATGAGCGGCTTCGGCACGGGCAGCGTGAGCGTGCTGCACTATTCGTCGACAGGCGCGCCATTGGCGGGCACGCTCGCGTTGCCCGCCGGCACCGTGCCGACTGACCTCGCCATTTCGCCTGCGGGACAAATTCTCATTGCCGATAACAGCCCGAAGCAGCAAGTCCTCGTCTACGACAGAGCGGCAAGCGGCGCGACTCGACTCGCGGGTGCGCTCGGCACGCTATACGGCATCTTCCACGAACCGAAGGGCATACCTGGCAACTGGCGCTTCAACGGCATCACGGGCATCGGCTTCGATCAGGCGGGCAACTTCTACGTCGCGCAGAACGGCGAAGGACCGCGTCCGCTCGCATCGGCGACAGTCGGACAGGGCGCGGTGCTGGAAAGCTACCGCTACGCGACACGCGGCTTCAACTGGCGGCTGCAAGGGCTGACATTCGTCGACAGCGCGGCCTTCGATCCCGCGACGCCGAACATCGTCTACACCGGCTCCAAGCGCTTCACGATGGACTATGCGCAGTCGTCCGGCCGCGAATGGAAGTACGCGGGTTTCACACTCAACCGTTTCGATTTCCCCGACGACCCGACGTTTCATCAGCCGCGCGGCGTACGCGGCGAGCCGATGGTGCGGCGGATCAACGGCAAGCCGTATCTGTACACACTCGATCCGGGCGCGCATTACCTGAACGTCTATCGCTTCGATGCCGCGCATGACGAAGTGGCGATTCCATCGGGCCTGTTCGCGCAGAATCCGCTGCCGGGCGACTGGCCCGTCGGTCAGCCGACGTACGGCGAATGGATGTGGCGCGATACGAACGGCGACGGCCACGTCGACGCAAGCGAGATCACCGGGAATCCGTCGACGGGCAGCACGGTCGGCAACGGCTTCTGGTGGGTCGATACGCCGGGCAACGTTTGGCTCGCGACGCCAGCGAGCGGTATCCGCGAAACGCCGTTGCAGGGCATCGACAGCGCGGGCAACCCGATCTACACGTATGCAAGCTCGAAGACATTCCCGATGCCTGCGCCGTTCAATCGCATCGCGCGCATCGTCTATATCGCTGAAACGGACACGATGTACGTGTCCGGCTACACGAGCAGCCTGCCGTGGGACGCGACGCACTGGAAGGAGGCGGGCCGCATTCTCGTACGCTACGACAACTGGAGTTCAGGCTCGCCTACCCCGGTTTATACGATCGCGTTGCCGTGGAATGCGAGCAGCAATCCGCAGGTCACGCCCGTCGGCGTCGCCGTTGCGGTCAACTATATCTTCGTCGCCGAGTTGTACACGCCGAAGGTCGACGTATACGACGCGCGCTCGGGGCAAATGGTCGGCTATATGACGCCGGGCGCCGTGGTCGGCAACACGACGGGATGGGTCGACGTGTATCTCGGCATCAGCGCGGTGCGGCGCGGCAACGGCGAATATGTCGTGCTGCTCGAAGACGATGCGCGCGCCAAAATCCTGATGTATCGATGGACACCCTGAACGTCTCGTGAACTTGGCTTGATCGTCGTCAGTCGAATGAGAAATGCCGCAAGTGCATGCCGTCTGTGCGAATGGACGGCTGCACACGATCGGTATATATATAACGACAGAACCCTTTGTGTACGAGCCATGACAGGAGCGACGATTCATCATGACGCCCGACGATCCCGACAAGCAGCAAACTGGCGGTCAGCCGGACCTCGAACACCTCGACGCAGCCGTATCGCACGTGAACGAAATGGTGTCGTCGGGCAATATCGCGGCGAGCGCGGCCCGCGGCATTCTCTATAGTCTGATCGAGACGCTCGGCACGCTGGTCGGCGACCCGGACCTGCCGGAACATGCGCGTTCCGGCTACGAAGGTCTGCTCGAAACGGCGCGTGAATTGCGGGTCAAACTCGATCACTGAACGTGTGTCGCGCTGCATGCGGCGGCGCTTTCGCGTACGCCGCATGTGGGCGTTTTCTTGACACGATTCGGCACTTTCGCGCGATTGTGATACAAAGGGCGCTCGTTCCGACCCGCCCGTTTTCACCTGATGCTTTCTCCTACCGATACCGCGCTGCTCGCGCTCGGCATCATCGTCGTGCTGATCACGCCAGGCCCGACCAACACGTTGTTGGCCGCCGCTGGCTTGCGCCAGGGCGCGCGCCGCTCGTTGCCGCTGATCGGCGCGGAGCTGGCCGGTTATCTCGTGTCGATTTCAGCGTGGGGCCGTTTTCTCGCTCACGCGGCGCATACGCTGCCGTGGCTGCCTTCCGTGCTGCGCATCGCGAGCGGACTCTACATCGCGTATCTGGCCGTCGACATGTGGCGTGCAGCCGTGGCGCTGCCCGACGCGGCGCAACCGGCGAACGGGCCGCGCGCGCTGTTCGTCGCCACGCTGCTCAATCCGAAGGCATTGCTGTTCGCGGGCACGATCTTCCCGTCGATCGCGTTCGAGAACTTCGCAACCTATGGTTTTTCGATGTCGCTGTTCGCGTGTCTGCTCGCGCCCATCGCGCTTGCGTGGATTTCGTTCGGCGCGGCGCTCGGCAGCGGCAAGCTCACTTGGCTCGACCCGGTGAAGATGCAGCGCGCGGCGTCGATCGTGCTCGGGATGTTTTCGTTGTCGCTCGCGTGGGCCGCGTTGCACTGAACGCGTAGATCGCTAGTTCAGTCGTCGGCGGCGAGCGCGGATCTGAGTTCGTCGGGCGCCGAGGTGATCTGCAATTGCGGCGTGCCGTGCCAGTCGGCGCAACGCTGCAGCGCGCGGCGTAAATCCGACGTCAGCCGGCCGCTCACGCGCACGCCCGGTTCCAGATGCAGCGCCTTCAGTTCGAATACGCCGCTCGCGCGGTGCGCTTTCGCGTCGACCCGGCCGATCAGCTTGCCGCGATTGAGAATGGGCAGCACGTAGTAGCCGTATTTGCGCTTCGGCGCGGGCACATAGCACTCGATCACATAGTCGAAGTCGAACAGCGCGGCGGCGCGCTTGCGATCCCAGACGACGGGATCGAACGGCGACAGCAGCGTGGTGACCGTTGATGCAACCTTGCCGTCCGCAGCATCGTCGATCATCGGCGCGAAGTCGCGATGCACAAAGGTCGGCTGCTTCCATCCTTCGACGCGCACGGGCGTCAGTTCGCCCTCGTCCGCCAGTTGATGGAGCGCGTCGGCGTAGGGGCGGCGCGGCATCCGGTAGTAATCCGCAACCCAGTCCGAACGCACGATGCCCAGCGCGCGGCAACTGCGCCGCAGCAGTTCTTTTGCGACGGCATCGACGGGTTGCAGGTGGCGCTTGTCGTTCCAATGCGGCAACACGCGCTCGGTCACGTCGTAGACACGCTGAAAGTTGCGCCGCTCCGCGACCATCAATTCGCCGATCGCGAACAGCACTTCCAGATGCCGCTTCTGCGGCTTCCAGTCCCACCAGCCATTGCTCTTGCCCGCTTCGCGCGCGAAATCCGCCGAGCGCACGGGACCCGTTGCGCGGATGTGCGCGAGCAGATCGTCGATCTCGGCGCGGTACTGCGCGTGCCAGTCGGCGGCGTATTTCCAGCCCATGTCGCCTGGATCGAGCATCCGGTGGCGCATCAGGCCGTAGTCCTCGATCGGAAGAAAACACGCTTCGTGCGCCCAGTATTCGAACAGCTTGCCCTCGGCGAGATGCTCGTCGAGCCATTGCGGCTGATACGGTCCAAGACGGCTGAACAGCACGAGATAAGGACTGCGCGCGACGACATGGATCGTGTCGATCTGCAATTGCGCCATGTGCCGGATGGCGTCGAGCACATCGGCTTTGGTCGCCTTGCGGCGCGGTGGGAAGAGCAGGCCTTGAGCGGCCAGATGCAGGGTGCGGGCGGCGGGCAGGGGCAGTGTGATCACGCGGTCGGCGTCGTAGCGGCGTTGTAGCGATCCGGAAGGCGAACCGTCGAGCGAAACCCGACTCGCGCTGTTCCAGGGGCGGCATGGTGTCTTGCCATGCCGGACTTGTCGCTACTGTAGCGTGATCGGTGGAAACGCACCGTCAGATGGCATTTGCCGTCGCGGTGCGTCGCCCGTTACCAGCGCCCGTGGTGATGACGTCCTTCCCAGCCGCGATGGCGGCCGTGATCGTGCCAGCGCGGACCGCCACCCCAATAGCGGGGCCCGTAGCCACCATATCCACCGTAGTAGACGGGCGGCGGCGGTGCGTAGACCACGGGGGGCGGCGCGTACACGACAGGCGGCGCATACACGACAGGCGGCGCCGCATAGACAGGCCCGCCCAGATACACGCCGACGCCGACATGCGCCGACGCAGCCGTCGATACGCATGCAGCGGCAAGTCCGATTGCCACCAATACCATCGCACGTTTGATCATGCTGTTCTCCATCCGTCCCAAGCCGATTGCTAACTGAAGCCTGACTTGATCTTACGAAGTAGAAAGCATCACAGGTGCAAGCAGACGGTGGCTTATGTAACAACCAGTAAGCAGGCTGACGAGCGAAGAAAAGAAGAAGCGACCGGCCCGCGCGGCGAAGCGCGCAGGCCGGTGCAAAACGGAAGGATCAGGCGCCGAGCGCGACGGTCGTTTCGCCCGCGAGCTGGGCGAGCATCGTGTGGATCTGCGCGACAACCTGTGCGCCTTCGCCGACGGCAGCCGCCACGCGCTTCGTCGATCCTGCGCGCGCGTCGCCGATCGCATACACCCCTTCGACAGACGTATTCAGATCGCACGCCGAGTTCGCGCCCGTAATCACGAAGCCCTTCTTGTCCAGTTCGACGCCGCAGCTGCGCAGCCAGTCCGTATTCGGATCGGCGCCCGTGAACAGGAAAAGATGCCGCGAATCGAAGCAGTCGCGCCCGTCCGCGCATGGGTTCTTCAAGCCGATCTGCTCGAGCCCGCCTTCGCTGCCTTCGAGCCAGCCGATCTCCGTACCCGGATACACGGTGACGTTCGGCAGCGACGCGATCCGGTCGATCAGATAGCGCGACATCGTCGCCTCGAAGCCGCTGCGGCGGATCAGCACGTGAATGTGCTTCGCATGCGAAGCCAGATAGACGATGCCCTGGCCCGCCGAATTGCCGCCGCCGACGAGCACGATTTCCTCGCGCTTGCACAGCTTTGCCTCGACAGGCGACGCCCAGTAGTAGATGCCACGGCCGTCGAAGCGGTCGAGCCCGTCGATCTCGGGCCGACGATACACCGCGCCGCTTGCGATCACGATCGTCTGCGCGCGGATGCTGCCCTGACACTGCAGTTCGAGCCGGTACGGACGTTCCTCGCAGTGCAGATGCTTGACCTTGACGGGAATCGCGACGTGCGCGCCGAACTTCTGCGCCTGCACGAACGCGCGGCCGGCGAGCGCCTGGCCCGAAATGCCCGTCGGAAAGCCGAGATAGTTTTCGATGCGCGAACTGGCGCCCGCCTGGCCGCCCGGCGCACGGCTGTCGAGCACGATCACCGACAAACCTTCCGAGGCCGCGTACACGGCCGTCGCGAGCCCCGCGGGACCCGCGCCGACGATCGCCACGTCGTACACGTGCTCCGAGTCGAGATCGGGGATCAGGCCGAGGCATGTTGCCAGTTCAGGGTCGCTCGGATGGCGCAGCACCGAGCCGTCCGGGCAGATCACGAGCGGCATGTCCTCGGGACCGGCCGCGAACTGTTCGATGACGCGCAGCCCGTCTTCATCGCGTTCGTCGAGCACGGTATGCGGATGACCATTGCGCGACAGGAAACCTTGCAGCGACACCAGCCGCCGGTCGTTGCTCTGACCGACGATGATCGGCCCGCCCGCGCCGCGTTCGATCAGCCCGACGCGGCGCAGAATCAGCGCGCGCATGATGCGCTCGCCGAGTTCGGCTTCCGCGACGATCAGCGCGCGCAGCCGCTCCGGCGAGATCAGCAGCGCTTCGACGTGTTCCAGCGCCAGGCCGTCGACGAGCGCCGGCTTGCCCGACAGCTGGCCGACTTCGGCGAGGAATGAGCCTTGATGGTGTTCGTTGACGAGCATCTCGCGCCCGAGCCCGTCGCGCTGAAAGACTTTGACCGAGCCCTTCAGTAACACGAACATGCCAGGGCCGGTGCTACCCGTGCGACACAGCAACTCGCCCGCTTCGAAATCCTGCCGTTCGCCGAATTTGCACAGCCGCTTGATTTCTTCGGGCGTGAGTATGGGAAACATCTGGTGACGCCGTGTCGAAAGCGTCGAGAATGGCGCCTCGTTGACGGCGGCGCGTTGAGCGTCTTCACCCTCTCGCGTTACACCCATCGATTTTGCTCCTTGCTTTGCCGCGCGCCGGAGGCGGCATGCAGCCAATGTCGGTTCAGACTGTCTTCGGCGTGATGCCGATATCCAGCGTCGGCTCGGCCTCTTCGGCGAGCGGTTCGAGCTGGCGGCCCGCGTCGCGCCACGCATCGAGGCCGCCGCGCAACGGAATCACGTCCTTGAAGCCGGCGTCCGCCAATTGCTTCGCCATCCACGCCGCCGACACTTCGTTCGGACACGAGCAATAGATCACGAGCTTCTGGTCGTGCGGATACTTCTCGACGATTTCCTGGAGCTGGCGCTCATCCGCGAATACCGAACCGGGAATCACGAACGGATCGAGCGCGCGCTTTTCCTCCGAACGGATGTCGAACAGCACGGGCGTGCGCTTGTCGAGCATCAGGTCGTACAGTTCGTCGACGTCCATGCGTGCCGTGGCGAGCTTCTTGATCAACTGACGGCGCCGATACCAGCGGTACGCGCAGTAGATGGCCAGCAGCACCACGACGACCACGGCCGTCATCTTGCCCAGACGGCTCGCGCCGGCGAACAGCATGTCGATCTGCTGCGCGAACACGACGCCGAGCCCGAGGCCGAGGCCCGACCAGAGCGTCGCGCCGATGCTGTCGTACGCGAGGAACATGCGGTACGGCGTGCCCATCGCGCCCGCCATCGGAATGGAGACGATCGACAGGCCCGGCACGAACTTCGCGACGGCCAGCACGCGCACGCCCCAGCGGCCGAAGAAGCGCTCGGTCTTCTTCACGCAGGTATCGCGCGACAGCGACAGCTTGCAGAGCGTTTTCAGCGTGTTGCCGCCGTAGATGCGGCCCGCCGCGAACCACGCGCTGTCGCCGATCAGCGTGGCGAACACCGCGAGCACCAGCACGGGCAGCACTTGCGCGCCGACCGAACCGGGATGCATCGCCGCCATCGCGCCGAACAGCACGAGGGAAGGCATCGCGGGCACGGGCAGCCCGATGGATGCGGCGAGCACATTGACGAATACGATAGCAGGCCCGTACTGCTCAACGAGATCATGTAGCATCGGCTTACTTTCGTGACCGTTTCGGCCTCGAAGACGACTGGAAGTAACTAAAAGATTATGGACGGATTTTCAACGCGTGCAAGAGAGGTGCGTTTTGCGTCCGGGTATTGCCGACATGCGGGAAAAGCGCCTGTCGCCTCGGTCTTCGGCGGAAAGGCTTTGGTACGCTCGGTGAACGCCATGCGACGTTCGTCGAGGCGTCAAAGATGATGGTGACTGCGCAAAAAACAAGAGGCGCGGCGCCTGATTCAACCTGCGCCGCGCACTCTTCGTATGGCCATTGATGACTGCAGTGAATTATTGACGGTGGTTATGCTGCTCGCCTGGCAGTTCGGCGCCATGCGCGCGGATGGCTGCGATCAGTTCCGCAGGCGTGATTTCATAACGCACTTCACGGTGAATGCCCGGCTTGCGTTCATCGACTTCGATCAGAAGTATGCCTTTCCCGTCTTCTGTCGATTCGAGGCGCAGTGTGCGCAGTTCGCGACCCGTTGCGTCGTCGTGCTCGGTGAGCAGGGCCATTGCCCCGGAAGACCCGGTGGTGCGCATCGAAAATTCCCTCTTGCGTGATTGAACAACGTTGCCGAACAGGCATTGTAAGGGCAGTGCCCGCGCGCCGTCTGTCGCGTGGCGCTCACACTCTCCGGATTATGCGGGCGAGGCGTGCGCGATGCAGCGAAGGGACGCTGCGGTGCATGCAAATATAAGGCCGGCGCGGCTCCTGGCGGGGTGCCGCGATTTTTTTGCGTGGCAGCAGGCCGGCGTTTCGGGACGCATATGCACGGGCTCCGTGCATGGTCGCGACATACGTTTGCCCGTTGTCATTGCGGTGACGCGTGCGTGTGATGGGTTTCGATCAGCAAGATCCGGGAGGCAGCGCCGTTTGCCGGTGCGATACAGTGGACGCATTCAGAAGGCCGCGCGTGACTTTGCCACCCGGCCTTCGACCATGCAGGAGGATGTCATGAAGCAATGCATGTCGATGCCAAGCCCGCTGGGCGATATTCTGCTGCGCGCCGAAGACGACGCGCTGACGGGCGTGTACTTCGTCGGACAGAAGTATTACCCGGCTGCCGACGGCGCGCTTGCCGCTGCGAACGCGTCACGCGTGCTGCATCAGGCGCGCGAGCAGCTCGACGAATATTTCGCGGGCGAGCGCCATGAGTTCACTGTGCCTTTAAGGATGCTGGGCAGCGCGTTCCAGCGCGACGTGTGGGACCAGCTCGTGCAGATTCCGTACGGCGAGACGGCGAGCTACGGCAGCATCGCGCGGCGGCTCGGCTTGCCGCTTTCCGCATCGCGCGCGGTCGGCGCGGCTAACGGGCGCAATCCCGTGTCGATCATCGTGCCGTGTCATCGCGTGATTTCGAGCGCGGGCGATCTGACCGGCTACGCGGGCGGGCTGCATCGGAAGGAAGCGCTGCTGACGCTGGAGCGGCCGATGTCGAAAGCGCCGCAACAGCTGGAATTGCTCGCGTTCGGTTGAACGCACTCAAAAAAATAGCCCGTCCAAAAGAGGGCGGGCCGCGTAAACGCCGTTGTTACTCGGGTCAGCCGGCCCGTACACAATCCTGGGCGCTGACGAACGTATCTTTATCGGACAAATGCGCGCTGTCGAGATGGTAGTAACGATGATCCATCAGACCAAAGCGTCTTCGTCGACGGCAGCGCGAGCGACGTGAACCGGCGCGGCGGGGTTGCGCAACGCCCTGGCCGCCGGGCGCGCGGCTTTGCTGGCCGCGCCGCCCGCGTCCTGCGCGCCCGCGACAGTGAACAGGCGCACCGCTTCGTCAAGCACGTCGGCCTGTTCCGCGAGACGTTGCGCGGTCGCTGCAGCCTGCTCGACCATCGCGGCGTTCTGCTGCGTCGCGCTGTCCAGATGCGACACGGCCTGATTGACCTGGCCGATGCCGTCCGCCTGTTCGCTGCTCGCGTTCGCCACTTCGACGATCAGCGACGACACGCGTGCCACGGCCTGATCGATCACGGCCATCTGCGCCGTCGTTCGCGCGACGAGTTCGGTGCCTTGCGCCACCTCGTGTACCGTCGTATCGACCACCTGCTTGATTTCCTTTGCGGACGCCGCGCAGCGCTGCGCCAGCATGCGCACTTCGCTCGCGACCACGGCGAACGAGCGGCCCGCCTCACCCGCACGCGCCGCTTCGACGGCGGCATTGAGCGCGAGGATGTTGGTCTGGAACGCAATGCCGTCGATCACGCCCGTGATGTCGGCGATGCGCTTCGATGCCTCGGTGATGCCCGCCATCGTCTGCTCGACCTGCAGCGCGACCTTGCCGCCCGTCGCTGCCGCCGATTGCGCGTCCTTGACGAGATCGAGTGCGCGCACGGTGGCGTCGGCGTTGGCTTGCACGGTGGTCGTCAGTTGCTCCATGGTCGCCGCCGTCTCTTCCAGCGATGCCGCCTGCATTTCCGTACGGCGCGCCAGATCCAGATTGCCTGTCGAAATCTCGTGCGCGGCGTCGAGCATTCCGCCGATCTGCGCGCGCACGTCAGACACGATGGCGGCGAGATTCGCCTTCAGCTGGTTGAGCGCCTGCAGCACGTCGCCGAGATCGTCGTGACGCGCGATGGCCAGATCGGCGGTCAGGTCGCCTGCCGCCATGCGCGTGGCGAACGACGCCATCGCATCGACCGGTTGACCGAGGTGGCGCGACAGTAACTGCGCGGCGGCGGCGCTGACCGCGGCCGTCACGCCGAACGCGATCCAGAACGGCAGCGGCGGCGTGCCGCCCCACGCCGCGAGGCCGGCTGCGAGCAGCGCGACGGGCGCGACCATGTAGCCGATCGTGGCGCGCATCGCGACGGGCAGACGCATCAACGCGTGCAGCTTGCCGACCAACCCCGTGCGCACGACCACGCCCTGATGCAGCCGCACGCCGCGCGCCGCGCCGGCGCGCATCTTCGCGTAGAGCGCTTCCGCCGCGCGCACCTCATTGCGATCCGGCTTCACGCGCACGCTCAGGTAGCCGACGGGCGTGCCGTTCTCGACGACGGGCGTGACGCTCGCGCGCACCCAATAGTGGTCGCCGTTCTTGCGGCGGTTCTTGACGAATGCCGACCACGGGCGGCCGGCGCGGATCGTCGTCCACATGTCGGCGAAGGCTTCGGCCGGCATGTCGGGATGGCGAATCAGGTTGTGCGGCTGGCCGATCAGTTCGTCGCGGCTGTAGCCGGACACAGCGATAAAGGCAGGGTTGCAGTACTGGATCTTGCCCTTGAGGTCGGTTGCGGAAACGAGCATCTGCGAAGACGGGTAGTCGTACTCGTTCTGGGTGACAGGCTGATTGTTGCGCATGACGTTCCTTGGACTGCCGGATGCCTCCGCATCCGAATGGTTCTGTAAGGCTTAACGGCATTGACCCCTGATGCTTTAGGGTTTTCCTGGTATTTGACTCAGGTAAATCGCGCTCGCGCCGATAACACAGAGTTCGGTGCTGCTGCCCTCATAACCGACGCAGTTGCGTCGATTACGAGCGCCTGGCGTCGCATGAAAACAACGCTGGGCGCCGGATATTGGGCGTACGCTTTCGAGACGGGTCCGTCCTGGTGGGCCTTGGTGCGATTCCCCGCGCAGACTGCGGCGCGGCACATTGTTTTCGCTTTACTTCCGTTTCTCGCGAATCCGATAATGGGACTTACTTGCATTTCGTAATCTAGATTACGGGGCACGTTGCGCAAAATTCGACGCGCTCCCCTTGTGCGTGTGGCTGTTGTTCCTATAAAAAGTCGCCTTCCAAGCCGAATCGACTCAACTCAGGGAAGCCAAGCATGTCCGCGAACAAGATCAACAAGACAGCCGCCGCGGCCGCCGTGAGCGCCGCGCTTCTCGCGCTCGGCACGGGCGCACACGCGCAAAGCAGTGTCACGATGTACGGCGAGCTCGACACGGGCCTCGCGTATATCAGCAACGCTGGCGGGCATTCTCAGTGGAAGGCGACGACGGGTCTCGTCGACGGCAGCTATTGGGGCTTGCAGGGTATCGAAGATCTGGGCGGCGGTTATCGCGCGATCTTCCGGCTCGAACGCGGTTTTTCGGTGACTTCGGGCGAGATGTTCAACGACCACCCCTACTACGTCGGGCTCGGCAACGAGCAGGCGGGTACGCTGACGCTCGGCCATCAGTACGACCTCGTTCACGACTATTTCGCGCCGTTCACGTTGACGGGCGGCACAGGCGGCACCGCGTTCGCCCATCCGTTCGACAACGACAACGCGAACAACACCTATCTCGCGGCGAACTCGGTCAAGTATGCGAGCCCGTCGTTCGGCGGCTTGTCGCTCGGCGGCATGTACGCGTTTTCGAACGCGGCCGGGCAGTTTGCGAACAACCGTGCTTACAGCTTCGGCATGAACTACCAGGCGGGCGCGCTGAATGCGGGCGCCGCGTATCTGCATGCGAACGGGCGCGGCAATTCGTCGACGGGCGCTTATGAGCCCGTCGTGCTGCCCAACGCCACCGGCGTATTCGACGCCGCCGTGCAGACGCAGAACACCTACGGCGTCGGCATCAGCTACGCGATCGGCGACTTTACGATGGCGGCGGCGTGGTCGCGCTCTACCTTCACTGGCGTGACCGTGATCGACACGGGCGGCGTGGCGCCGTCCATCGGCTTTTCCAACTACGAGGTCAACGGTGTCTACCAGTTGACGCCGACCGTTGCGCTTGCCGGCTCGTACACGTACACGAAGGGATCGACTTCGCACTGGCACAACGGCGGCGTGCAGGCGGACTATCAGTTTTCGAAGCGCACGGACACGTATCTGGAGGCGATCTATCAGCGCTCGTCGTCGGGCGCGCCGGCCGTCATCAATACGACCGATCCTTCATCGAGCCACAATCAGGTGCTGATCGGCGCGGGCCTGCGGCACAGGTTCTGACAGACGCCCAGTTCACGCCGGGGTGATCAGTCCTTCGGGCGCCTGCGGCATGCTGAGCAGATAGCCCTGCACATAGTCGCAGTTCACCTGGCGCAGAATCTCGAGCTGCGCCGCCTCCTCGACACCTTCCGCGATCACCTCGATGCCCAGCTTGTGCGCAAGGTCGATGACGCCCTCGACGATGGTTTGCGTCGTCGGATCGTGTTCGATCTTCGACGTGAAATGCCGGTCGATCTTCAGCGTGTGCGGCTCGAAATCGGCGAGATACATGAGGCTCGAGTAGCCGGTGCCGAAATCGTCGATGGCGATGCGCACGCCGAGCCGCTTCAGTTCGACGATCGACTTTTGCGCCTGCTTCGGGTTCTTCATCAACGCGGTTTCCGTCAGCTCGATTTCGAGCTTGCCGGGCGGAATGCCGAACTGCTTGAGCGCGCGGTCCACCTCGTACACGATCTGCTCGCTGCCCAGTTGCCGCGCCGACACGTTCACCGAGACACCCAGATTCATCGAGCCCGCCTGACGCCACGCGGCGAGCTGGCGCAGCGCGTTGTCGAGCACCCAGACGCCGACGTCCTCGACAAAGCCGGTTTCTTCGAGCAGCGGAATGAAATCGCCCGGTGAAATCTTGCCCCGCCTGGGGTGCTGCCAGCGGATCAGCGCTTCCGCGCTATGCACCGCGAGCGAATGCGGCTCGTGAATGGTCTGGAAGTGCAGGAAGAACTGGTTGGTGGCCAGCGCCTCGGGCACGTCGCGCTCGAGTTCGAAGTCGCCGATGGTCCGCGCCGCCTCCTCGCCCGCGAACTGATAGCCGTTGCGGCCGGTTTTCTTCGCGGCGTACATCGCGACGTCGGCGCTCGACAGCAGCGCGTCGTGGCCGCTGCCATGCTCCGGGTAAATCGAAATACCGATCGACGCCGTGATGAACGCGCCCGCGCTGTCCTGCAGCCGGTTCTCCGACAGCCCGCCGAGCAGCGCCTTCGCCTGCGTTTCGAGCCCCGCCTTGTCGACCACACTGCCGATCAGCACCGCGAACTCGTCGCCGCCCAGACGCGCGACATACGCGTCGCCCGGCAGCGAGCGGCGAATGATGCTGCCGACGTTACGCAGCAGATGATCGGCGGCGAGATGGCCGAGCGTGTCGTTGAGCACCTTGAAGCGGTCGAGATCGACGAACATCAGGCCGAACGGCCTGCCCGCCGCGCAGCGGCTTTCGATTTCACGCAGCAGCGCGGCGCGGTTCGCGAGCCCCGTGAGTGAATCGGTGTACGCGAGCCGGTCCAGTTCGGCGATGCGCTCCTGCTCGACCGTCACGTCTTCTGTGATGCCGACGATGCGCAGCACATTGCCTTTGTCGTCGAGCACCGGGTAGCCGGTGCTGCGCAGCCAGCGCACCGAGCCGTCGGTTTTTCTGATCCGGTACTGCGCGCGGCCTTCCGACGATTCGGCCATGATGCGCGCCATTTCCGCGTGCAGCGCGGCGCGGTCTTCCGGCACGACCATGTCGCGCCAGACGTGCGGGTTGCGCATGAACTCTTCCGGCTCGACGCCGAATACGTTCGACGAACCCGCCGTGATGTAATGAAAATATTCGAAATTCGCGCTGTACGAAAAGAACACGAGTTTGACGTGCGCTTCCATCTCCGACATCAGCTCGCTCTTCGCGCGCAGTTGCTGGAGCAGTTGGGTCTGGCTCGTGATGTCGAGCGATGCGCAGACCACGGCGACGACCTTGCCGGCATGGTCTTTCACAGGAATGAGTTGCGAATCCCACCACTTCGGCTGGCCTGTGGTCGTCGTGCAACTGCCGCGAAACGAGGCGGGCGTGCCGTTCAGCGCGCTCCTGAAAGCGGCCGTAGCGAGGTCATTGTCGTCGCCTTTCCAGAAGCCGAGCCAGTCCGCGCCCGCCAGTTGCACGGGCGACGCCGCTTCCATCAGCGTCGCGCCGTAGTCGTTGATGCGCAGCATGTGCCCTTGCAGGTCGAGCAGCTTGACGCAATCGCGGCTCGCATCGAGAAACGAACTGGCGAGCGCCGTGGTTGCCGCCTGCCGCGCCTTTTGCGCGGCGAAGCGCTGGCGCGTCACGATCATCGCGATGGCGCCCGCCGTCGCGCCGACGGCAACCTGCACGCTGAACGGCGCGCTCGCCGGCCCGCGCAGGGCCATTTGCAGCGCGATGCCCGTCGCACCCGCGCCGATTCCCGTGGCAACGCTGACCGCGAAGCCGAACGGGCCGACCGGGCGGCGGTTCGACCATGCGTCGAGCAGCAGCGCGAGGAAGTGCTGGTCCTGGCGCGATCTGTCTTCGCCGTGCCGGCGCAGCGCACGGCGCCATTTCAACGTGAGGCTCGTCGGCATGTCCGGACTCGCCTTAATGCGCGCGCAATGCGCGGAGCGGGCGCAAAAGCGGCGCCGTAATAAACGCAGTGCGTGCCACGGACGTGAGTGAACTCACGCGCGCCGCGCATCGTGCGTCGATCGGATGGGGAAGTGTTTTGCCTTTCATGGTGGCCAGCCGCTTCGGCGGTAATTGTTGCTGCGCTTGCGGACGGCGCTGCTCTCTACGTTTACGGCGCGCCGGTGCATTTGTTTAGCCCATACGATTGTGCCTCTTTTTGAGGGGCTCGAACTACCTCGTCGTTGGTCACGCAACGACGCACATGCCGAATATCTTTTCTTAATGCGCCATGCATCGTTTTAACAAAGAAATGACGCTCAATGGAGAAAGCTCTGCTTACCTAAGCTTTCTCGCAACATCGAAAAAATGTGGCGAAAAGAATAGGTGAGTCGCTTTTAAATGAACGCCGGTTCGGCGAATTCGGACGCCTGAACGCCGTTGCCAATAAATGCTGACGATCGCTCTGCGGCTTGCTAAATTGCATGGTCAGGCACCGCAAATAAAACCGCGCGCCTGCCGGTTGCACCTTGAGTGGCGCAACCCGCTACGGCGTTGTACGAACCGGTAGCAACCATCTTGCATGGGACGCTGAAGCGCTGATTCTGGTCAACAAAAAAGGAGACCCCATGCGCGCCGTATTCCAGTACCCGTTTCCCGTGACCGAGCGCAAGGTTGGGCGCAACAAGGTCGTCAGCGCGCGCGCCGCGGTCGAACTGATCCGTGCGGGCGACACGCTCGCGACGGGCGGTTTCGTCGGCGTCGGTTTCGCCGAGGAAGTCGCAATCGCGCTCGAAGAGCGTTTCTTCGATGCGAACGCGGCGACGTCGGGCGGACCGGGCGCATTGGGGACGCCCGATGCGTCGAGCGCGCATCTCGACCTCACGCTCGTGTACGCCGCCGGCCAGGGCGACGGCAAGTCGAAAGGGCTGAATCATCTCGCGCATGAAGGGCTGGTGCGGCGCGTGATCGGCGGGCATTGGGGGCTGGTGCCGAAGCTGCAGCAACTCGCCATCGACGGCCGCATCGAGGCGTACAACCTGCCGCAAGGCGTGATTTCGCACCTGTTCCGCGATATCGCCGCGGGCAAGCCGGGGCATCTGTCGACAATCGGCCTCGGCACCTTCGTCGATCCGCGCCACGGCGGTGGCAAGCTGAACAGCCGCACGGCGGAAGATCTCGTCAGGCTGATGGAAATCGACGGCAGCGAGTATCTGCTCTACAAGACCTTTCCAATCGACGTCGCAATCATTCGCGGCACCACGGCCGACGCGAACGGCAATGTCACGATGGAACGCGAGGCGCTCACGCTCGAAGCGCTCGCCATCGCGATGGCCGCGCGTAATTCGGGCGGCGTCGTGATCGTGCAGGTCGAGCGGCTCGCCGATACGAACACGCTCAATCCGCGCGAGGTGAAGATCCCCGGCATCATGGTCGATTGCGTCGTGGTTGCGCGGCCCGAGCATCATTGGCAGACGTTTGCCGAACCGTATTCGGCCGCCTTCGCCGGCGAACTGCGCGTGCCCGCGAGTTCCGTGGCGGCGATGGAGTTGACCGAGCGCAAGGTGATCGCGCGCCGCGCGGCGATGGAACTGATGGCCAATAGCGTCGTGAATCTGGGCATCGGCATGCCGGAAGGCATTGCGAGCGTCGCGAACGAAGAAGGCGTGATCGATCTGTTCACGATGACGACGGAGCCGGGCGTGATCGGCGGCATTCCGGCGGGCGGGCTGAACTTCGGCGCGGCGACGAATACGCAGGCCATCATCGATCAGCCGTATCAGTTCGACTTCTACGATGGCGGCGGTCTCGACCTCGCGTTTCTCGGCCTCGCGCAGGCGGATCGGCAGGGCAATCTCAACGTCAGCAAATTCGGGCCAAAGCTCGCAGGCGCGGGTGGCTTCATCAACATCAGCCAGAGCGCGAAGCGCGTGGTGTTCGTTGGCACGTTCAACGCGGGCAATCTGGACGTCGCGATCGAAGACGGGCGCTTGAAGATCCGGCGCGAAGGCAAGAGCCAGAAGTTCGTCGATGAAGTCGAGCATCGCACGTTCAGCGGCGAATATGCGGCGAAGCGCGGGCAGCACGTGCTGTACATCACCGAGCGCTGCGTGTTCACGCTGACGCCGCGCGGGCTCGAACTGACGGAAGTGGCGCCCGGCGTCGACGTGGAGAACGATATCGTCGCGCAGATGGGTTTTAAGCCGATCATCGAGCGCCCGCCGCGCCTGATGGACGAGCGCATCTTTCGCGACGCGCCGATGGGACTGCGCACGCTGCTGCTTTGCCTGCCGCTCGAAGAGCGCTTCAATTACGACGCGGAGAAGAACATGTTCTTCGTCAACTTCGAGGGCTTGCAGGTGACGACGCAGGAGCAGATCGACGCGATCTGGCAACAGGTCGCTTCGCTCCTGTCGGGTGTGCGGTTCAAGCCGCAGGCAATCGTCAATTACGACAATTTTTCGATCAATCCCGAGCTGATCGACATCTATTCGACAACCATCACGAAGCTCGTCAACCAGTTCTATTCGAGCGTGACGCGCTACACGACGAGCAGCTTCCTGCGCATGAAGCTGGGAGACGCACTGGAACAGCGCGATGTCGCGACGTACATCAACGAACGGCCCGGCGACGCGTCGACGCACCGCTGAATACGCGCTTGAATGCGTATGGGGTTCCTGACATGAACCGCTCACAGTGAGCGTGCGAAAATAGCGCTTTTCGCACGACAGTGCATGCATTCAAGACGTCATCATGAGCAGTTTCATTCCCAGTGTGCCCGGCAAGAGCGAGGGCGATTTCGAAGTCAGCGCGGGCTCCAAGCTCGCAGGCTACCGGCGCTTTTTCGGCGTGCTGCGCGTGGTGCGCAAGACGGACGGGCGCCTGCTCTTTCCGTTCGACGGCGCGCCCGATCTCGGTCCTTATCCAACGAAAGAAGAAGCGCTCGCTGCGGCGCAAGTGTACGGCGAGCATATCGTCGAACATGATCTCGCGCGGCCCGAACTGTAAGCGGTTTCTGCGCCGCGATTTTTTCTGTTCGTGCCCCGTGCAATGCGCTTGAAGCGAGCGGCTGGCACGACTATCGTTTGAGTGGACCCCTGCGGGAGGCAATCATGCGTGCCGATGCCGTCGATGTGCATTTCGATAATGCACACCTGTTTCTCGATCTGTCCGACGGCCGCGCCGTCGAGTTTCCACTCAACTGGTTTCCCACGCTCGCTGCGGCAACCGAAGCGGAGCGCGAGCACTTCGCTATTTCGATCGACAAGCAGCAGCTGATCTGGCCTGAACTCGACGAGGACATGGATGTGACGGCATTGTTGCTGTCGCTGCCGGAGTCGATGCGCCACTAGAGACGGCGCTTTCCGTCGATGCACGAGGACGGCGCCGTATGGCGTCGTCCTGATTTTGTTCGTCTGCCGATCGCATAAACGCGGGCGGCTCCGGCCGCATGCGTTAAAATAATCGCTTGGTGCCAATCGGAGCTTCTGTGCGATCTGTCGTTATTTATCTCACGCCTTCCCTGGACACCATGACGGAATCTGTATCGGCTTCAGGCACGCGCGAGGTTGGCGCCGACCTGGATCGCAATGCGAAGGTCGAACATGATCGGGGAGACATCGTCGTCGAATCGATGACACACGATGGTCCGTCGGTTCAGGCTCTCTAACAAGAACGAATAAAACGGCGCGCTTGCTTTCGGGCAGCGCGCCGTTGTTGTTTGTGCGCGCTTCTCAAGCCATTTCGTCGCACGGATAAAGCATCTTTAAAGCCGCATTACATGACGAGAGCCCGGCGTCGAAAAGATTAATTTAATCTTTCTATACATTTCATTCTGCTGTCTGTTTGAAATTGACTCTCGATTTGCAATGCGGATATTGCAAGAGAACTTCGGCTTTTCTCCCGCGTCTCCCTTCAGTTTAAAGCCCTCATACCGTTAACAGAATTTGATCTCCATCATGCTTTAGCCAATGCATGGATAAATGCAAAAAGCATGAGTGAAGATCTAAGTGGTAGTAGTGCCTTTAAAGATGTGATGGAAGCAAAATATCAAATCGCTCGCATGTCGTGAGCGAACGGGGATTGGCTTCAATCGAAGAAAAAATAAACCGAGGACTTGAATGAAGTTACGTTTGCAATGCCTGTTGGCAGCAGCCGCATTCGCCAATTGTCTTGCCGCTCACGCGGCGCTTGGCTCGTCTCCCACCTACACCGCAACAACGACTGCAAGCTCGACTCAGGCTGTCATGCGCCTGAGCGCAACGGCCGTGCCCTACACCGTCAGTGAAGCGACGCTCACCGACGGCACGCTGGTACGTGAGTACGTCGGTCAATCGGGCGTGGTCTTCGCCGTGTCCTGGCACGGCCCTCACATGCCGGATCTCAGCTCGCTGCTGGGCAGCTACTTTGCGGGCTACCTCGACACCGTCAATCAACAGCATGCGCAGCAGGGCAGCGCATTCGGTCCCGCGACGGTGCAGCGTTCGGATGTCGTGGTCCAGACGGGCGGCCATATGGGCGCATACGTCGGACGTGCGTGGTTGCCGACGGGTCTTCCCGCTGGCGTGAGCAGCGACGATATCCAATAAGGCGAGGGGACTGAAAATGCGTGCATTGAAATGGATTCTTGCCGTCAGCGGCATGTGTGTGGCGCTGGCTGGATGCGGCGGAGGCGGCGGTTCGTCGAACACGTCGACCAGCAGCGCGTCCGGCACGTCGACGCCCGCGGCGGCAGTGAGTACCGCGTTCGCCGATCCGACGGCGACGCCCGTGTCGTCGGGCTCGGCGAATACGGTGCCCATCGTCGTTTCGTCGTTCAGCAACGTTCGGAATTTCCCGATGGTGAGCGTGAAGGTTTGCCAGCCGAATAGCGGCGGCACCGGGGTGACCTGCTCGACGATTGACAACGTGCTCGTCGATACAGAGTCGTTCGGCCTGCGTCTGTTCGCTTCCGCCATTCCGACATCGACGTTGAACCTGTTGACGCAGCAGACGCAAAGCGGTCAAACCGTTGCGGAATGCGCATCGTTCGGTTCGGGCAACACGTGGGGCACGGTGCGTGCGGCAGACGTGAGCCTGTCGAGCGAAGTCGCGGTGAACGTGCCAATCCAGGTGATCGCCGATCCGTCGCTGGTCGCGACCATTCCGACGGGCGTAAACGGTTGCCTCGCCGGCACCAACATGACGACGCCCACGGCGCTCGGCGCGAACGGCATTCTCGGTATCGGCACCTCGCCGAACGATTGCGGCGCCACGTGTCAGAACAGCCTCGTCTCGGGTGCCTACTACGTGTGTACGGGCTCGAGCTGCGCCCCGGCGCAGGTGAACGTTGCCAGTCAGGTGACCAACCCCGTGACGAAGTTCACGACCGACAACAATGGCGTGATCGTCGAGATGGCGCAGGTGCCCGATACGGGTGCGGCAACGGCAACGGGAACGCTCGTCTTCGGCATCGACACGCAATCGAACAATGCGCTGAGCGGCACCAGCGCGACCATCTTGCCGACTACTCTCGCGGGAGATATGGATGCCGTGTTCGAAGGACGCACGTACAGCAAGACGGCATTCTTCGATTCAGGCTCGAGCGGTCTGTACTTCCAGAGCACGGTGCTGAGCAAGGCATCGAACGGCTTCTACACACCGGCGGCGCCGACGGGAATGACGGCCGTCTTCACGGCGGCCAATTCCGCTACGGCAACCGTCAAGTTCAACGTCAGCAACGGCGTGACGCTGATCAATTCCGGCAACTACGCGTTCAATAATCTGGGCGTTGCGCTGTTCAATTCGATCGACATCGGCATGCCGTTCTTTTACGGCCGGCACATGTACTACGGCATTTCGGGTCAGCCGGCGTCGTCGGCTGGCGCTGGGCCTTATGTCGCGTACGTGTCCAGCTGAACGTGCGTGACGCCGCTCACGTCTGTTGGACTGATGGGTTGCGCGTGAGCAGAGTGCAATAAAAAAGGGGGCGCAGTGCGCCCCCTTTGCGTTAGTACAGCGGCTTACTTAAACCAGCCCCGTCGCATAGTAAAGCCCGATCACGAAGAACACAGCCAGCGTCTTGATGATCGTCACGGCGAAGATGTCGCGATACGACTCGCGGTGTGTGAGGCCCGTCACGGCCAGTAGCGTAATCACCGCGCCGTTGTGCGGCAGCGTATCCATGCCGCCGCTCGCCATCGCGACCACGCGATGCAGCACGTCCATCGGAATATGCGCAGCGTCGGCGCCCTTGATGAACAGATCCGACATCGCCGCGAGCGCGATGCTCATGCCGCCCGATGCGGAACCCGTGATACCCGCCAGCGAGCTCACCGACACGGCCGCATTCACGAGCGGATTCGGAATGCTCTTGAGCGCGTCGCTGACCACGATGAAGCCCGGCAGTGCCGCGATCACGCCGCCAAAGCCATACTCCGACGCGGTGTTGAGCGACGCGAGCAATGCGCCGCCGACAGCCGCTTTCGTGCCCGAAGCGAAACGTTCCTTCACGCTGCCAAACGCCGTGATGACGACGAGCAGAATGCCGAGCAGCAACGCGCCTTCCACCGACCAGATCGCGACCAGCGACTTGATCGTCGCCGTTACGGGCGCGCCGTGGTTACCGGGCAGCACGTCGGGCGAAACGGTGTAAGTCGCGCCGTACCATTCGGGAATCATGCGCGTGAGCACGAAGTTCGCGACGCCGACCAGAATCAGCGGCGCAATCGCCAGCAGCGGATTCGGCAGCTTGTCGGTTTCCATCTTCTCCGGCTCGTTCAGCAGCGACGTGCCGTAGCCTTCGCCCTTCGCCATCGCCGAGCGGCGGCGCCATTCGAGGAACGAAAGGCCCACGACGATGATGAACAGCGAACCGGCGATACCGAGGCCGGGCGCGGCCCATGCCGTCGTCTTGAAGAACGTGGTCGGGATGATGTTCTGGATCTGCGGCGTGCCCGGCAGCGAATCCATCGTGAACGAGAACGCACCCAGCGCGATCGCGCCCGGCATCAGACGCTTCGGAATATTGCTCTGTCGATACAGTTCCGCGGCGAACGGATACACCGCGAACACGACGACGAACAGCGAGACGCCGCCGTATGTCAGCAGCGCGCACACGGCGACGATCACCGCATTTGCCCGCGAGCGGCCGATATAACGGATTGCCGAGTGAACGATCGACGCGGCGAAACCCGACAGTTCGATCACTTTGCCGAACACGGCGCCGAGCAGGAACACAGGGAAGTACAGCTTCACGAAGACGACCATCTTCTCCATGAAGATGCCCGAGAACACGGGCGCGACGGCGGCGGGATCGACTAGCAGCACCGCGCCGAGCGCGGCGATCGGCGCGACGAGAATGACGCTGTAGCCGCGATAGGCGGCGAACATCAGGAACGCCAGGGCGGCGAGGACGATGACAAAGGCCAATTGAGTCTCCAATGCTTGGTTGTTCTACGTGGACGCGTGCGACAGGGCGCGGCGGCAGGCGCCCGATACTGCAGGTTCCGTGCCATGCCCGTCAGCCGGGCTTCTGCGGCCCGGGCGGCGAAAAGAGCCGCGCGACGATTCGAACGATAGTACAAATTTGTCTCCAAATGGAGACAAATTGCAGTCTGTCGAGTTCGATTCGGCGAAGCATACCTTAATCAGTGGGGTTGTTGCAGGTCTCGTACGTGAGATAATCGGTCCACAAATTGAGACAATACAAAAATTATCAGCCTTGCATGGGATCACGGTAAGCGCTAAAGCGCTAACTATGATCGACAGCTTTGCATGGGATCCTGGTAAGCGCTAAAGCGCTAACCAGTATCGACAGCTTTGCATGGGATCACGGTAAGCGCTAAAGCGCTAACCATGATCGACAGGAGACAGCGACAACATGATGAACGACTGGTCGGGCCTGCCCGCGACCTACAGCGAAGTCCTGCGCCGCGCAATGGACTCGCTCTTCCGCACGTTCGAGAACTTCAGCGAAGGCACCTTCATCGTCGATGCCGACGCGCGCGTCGTGTGGATCAATAAACGCTACGCGGCACGCTTTGGTTTTGCCGATCCGCAACAGGCGATCGGCCGCGACTGCGAAGCCGTGATCCCGAATAGCCTGATGCGCGAAGTCGTGATGACGGGCAAGCCGATCCTGCTCGACATTCTCGAAACTGACCGCGAGCCGCTCGTCGTCACGCGTCTGCCGTTGAAGGACGACGCAGGCAAGACGGTCGGCGCCGTCGGCTTTGCACTCTTCGACGAGATGAAGGCGCTCACGCCGCTCTTCTCCCACTACTCGCGCGTGCAACAGGAACTGATCGCGACGCGCCAGTCGCTCGCGCAGGCGCGCCGCGCGAAGTACACGTTCGCGAGCTTCGTCGGCACGAGTGCGGCCAGTCTCGAAGTGAAGCGCCAGGCGCGGCGCGCGTCGCAAGTCGATTCACCCGTGCTGCTGCTCGGCGAAACGGGCACTGGCAAGGAACTGCTTGCGCACGCGATCCACGGCGCGTCCGCGCGCTCGACGAGGCCGCTGGTCACCGTCAACGTCGCGGCCATTCCCGATACGCTGCTCGAAGTCGAGTTCTTCGGCGCGGCGGCGGGCGCGTACACCGGCGCGGACCGCAAGGGACGCGTCGGCAAGTTCGAACTCGCCGATGGCGGCACGCTGTTTCTCGACGAGATCGGCGACATGCCTTTGCCGCTGCAAGGCAAACTGTTGCGCGTGCTGCAGGATCGCGAGTTCGAGCCGCTCGGGTCGAACCGGATCGTGCGCGCCGACGTGCGGATCATCGCGGCGACATCGGCCGATCTGCCCGCGCTCGTTGCCGCGGGGCGCTTCCGCCCGGACCTGTTCTATCGCCTCAACGTGCTCACCATTCATGCGCCGCCGTTGCGCGAGCGGCAAACGGATATCGAGGCGCTCGCCTATACGATCCTCGAAGATCTGTCGACGCAGGTGCCCGGCGGTCACTTCGAACTGCAGGACGACGCGTTGCGGCTGTTGTGCTCGTACGGCTGGCCAGGCAATGTGCGCGAGCTGCACAACACGCTGGAGCGCGCGGTGATGCTGTCGGACAGCGAGCGCATCGACGCTCGCTCGCTTGCGCCGTTCATCGGGCCCGTGCGCGGACAGGTTGCGTTCGATGCCCCCGCCCACGTGCAAACACCGGCGGCCAGGCTATCGGACGAAGCGCAGCCGCAACAGTGGGCGGACGCGATGGCCGCGTTCGAAAAGCGTTTTATCGACGAAGCGTTGCGCGCGTGCGAAGGACGCGTCACGGAAGCGGCCGCGCGCATCGGCATGGGACGCGCGACGCTGTACAAGAAGATCGCTGCGTACGGCATCGAAGTGTGACCGTCGCCGGGCAACGCCGCCGCGCAGTACGATCGTGATGCTGGCAGCAACGCAAACCCAAAGGAGACCTGGCCATGACACGCTGGATCGTTTGGATCTTGCTGGTTATCACGAGCGCCGCCTGCAATGTGTTGCATGCGCAGGAGGCGTCATCGGCGGCGCCAGGTGAACGGCGCAACTGGTACAACGATCCGTTCTTCACGCTTTCGCACGCGATCGCCGACTGCCCCGTGCCGCTCGGCCCGATGATGACGCACGCACAGATGGAGGACGACGCGCACTATCGCGTGGAGCGAGGCACGACCTGCTGGCTCGCGCACAAATGCACGAAGCCGAATTCCTATCTGTACGACGCGGACATCGCCAGCGCGATCCACGCGCGCTTTACGAACCCGCATGCATTCGACGGCACGAGCGTGTGGATCACGGTGCAGCGCCGCTTCGTCTATGCGGAAGGCTGCGCGCCCGCATCGTTCGACAGACACGCGTTGCAGCAGCAACTCGAAGCGATCCCCGACGTCGAGCAGGTGTTCATGCGCATCGCTGCGAGCGCGCATGGACCGATGCCCTACAAGACGCTTGCGGAACCCGACAGACAGCCGATAGCAGAGCCGATAACTGAACCGAAGCCACAGACTCAATAACACGATAAACGCAACGCAACTCGGCCATGGCACAATCGCGTTCGTCGAAAAACAAGTGGCCAACGGGGTTTTCCATGAAACGCAGTCAAACATCCACGGCGCGCGTCATGCATTGGGTTCGCGGCGCGGCGCTTCCTGTCGTCGTCGCGATGACGGGCGCGCTCGCCGCGTGCAGCAGCGCGCCGCCGCTCTTCGCGCCGGATGGCCAGCCCACCACGCTCGTTCAATGCCCCGCAGGCTCCGACAACTGCGATCAGCAGGCGCAAGCGATGTGTGGCGGCGCGTTCGACACGATACGCACGACGACCCAGAACGGCGTGCGCAGCCTGCTCTACGCCTGCCGCGGAAAGTAAGCAGCACTGCCGCCATGCGGGGCCGCGCTTGCGGCCCGCTGACTTCCTGAAGCACGTCACACCGATATATCGCGCCCTGCATGTCGCGGTTGATGCACATGCATCGACCTGAACCGCTGCGTCTTCGTTGCAGCATTCGCGCAGATCGAAGCATGCATCGGCGGATTTCTCGACCGCTCTGAACAACCACTCGTCATCATGGCCGCGCGCGGCCCGCGAGCGTTGCGCTGGCGCATCGCGCAAGGCGATTCCGTGCGCCGCCCAACGGAACACATCGATATCCTCGTATAGATTTCTGATAGCGGGTGAGGTCGCGCGGCAAGGGACATGCGCTGTCCATCCGATTCCGGGAAGCGTGTGCAGGCAATACAACGACATTGAGAGAGCGGCAGTCGATTTCCCGCGGCACATTTCGTGCTAACCGATGGCGCCTTGCGAGGGACGACGGGGAAGGCAATGAATCACGAGCAGATAGAAAAGGATATTGAGCACCTGGAACACGTCATCTCGCGCATCTCCGCTGCCGACGGCATTCCGCTGTCATACTGGCGCAGCCGTATCGAATCGGTGTTGGTTGCCACGCTGGTGCCGTCTCAGATCAAGCGCGTCCAGCGGCTCATCGACGCGTTGCACGCACTCGAAGTTCGTTACAAGCGCTGAGCGCCGTTACCTTGCGCGCGCCCAGCCTTGCCCACGGGACTCGTTAATGGACAGAGCAGGATTCCCGGCCGCGCGTCTCGTGCGCTCGACGGATGCAATGCAAGGCGATGTCGAACGCGGCGCAGTGGCTCGCGTCGTGACGCTCGCATGGCCCAACGGCGCGATCGGTCGCATCGATGCGCGTGCGACCCGCTTCGTATACCTTCCATCGGACACGTTCAATGGTCGAGGCAAGCCTTCGGCTTCGTCCTGTCGATCGAATCGTTCGGATGGCCAGGCGCCTTCGGCACCCGCTGGTTCCGCGATCCCGTCGTGAATCTGATCGCACGTTTGTTGACGGTGCGCAGTGCTCGTGGATCTCTGACAGCACTACACTGCTACCCGGCACTTTTTAGGTCTGGTACGGTCTGAGTTGCCGTACAGCTTTGCAAGGAGACTTCGCCAGATGGCCACATACAGACAGCTGACCGCCCAACTCGAAAAGCTTCAGAAGGAGATGGAACAAGCACGTGAACAGGAAGTGACTCAGGCGATCGCTGACATCAAACAGAAGATCGCCGATTACGGCATCACCGCTGAGGAGCTTGGCTTCTCGAGCAAGGTGCGCGCGGCGGGGCGCAAAGCTGCGCTGCCTCCGAAATACCGCAACCCCAAGACGGGCGAAACCTGGAGCGGCCGTGGCCGTGCGCCGGGTTGGCTCGCGGGTAAGAATCGCGACAAGTTTCTGATCGACGAATGAGACTGGCGCAAGCGCGCGTCGCCGTTAGCCGATAAGTGCGCTTGCGCTTCCTTCCTGTTTTTCTCATCCCGCAGCGGTGCCGGCCTTTGACCGGTACACCGTACAGTGAGCGAAAGCGCAGCCGCTAGGCGCACCGTCGCGGGAGTCCCGAAAACTCTCACCTTTAGCTGGCGCTGCCCGTTCGAAGCGGGGTGCCGGATTCGCTATCGCTTGCCTGCGATTCGCTTGACGGTGTTGCGGCAAGTGCGTTCTTATGATTGCGGCGTTCGCCGTGAAAGCCTTATGTATAAAGGGTTTGCGGCATTCCGCGGGGAACGCCGACGCGCTTTTCGTGTGCCTTGCTGGCGCGTATCTTAAGAACGCTGCGCCATTGCTTAAAGCGTGATTCGCGGCCGATTTTCCCTCCTCCCGAAAACCCTCACCTCAGCGTTTTCGCGTCAGCGGCCACGACTCAGTGGAAACCCGGAGTTGAGTGCGCCTCATACCCCGGATCAAAAAACATCGCTTCATCGTCCTGCTTTTCGGCCAGCACAATCAGCCCATCCCACTCAACCTGATGGAACTGGACAGATGAGCACCACTGAGAAGCAACTGTATATCGGCGAAGGATTCGAAGGCCCGGGCGTGAACCTCGCGCACATCAACGTGCTGGTCGGTCCGCGCAACGGCCCCGCTGGCCAGGCATTCGCCACCGCGCTGTCGACACCTTCTGCCGGCCACGCGCCGTTCGTGGTGATCGCGCGTCCTGGCGTGCCGACCAAGCCGTTGACGCTGTATGTGAACAAGGCGCAGATCGAAGGCGACTTCCACGGCAACGCGACGTGGGGTGCATCGCAGGCAGGCATCGCGAAGGCGGTTGCTGAATCGCTGGAGAACGGCACGCTGCCGCCCGAAGCGGAGAACGACTGGGTCGTCGTGTCGGCGAACTGGGTCAACCCGAAGACCGACGATCTCGACGCCGTGTTCGAGAACAACTACCGCGCATGCAAGAACGCGATCCTCGCCGCGATGAAGGGCCTGCCGCACAAGGAAGAAGTGTTCGCCGCCGCGCGTGAAGTATCGAACCCGTTCTATACGCCGAAGCAGCGCTAAGCCAACCGACGCCTGTCAGCAATCAAGGAAGCACGCAAATGGAATACATTCGCCTCGGCCAGTCGGGCCTGAAGGTTTCGCGTCTGTGCCTCGGCACGATGAACATGGGCACGCCGCAATGGAAGCCGTGGATTTTCGATGAAGCGCAAAGCGAGCCGATCGTGCGTCACGCGCTCGAAGCCGGCGTCAACTTCATCGATCTCGCCGACTTCTACTCGACGGGCGTCGGCGAAGAAGTGGTCGGCCGCATCTTGAAGCGCCTCGCGCGCCGCGAAGAGATCGTCGTGACGACCAAGGTCGGCTATGACATGGGCACGTACCAGAACGCGGGCGGCCATTCGCGCAAGCACATCATGGACGGCATCGACGGCTCGCTGTCGCGTCTGGGCATGGATTACGTCGATATCTACATGCTGCACTACTTCGACGTGAACACGCCCGTCGAAGAAACGATGGGCGCGCTGAACGACATCGTGCGCGCAGGCAAGGCGCGCTACATCGGCGTATCGACGATGTATACGTGGCAGTTCGCGAAGATCATGCAGGTGTGCGAGCGCAACGGCTGGCACAAGCCGATCAACATGCAGCTGCAACTGAACCTCGCGTATCGCGAGGAAGAGCGCGAGATGATTCCGTATTGCCAGGATCAGGGCGTGGGCGTGTCGGTGTTCAGCCCGCTCGCACGCGGTCTTCTGACGAGCGACGCGCAATCGACGCGCAACCAGACCGACTTCTTCACCGCGCAGATGTATGGCGACACGGCGTCCCGCGAGATCGCGGCATCGGTGGCGCGCGTGGCGGCGAAGCGCGGCGTCTCCGCGGCGCAGATCGCGCAGGCTTGGGTGCTGCAACGCGAAGGCATCTCGAGCATGCTGGTCGGCGCTGATACGCCGGCGCAGTTCGACAGCGCGCTGGCCGCGCTGGGCACGAAGCTCGAAGCGGAAGAACTGCACGAGCTGGAGCGCAACTACACGCCGTGCGATCTGATCAACGACTACACGGCGGGCAAACGCATCGCGCGCGAAGCGCGTGCCGCACAAGGCGCGTTCGCCGACGTGGCAAGCAATCTGGACAAAGCAGCATGAGTGAATTTCTCCGCACAGGCCACTACATCAATGGTGAGTGGTATGAAAGCGCGAACACGTACCCCGTTCGCAATCCGGCGACGGGCGAGGTAATCGCCAATGTCGCGAAGGGCGGCGCGCAGGAAACGGCACAAGCCATCGACGCCGCCGAGCGCGCATTTCCCGCCTGGCGCGCGCTGACCGCGAAGGAACGCGGCGCACGCGTGAAGCGTTGGGGCGAACTGATGCTCGAGCATCGCGACGCACTCGCCGAACTGCTGACGCGCGAGCAAGGCAAGCCGCTCGCCGAAGCGAAGGGCGAAGTCGGCTACGCGGCGAGCTTCTTCGAATGGTTCGCCGAAGAAGCGAAGCGCAGCTACGGCGACGTGATTCCGAGCCCGAAGCCCGATTCGAAGATCATCGTCACGCGTGAACCGGTTGGCGTGGTCGCGGCGATCACGCCGTGGAACTTCCCGCTCGCGATGATCACGCGCAAGGCCGGCCCCGCGATTGCAGCCGGTTGCACGATGGTCCTGAAGCCTTCGGAAGAAACGCCGCTGTCAGCGTTCGCGCTGGCCGTGCTCGCCGAACGTGCGGGCATTCCGGCGGGCGTGTTCAACATCGTGTCGGGCGATGCCGTGGCGATCGGCGGCGTGCTGACGGAGTCGCCCGTCGTGCGCAAGCTGTCGTTCACCGGCTCGACGCGCGTCGGCAAGCTGCTCGCCAAGCAGTCGGCGGATACGCTGAAGAAGCTGTCGCTGGAACTGGGCGGCAACGCGCCGTTCATCGTGTTCGACGATGCCGACATCGACGCTGCCGTGCAGGGCGCGATGGCGTCGAAGTTCCGGAACACAGGGCAGACCTGTGTGTGCGTCAACCGCTTCTACGTTCAGGACGGCATCTACGACGCGTTCACGCAGGCACTGACGGAAGCCGTGAAGAAGATGCGTGTCGGTGATGCGCTGAAGGGCGAGGTCGAGCAAGGTCCGCTGATCAACGAGGCTGCGTTGATGAAAGTCGAGGCGCATGTCGCCGATGCGTTCCAGCACGGCGCGAAGGCGCTGACAGGCGGCAAGCGTCACGCGCTGGGCGGCACGTTCTACGAGCCGACGGTGCTCGTCGACGCGACGCAACCGATGCTGATCGCCGAAGAAGAAACCTTCGGCCCGGTGGCCGCGTGCTTCCGCTTCAAGACGGAAGACGAAGCGGTCAAGGCCGCGAACGACACGCCGTTCGGTCTGTCCGCGTACTTCTACACGCGTGATCTGGGGCGTGCATGGCGCGTCGCGGAAGCGCTGGAAAGCGGCATGGTCGGCATCAACGAAGGCATCATTTCGACGGAAGTCGCGCCGTTCGGCGGTGTCAAGCAGTCGGGCCTCGGCCGCGAAGGCTCGAAGTACGGCATGGATGAATACGTCGAACTGAAGTACATGATGATGGGCGGTCTGGGCCGCTAGTCGTCGATGCTTCGTCCGCCACGCGCGGCGGAAAAGCAAGGAAGTACGCGTCCCGGCGCGCACCACGGGACGCGATAACAAGGAGACATCTTGAGCGATCAAGACCTGCTTGCGCGGCCGTCCGGCCCCGCATCCCCGTCCCCGCGCGTTTCAGCGCCGGCCCAATCTAAACCCTCGCAACACACGAATCGCAACACCGTCTCGCTCGACGATGTGCCGCTGAATGGCTTCCACATCAAGATCGCCGGGCTGACGTTCGGCGCGCACTTCACGGAAGGATTCGCGCTCGGCACGATCGGCTATGCGCTCGCGTCGCTCAACAAGCAGATGCCGCTCGATGCGTTCTGGCAAGGCATGATCGGCAGTTCAGCGCTGATGGGGATTTTCGTCGGCAGCCTGGTGTTCGGCTGGCTGTCGGACCGCATGGGCCGTCAGCGCATTTTTCTGCTGAGCTTTTTGATCATCACGCTCGCGGCTTTCGCGCAGTTCTATGTGTCGTCGCCGGCGATGCTCTGCGCGTTGCGTGTGCTGATCGGCTTCGGCATGGGCGGCGATTTCGCCGTCGGTCACGCGATCCTCGCGGAGTTCTCGCCACGCAAGCATCGCGGCACGCTGCTCGGCTCGTTCAGCGTGATCTGGACGATCGGCTATGTGGTCGCGAACGTGCTCGGCCTGTGTTACGCGGATGCGTCGCCGGATGCGTGGCGCTGGCTGCTGGCGTCGGCGGGTGTGCCTGCGCTTGCCGTGCTGCTGATGCGAATCGGCACGCCTGAGTCGCCGCGCTGGCTGCACGGTAAAGGGCGCGTGGCGGAAGCGCAGGCCATCGTGCTGAAATACTTCGGGCCGAACGTGACGATCGACGGCGCGCATGACGACCATGCGCACGGCGCTCAAGGCGGTTTTGCGCGTCTTTTCAAACGCGACCTGATCCGCCGCACGATCTTCAACTGCGCGTTCTTCGTGTGTCTCGTGATTCCGTACTTCGCGATCTACACGTTCCTGCCGTCGATCCTCAAGGCGATTCATCTCGACAACGGCTCGGGCGCGGATTTCCTGCTCAACGGTTTTCTCGTGCTCGGCGCGCTGCTCGGCATCTGGCTGACGATCGTGCTGTCGCGCCGCGCGTTCCTGATCGGCTCGTTCGCGGTGACGTGCCTGTCGCTGCTTGCGCTGAGCGTGCTGCCGGAATCGGCGGCGCTGTGGATGATCGTTGCCTTCGCCGTGTTTACGCTGACGATGTCGGCATTCTCGAATCTCGTCGGCGTGTTTCCGCCCGAATGCTTCCCGACGGAAGTGCGCGCGTGCGGCGTCGGACTCGCGATTGCATGCAGCCGCCTGGGTTCGGCCGTCGGCACGTTCCTGCTGCCGCTCGGCATCGCGCAACTCGGTTTTCATTCGACCATGCTCGCGCTTGCCGCGGTGTTGCTGGTTGGGATGATTGTTTCGATTGCGTGGGCGCCTGAGACGAAGCATCTGACGTTGAATCAGGCGAGCGGGGCGTAGCGGCGGTCGCATCGGGAAGAGAACGCATTCTTCGGTTGAAGCCCGAAGCGCCCGTGAGGGTGCTTCGGGCTTTTTCTATTTGAGCCCGCTGATTCTCCAATTTTGAGAAATGGGAGCGACGGCCGCGATGCATCTTGTCGATCTCAAAAATGCGTACCTTCTCTCAGAAAGGTGGGTGTTCGGCTTTGGACCGTTTCGCCGACTGACTTTGCCCGGAAAGGCGAACCGCGCGTCCATCTCATTATTTTGGGAGTTGTCTTAGATATTCCTAAGCGAGCGAATTTTAAGATTGTTTCTGTGCTGAGCGACAACGCGGTCAAACGAAGCAACAGACCGGACAGCAACGATCAGCGTAAGCGGTGCGGCATCACGAGATGAAAGCGCCGCTGGTTTTACATAGCAGACTTTATTCGTTCATCAGATCTTTAGGAGCATCAACATGCAAAAGCGCATCATCCCCGCAGTCGTCATCGTCGCAATGGGCATCGTCGGTCTTCAGTCGATGAAGGCGCACGCCGCCGACGGCACGATCACCATCAACGGCGCAGTGTCGGACACGACCTGCTCGATCAACGGTGTCGCAGCCGGTTCGCCCGCCGATGTGTCGGTGACGCTGCCGACCGTCCAGGCTGGTTCGCTGTCCTCGGCTGGCGCGACGGCCGGCACGTCGAACCTCGGCGACATCCAGCTTTCGCTGAGCGGCTGCTCGGGCACGGCGACGAAGGCAGTCGCACGCTTCGAAAACGGCCCGAACGTCGATCAGAGCAGCGGCTACCTGTTGAACAAGGCATTGGCTTCGCCAGCGCAGAACGTTGAAGTGCGCCTGCTGAACGCCCAGATGCAGCCGATCAACATCCTGACCAATGCGAACAATGACGTCGCGACCAACGGCGCGGTGATCTCCGGCGGCGCGGCGATGCTGAACTACTTCGCGCAGTACTACGCGACGGGCAAGGCGCAGCCGGGTAGCGTCACCACGTCGGTCCAATACACAATGCAGTACCAGTAAGCGGCATCGAAGGGGGCGTTTGTTTCGGAAAACGCCTTCTTCAGCAACATTGTTTCGATTAACGCGTAATTAAAGGTGAAGGCGATGAAGACGATGGCTCGGTTGCTGGCTGGTGTGGGTGTGGCATGTGCGCTGTTCGCAGGCGTGGCTCAGGCGAGCGTGACGATTGGCGGCACACGGGTCGTGTATCCGCTGGATCAGCGCGAAGTGACCGTCAAGCTGAACAACGACAGCCGTGCGCCTTCGCTGGTGCAGGTCTGGATAGACGACGGCAACGTCGACACAAAACCCGCTGACAGCAAGACGCCGTTCGTCATCACGCCGCCCATCTTCCGCATGGACGCGGGCAAGTCGCAGACGCTGCGTGTCATGTACAGCGGCGACGCGCTGCCGCAGGATCGCGAGTCGGTGTATTGGCTCAACGTGCTGGACGTGCCGCCCAAAGCCGACGCGAAAGCCGATGCGAATACGCTGCAATTCGCCTATCGCACGCGGATCAAGGTCTTCGTGCGCCCGCCGAAGCTGCAGGGCACGCCGGACGAGGCGCCGCGCCAGCTCGACTGGAAGGTCGTGCCGGCGCCGGAAGGCAAGGGCCAGGCGCTCGCCGTGTCGAATCCGACTGCGTATCATGTGTCGTTCAGCGAGATCAGGGTGTCGTCCAATGGCGCCACTTACAAAAACGACCGCGGCGGCATGGTCGCGCCGCGCGGCAAGGAGATCATCGCCGTGCCGCAGATGAACGGCGTGAAGTCCGGCAAGGTTCACTACGTCGCGATCAACGACTTCGGCGGTGCGATCGAAGGCGATGCGGACATCGCTCCTTAACACGTCTCTCCTTCACTTTGAGGCGCTGGGTCCGCCGGCCGCCTTTCCCTCTCTGAAATCTCAAAAATGCAGTCGCGCGATGCCATCTGGCACGCGCTGAGCCTTTGCGCGTGCGGGTCTTGAGCATCTCAAAATTAGGAATCGTCTGAGGTACTCCTATCTCGTAAATCCATAACATCGATTCATGCCTGATCGACAGGCCAATCGAAGTTATCGGATCATGAAACCCTCACTCCAACGCAAATCGCAACGCCCGGCTAGTGCAACAGCCGGCTCGTTCATGCTGAATCCCGTCACGGCCGTCGTACTGTCCGTGTTCGCGATGGCGGGTTTCATAAACTCGGGCGCCGCGTGCGCAGCCGAAGCGGGTGGCGCGGTCGAGTTCGATACGACTTTCCTGCAGATCGACGCGCAACAGGTCGACGTCGCGCGCCTTGGCCGCGGCAACATCGTGTCGCCCGGCGCCTATACGGTCGATATCTCGATCAACGACAACCACGTCGCGCGCGAGAGCGTGCGCTTCACCGCCGCGCATGAAGGCGAGAACGCGCGCGCCTGTCTCACTCGCAAGATGCTCGAAGCATACGGCGTCGACTTCACGAAGCTGGCGAACGCATCGGATCAGGGCGCAGACGCATGCGTCGATGTGAGCGCGAGTGTGCCGGACGCAACGGTCGAATTCGACTTCAACGAGCAGAAGCTAAACATCACGATCCCGCAGAAGTACATGCGCAATCTGGCGCGCGGCTACGTCGCGCCGGAACTGTGGGAGAACGGCGTCAACGCGGGTTTTCTCAGCTACAACGCGAACGCCTACCGGACGGCGAGCGGCGGCACGCAAGCGTCACAGGAGTATCTGGGCCTGAACGCGGGCGTGAACATCGGCGCATGGCACTTCCGGCATCAGTCGTCGGTGACGGCGGGCACGGGCCAGTCGATCCAGCTCGACAACATCGCCACCTACGTTCAGCACGACGTCACGAAACTGCGCTCGCAGGTCACGCTCGGCGATGCGCAAACTACAGGCGACGTGTTCGACAGCATCGAGTTTCGCGGCGCGCAGATCGCCACCGACGATCGCATGCTGCCCGAATCGCTGCGCGGTTATGCGCCCGTCGTGCGCGGCACGGCCGATTCGAATGCGCGCGTGACGGTGCGCCAGAATGGTCAGGTTATCTATGAAACGAACGTGTCGCCGGGACCGTTCGAAATCAACGATCTCTACGCAACCGGCTATGGCGGCAACCTCGACATCACGGTGACGGAAGCCGATGGCCGCACGAAGCACTTCTCCGTGCCTTACGCAGCCGTTGCGCAGTCGCTGCGCCCTGGGACGACGCGCTTCGCCTTCACGGCAGGTCAACTGCGCGACGAATCGTTGCAGACGAAACCCGGCTTCACACAGTTCACGGTGCAGCGCGGGCTGACGAATCTCGTCACGCTTTACGGCGGCGCCGTCGCATCGAACGGCTATGTTGCGGCGAATCTCGGCGCGGCGTTCAATACGAAGTACGGCGCGCTCGCAAGCGACCTCACGACGGCGCGTACGCAACTGCCTGGCGTCGGTGCGCAGCAAGGTCAGAGCCTGCACATCGGCTACAGCAAGTTCATCGATGCAACGAATACGAACATCGCGCTTGGCGCGTACCGGTATTCGGACAGCGGCTATCTCGGCCTCGCCGACGCCGCCCGGTTGCGCGACGCCGCGCTGCACGGCAGCGACGTCAACGCAGCCGACCGCGAACGCGGCCGTCTGCAACTGACGGTCAACCAGACGCTGAAGGATCGCGGCGCGGTGTTCGCCAACGTTTCGTCGCAGCACTACTGGAACCGGCCGGGACGCGACATGTTTTATCAGTTGGGCTACTCGAACGGCTTCAAGTACGGGACCTATAGTGTTACGGCAGGCCGTACGCGCAGCGCGGACGGCACGCTGTCGAACGAAGTGATGCTGAGCACGTCGATTCCGCTCGGTCATACGCAACACTCGCCGATGCTGTCGACCAACCTCAACGCGGGCAAGGGCGCATCGAGCATGCAAACCAGCCTGGGCGGTGCCGCGGGCGAGCGCAATCAGTATTCTTATAACGTGTACGACACGGTCGGGCAGGCTTCGTCGGGCGGCGTCAACGCGAGTGCCGGCGCGAGCGGCACGTGGCGCGCGCCGGTCGCGCAGGTGACGGCGTCAGCCAGCGGCGGCGCGCATTCGGCGCAGGTCTCGGCGGGTGTGAGCGGCTCGGTCGTCGCGCATCCGGGCGGCGTGACGTTCTCGCAGACGGTCGGCGATACGTTCGGCATCGTCGAGGCAAAGGGCGCGGAAGGCGCAACGGTGTCGAGCGCGTCGGGCGTGAAGGTGGATTCGCACGGCTACGCGGTCGTGCCGTTCCTCACGGCGTACGGGATGAACACGGTGGATATCGACCCGAAGGGTTCGTCGAGCGATGTCGAGTTCGTCTCGACGTCGGAGCGTGTCGCGCCGCGGCTGGGCTCCGTCGCGATGCTGAAGTTCAAGACGGTGACGGGGCGCGCGGCGTTGATCCGTGCGCCGCAGATGGGCGGCGCACCGTTGCCGTTCGGTGCGGATGTGCTGGATGCGAACGGTAATCACGTTGGCGTGGTCGCTCAGGACAGCCGGATCTTTGCGCGAGGTATCGATGACAAGGGCACGCTTGTCGTGAAGCTTGGTGAAAGCGAAGGCGACATCTGCCGGATTCAGTACGCGTTGCCAATGAAGGGTGATAAGGCGGATGCTTATACGTCGGTGGAAGGGCATTGCGCCACCGGTTCCGCCATCACGCCAGTGGCAGTTGTGCCGGCGGCAGGCGCAAGCGCGGGTTAAGAGAAAAGGAGCCGGGCGATGTCGACCATGCAGAATCTTGCAGCGTGACGGCGCCGACGGTGCTGTAAAGAACAAGCGCGACAAGGCGGATTGATGAAGGGGATAACACAATGAAACCGAACACGATTCTTGTAGTGTTGAAACTGCGGCTGCACAGCGTCCTGATGCTGGGCGCGTTCATCGCCTTGTTCGCAGCCGGCTCTCAGGCATATGCCGGGACGATCTCATGCAACGTGACGGGACAGACCAGCAATCCTCCCGCCGTGGGTGCCGCCAGCTTCGGCCGCGATGCGCCCATCGGAAGCACGACGCCGGCTTATTCGAACACCTTGAGCTTCCACTGTCCGGGTGACCCTTGTTGTGATCGCGACATATATTTGTACTTCAATGCAGCGCCGACGGCGCTCGTCGCCGGTTACAGCGATGTCTATCCGACCAACCTTTCGGGCATCGGTGTGCGATTCACCGTATCGAACGGACCTTCGACGACATGCAACAGCTTGCCGTTGACGGTGCCCAATGGGTATCGGCAGGTGACATGTCATCAGATCTGGGCGAGTGCAACGCCCGGTTACGACTTCAACGTCACGATTTCCGCGCAATTCGTCAAGACGGGCGCCGTTGCGCCGGGTACGCTCACCACCATACCTGCGTTGTCGATCACGAATGCCATAAACAACCAGAGCGGAACGTTTCCTTGGGGCAATGCGTTCACGGGGACGGCCAGCGGGAACTTCTCCAGCATTGCCTGTTCGGTAACCCAGTCGGCCGTCCAGGTGACGATGCCGCAGGCAAACACAAAGGATCTCGCTTCGGTTGGCGCAACGACGGGAAGCACGCCGTTCAGTCTGTCGCTGAACTGCGATCCCGGTGTGCGGGTCGCAGTGACATTATCTGACTTGACGACACCGTCGAACCGAAGCAACACGCTTTCGTTGACTGCTGATTCGACCGCAAAAGGCATTGCGTATCAGCTCTCATATGCAGGCACGCCAATACTGTACGGGCCGGATTCTTCCGCTGCCGGAAACGTGAATCAGATTTCGGTGTCGTCGTCGCCGACCACGGGCGGCGTTTATTCTGTGCCGCTGAAAGCGAGCTATATCCGCACAGGCGCAATGAATCCGGGGTCCGCCAACGCGAAGGCCACGTTTACGATGTCCTATCAATAGTCGTTGTCTTATCCGGCCAGACGCGGCGGACTTCGCTGGTCGCGCGGGAAGCATCGGCTCGCGCCAGCTATACTTATGGGTTACCCCGGCACGTGTATCATCGCGGCTTTGCCGGTTCTCGCGGGCCTGTCCGGCATGTCGCCGCGCCCGGTTGCCGTATCGCCGCCTGCCAGAAGGGCGTGCGCCATGACCCTAATTGCCAATGTCAGTCTCCGAACTCAAACGCCGCCGCACGTTCGCGGTCATTTCCCACCCGGACGCGGGTAAAACCACGCTCACGGAAAAGCTGCTGCTGTTCTCGGGCGCGATCCAGATCGCGGGCACCGTGAAGGGCCGCAAGAGCAACCGCTACGCGACGTCCGACTGGATGGAGATCGAAAAGCAGCGCGGCATTTCCGTCGCGAGCTCGGTGATGCAGTTCGAGTACGGCGACTGCGTGATCAACCTGCTCGACACGCCGGGCCACGAGGACTTCTCGGAAGACACGTACCGCGTGCTGACGGCCGTCGATGCCGCCGTGATGGTGATCGACGGCGCGAACGGCGTCGAAGCGCAGACGCTCAAGCTGCTCGAAGTGTGCCGCAGCCGCAAGACGCCGATCGTCACGTTCATCAACAAGCTCGACCGCGAAGTGCGCGAGCCGCTCGATCTGCTCGACGAAATCGAACAGCATCTGGGTGTGTCGGCCGTGCCGTTCACCTGGCCGATCGGCATGGGCAAGGAGTTCCAGGGCGTCTACGATATCCAGAACGATCAGGTGCGCGTGTTCCGCGCGGGTCAGGACACGCTCGGCGGCGAAGTTGAAACGCTGCGCGCGCCGGGCGACGAGGAAGGCGAGCGCCGCTTCGGCCACGCATGGGTGCGCGCGAAAGAAGAGATCGACCTGATCACGGGCGCAACGCCCTCGTTCGATCGCGACGAGTTCCTCGCGGGCCAGCAGTCGCCCGTGCTGTTCGGCTCGGCGATCAACAACTTCGGCGTGAAGGAAATTCTCGATGCGCTCGTCGATCTCGCACCGCCGCCGTCCGCGCGCCTGACCGTGCAGCGTCCGGTGCTGCCGGAAGAGCCGAAATTCACGGGCGTCGTGTTCAAGGTGCAGGCGAACATGGACCTCGCGCACCGCGACCGCGTCGCGTTCATTCGCGTGTGTTCGGGGCGCTTCGAGCGCGGCATGGCGCTGAAGGTTACCCGCAACAACAAGACGTTCCGCGCGAACAATGTTGTGACGTTCCTGTCGCAGCGCCGCGAGACGGTCAGCGAAGCGTACGCGGGCGACATCATCGGTATTCCGAATCACGGCACGCTGAGTCTCGGCGACACGCTGACGGAAGGCGAAATGCTGCAATTCGTCGGTTTGCCGTTCTTTGCGCCGGAAATTTTCCAGACGGTCGAAGTGGTCGATCCGATGCGCTCCAAGCAGCTCGGCGAAGCGCTGAAGCAGCTCGGCGAAGAAGGCGCGATCCAGGTGTTCAAGCCGGTCATGGGCGGGTTGACGATTCTGGGCGCGGTTGGCCAACTGCAGTTCGAAGTGGTGTCGCACCGTCTGTCAACGGAATACAAGGTCGATGTGCGGATGGCGCCGGCGCGATACCGGATGTCGCGCTGGGTGACTTGCGACGATGCCGCCGAGTTGCGCCGCTTCTGCGATTCATACGCGCAGCGTATCGCCTACGATGCCGCCGATGCGCCGACGTATCTCGCATCGCACATCTCCGAGATCGAAGTCGCGCAAAAGGCGTGGCCGAAGATCGTGTTCAACGAACTGCGCGAGCATTCGGGTGCGCCGTTCAGGAAGGCGATGTAACAAACCGCGCTTCCTTGCCATAAAAAAAGGCCGTGTTCCAACGAACACGGCCTTTCGCTTTGAGGCGATCCGCGAATCGCGAGCCTTACGACATCCCCAGCACTTGCTCCCGCATCCAGCTCGCAAACGCCTGCACGTGTTCGAGCGTTGCATGCCGCTCGGCGATATCGAGCCAGTAGCCATAAGGCCCGCTCACCTCGATATCCGACATCGGCGCGAGGCTGCCTTCGCCCAGTTCCTCGATGATCATGTTGCGATCGACGATCGCGAGGCCCACGCCTTTGCGCGCCGCGTGGATCGCCTGTTCGAGCGTCGAAAACTCGATGCCGTTGTCGGCATAATGCGCTGGCAGTCCGGCCTTGTTTAGCCAGTCCGGCCACAGGTTCAGGCGCGCGTCGTTGTGCAGCACGTGCAGCGCGGGCAGCGTTTCCAGCAGTTTGTCCAGCGGCTCGCCGCCAAGGCGAGGCGCGCCGACCAGCGTATGCCGCTCGATCATCAGCAGCTCGGAATGGGCACCGGGCAGCGCGTCGCGGCCGAAGCGGATGTTGCAGTGGCAGTCGTCAGACGGTTCCGTGCGCACGGACAACTCGACGTCCGGCAATTCGACAGCGAGCGAGCCGAGTCGCGGCGAAAACCATTGCGTGGCGAACGTGGGCGGCACCGACAGCACAAGGCGCCGGCGGCCTTTCGCCGTCGTGACCTGGCGCGTGCCGCGTTCGAGCGTGTCGAACGCTTCGGACACGCACGGCAGCAACTGCTGTCCCGCCTTCGTCAGGCGGATGCCCTTGTGGTCGCGCTCGAAGAGCTTCGCGCCAAGCGATTCTTCGAGAATCTTGATCTGCCGGCTGACGGCGCCTTGTGTGACGCACAACGCGACGGCAGCGCGATTGAAACTCAAGTGCCGTGCCGTCTCTTCGAAAAAGCGCAACGCGATCAGCGAGGGCAGACGCCGCATAACTCTTCCTTCAGTCTCATCGTTCTTCTCTGTTACACCCGCATGCGCTTTCTTGACCGATGCGCGGAACAGCGGCGCGCCGGAAGCGGCGCCGCAGCCGGAAAGCCGCGCCGCGAGCCGTGGAGGCGATTCTACATGGTGCGCAGGGTGGGAGTGGGCGGACGCATGGCGCGCCTGCGCGACGGTCGAGTCCGCCAGCGCTCCGTTTGGCCTGTAGCGCGCGCTAACGTCAGACGAACCCGGCCGCCTTCGACGAACCCGTCCCACAGCGCCCCGCGCATCGCCTATCCTGATGAAATCGCGCGCCTCGACCGCGCACCCACTCATTCGCGGAGCGCCCGTGACCGTACGCAATCTCGACGCGTTGTTTCGCCCGAAATCCATTGCCGTGATCGGCGCCTCGAAGCGCGAGGGCAGCACGGGCGCAATGGTCTGGAAGCGGTTGATCGAAGGCGGATTCGACGGCCCCGTCTGGGCCGTCAATCCGAAGTACGACATGCTCGACGGCCACGCCTGCGTCGGCAACGCGGGCGATCTGCCCGACGCGCCGACCGTTGCGATCATCTGCACGCCGCCTTCGACGTGGCCCGCCATTGTCCACACGCTCGGCGGGCGCGGCACGCGCGCGGCGATCATCGTCGGCGAGGCGCGCTGCGATGACGACCGCGCCGACGTGCGCCACACGCTCGCCGCCGCGCGGCCGCATCTGCTGCGTATCGTCGGGCCGGGCAGTCTCGGCGTCATCACGCCCGCGCTCAAGGCGCATCTCGGCGCGCCTTCCGTGACCGTGCGCTCGGGCGGCGTCGCGTGGGTGTCGCAGTCGAACGCGTTGACCAACGCGGTACTCGGCTGGGCGCATGCGCGCGGCCTGGGCTTTTCGCACGCGATGGCGCTCGGCGACGAAGCCGACGTCGATGCCGGCGACGTGCTCGACTATCTCGCGAGCGATCCCGGCACGCGCGCGATCCTGCTCGAAGTGGATTCTGTGAAGGCGGCGCGCAAGTTCATGTCGGCGGCGCGGGCGGCGTCGCGCAACAAGCCGGTGCTGGCGTTGCGCTCGGGCCGCAGCGATCCCAACGACGCGCTCTACACGGCCGCGTTCCGCCGCGCGGGCGTGGTGCGCGTCGATGCGCTCGACGATCTGCTCGATGAAATCGAAACGCTGGGCGTGGGCCGCGTCGCGGCGGGCGCGACGGCGACGCTGATCACGAGCGACCGCGGCGTCGCGACGCTCGCCACCGACGCGTTCAAGGCCGCCGGCGACACGCTAGCGCCGTGCCCGTCAGGCGCCGTCGATGCGCTTGCACAAGCATTGCCGCGCGCCGTGCCGGGCAATCCGCTGCTGCTTGGCAGCGATGCACGCGCCGAGCATTTCGGCACGGCGCTGAAGGTGCTCGCCGATCAGCGTTCGACGGGGACGGCATTCGTCGTACACGCGTCGACGCACGGCGCGCCCGTCGAGGAAGTCGCGCAGGCGTTGATCGCGAATCAGCGCTACGCGTATCGCGGGCTGCTGGCGTGCTTTTTCGGCGGCGTGAAGCGCGAGACGCGCGATGCGTTGCACGAGCACGGCATCCCTGTGCATACCACGCCGCAGCGGCTTGCGCGCGCGTTCGAGCGTCTCGTCGAGTATCGGCTCGTGCGCGAACTGTTGATGCAGACACCCGAAGGTCAACCCGCGCGCGTGCCCGAAGCGATCGACGCCGCGCAGGCGCAGGCATGCGCGGCGCTCTCGTCGGGCGTGACGTTACTTGAAGGGGATGACGCGGCGCGGCTGCTCGCGCACTTCGGCGTGCGCACGGTGCCCGACGAAGCGCGTGACGGTGCCGTCGTCGATATCGCGGTCGAGCTGCGCGACGACGCCAACTTCGGCCCAGTGTTCCGTTTCACCGCGCCGCCCGAGCACGACGAAGCGCGGCCGATGTGTGTGTTCGGCCTGCCGCCGCTGAACCCCGTGCTATCGGGTGACATCCTGTCGAACTCGGCTTATTCGCGCGAGGTCTCGCCCGAGCCCGTTCTGACTACGCTGACGTCGATTTCGCAGGCGGTATCGGAGATCCGCGAGATCGTTTCGCTGAAGCTTGCGCTGCGCGTGATGAGAAACGGCGCGGCGGTCGTTGCGCCGCGTCTGTGGCTGTCGGCGAACCGCACGCGCTTCGCGATCATGCCGTATCCGCGGCGCTACGAAGAGACGCTCGACTGGCGCGGCCAGCGCATCACGGTGCGGCCCATTCGCCCGGAAGACGAAGCGGCGCATCGGGATTTCGTCGAATCGATGACGCCCGATGATCTGCGCTTGCGCTTTTTCGGCGCGGTCGGCAGCTTCGATCATTCGCAGCTCGCGCGCATGACGCAGATCGACTATGACCGCGAGATGGCGTTGATCGCGACGACACAGAACGACGACGGTTCGACGCACACGCTTGGCGTCGTGCGCGCCGTCGCGGACCCGGACAACGAAACGGCCGAGTTCGCGATGGCCGTGCGTTCGGATCAGAAGGGCAAGGGGCTGGGGCGTCTGTTGATGGAGCGGATCATCGCGTATTCGCGCTCGCGTGGCACGCACTGGATCATCGGCGAGGCGTTGCGCGAGAACTCGGCGATGATCGGGCTGGCGACGGCTGTCGGCTTCACGACGACGCGTACGGAGGACCCGGGCGTGGTCGGCTTCAGGATGGCACTCGATCAGCCGGATGAACGGGGCGCCGTGGGGTTCGGCGCGTCGCCTGCGTGTTCTGCCTCTACTACTGCGCGTAGCTGAGCGTGTGTTTAAGCCGCGAGCTTCATCGCTGCCGCGTCTACCTGTTCGCGTGACACGGAGAGTTCTTCGAGCCACTCGGGGGCGTACGTCGCGCCCGTTTCGCGTTCGAGGCGCGCGATCGTTGCTGCACAGCGCACTGCGTCCTTCGGTGTCGCGATGAACGGTTTCACCGATTGTCCTGCCGTGAAGGCTTCGAACAGCGGTACGCGGACTTCGTCGGGCAGCGCGCGCGTCCATTGATATGGCTTGCCGTTGAACGTGACTGTCGGCGGCAGCATGCGTTCTTTCTTTGCGGCCGGAATCAGGCCGAAGTTGCGGGCGGCGTCGCCGATCTGATCGGCCGAGAAGAGTTCGTCGGGCGAGATGTCGAATTGAGTGATGAAGGTTTCGATCTGCTTCATTGCCGCGGACCGGTCGTCGCGTTTTTGCTGTGCGCGGGAGACGATTTCACGGAGCTCGTCGGCTTCTTCGCCGGAGATGGTGAAGCTTGCCTGCTTCTGCTGGAGTTCGGAAAAACGCTGGAATTCGAGGTCGGACAGAAGTTTGGCCATAAAGGTTTGGGTTGCGCGTGGGCGCAAGGGGACTTTGGAGGTTTGGGAAGGGGCGACATTCTATCGCATTGGGGTTGGGGGAATGCCGTTTGGGGTTTGGGGCTTTGCGTTTGCGTTTTGTCTTCGTGGCGGGGCCGGTTTGGTTTGCCGGGCTTTTCGCTGGCATCCGCGAGTTGCCTTCGTGTTTCACGCGTCGCCGGTCGGTGTTTTGGCCTTTGCGCTGGCATCCGCGTTTTGCTTTCTTGCTTCAAGCGTCGCCCCTGTGCGGGGCGGCACCTACTTTTCTTTGCCGCCGCAAAGAAAAGTAGGCAAAAGAAAGCGGCTAACACCGCCAGCCCGTGTTCTTATCCACGGGCCCCCAACGTCCCCACGTTTCACACGGCAGCATTTCTGTTCGCGTGCGTTGCCAACGCTCCGAACGAGCGCCTCACCCACTTCAAATACCCACACCAAGGCTAGCGGCAGCGAATGGTATGTGCCGCCCAGGTGGCAAACTGTGTGTAGGTTGTCGCGTCGTCCAGGGTAGCGCTCTTACAGGGTGGAACGCATGCGCTATCGGTTCGAAGTGAGGCGTGCGAAGCACTACGGCCTACACACAGTTTGCCACCTGGGCGGCCGTGGACTATCTGGCACGGCATGGTGCAGCGCGGGCGGGCGAAGCGGGTGAGGCGCACCGCAAGAGCGCTGGCAACGAACGTGGGTCACGTGGTCGCCGTGTGAAGCGTAAGACCCTTTGGGGGCCCTCAGGCAAACGCAAGAATTAGCGGTGTTAGCCGCTTTCTTTTGCCTACTTTTCTTTGCGGCGGCAAAGAAAAGTAGGTGCCGCCCCGCACAGGGGCGACGCTTGAAGCACGCTAACGAATCGCGGATGCCAGCGCAAACACAAGCAAACCAAACCGGCTGCGCCACGAAGGCATAACGCGGATGCCAGCGCAAACACAAGCAAACCAAACCGGCTGCGCCACTAAGGCAAATCACGGATGCCAGCGCAAAGGCCAGAACAACCAAACCGCCCGCGCTGCGCAAGCGCAAGAACCGAAACCCCGACCTACGACCTCACCTCAGGCTCAGCAAACATCGACAATCCCTGCACAATCTCCCGCAACATCTGCGTAACCTGATCCAGCGAAGGCGCCACATACTCATCAATCCGCTTAAGGAAAGGACAAGTCATCGCAGCAATCGCCTGCCCTGACGCCGTCAGCACAGGAAAAGTCAAATCGGTGACACCAAAAATCTGCTGACTGTCCTTCTGCGAAAACCCAGCCGCGCGAATGGTCTCGCACGCACTTTCGAGCGCGCCATGATCGATCGTCACTTCGCCTTTGACCTTGGTGTGCTCCGTGAGCATATGCTCCCGCTGCTCAGGCGTCTGGAAAGCGAGCATCGTGCGCCCCGAACTCGTATCGATCAAACCCACCCGCGACCCGAGCCGCACGGAAATGCCCCAAGTGCCCGGCCCATCCACCTGTGCGATCACAAGCAGATTGCCACGGTCATAGACAGCAAGATGACACGACTGCTCAGCATCGGCAGCAAAGCGCTGCATCAACGGTAACGCCTCGGAAATCAGCCGGTTCATCGGCGGATGCCGATGCGCAAGCGCATACAACTTCAGGCTCAGCGAATACCGGTCGCCCCCCGCCGACCGCACCACGTATTGACGCGCCACCAGCCGTTCCAGCATCCGGTACATCTCGCTCGCGTTGCGCCCCAGCAGCTTCGTGATCTCGGCACGCGTCAAGCCGCTCTTCTGCTCGGCAAGCAGTTCGAGTATGTCCAGACCCTTGTCCAGCGCAGGCGCGCGATATCGGTCGGCGTCGTCCTTGTCTTCTACATCCATCGTCGGCAGTCGGTTCGTGTTTGACGTTCGCATTTGATTATCGGCTGTCAGAGGACTGTCACACAGGGCGCACGGCTCCAGGGAAAACACCCACGCCTGTCACGTTGACTTGTCAATGTTCGTATATGAATAATACGTTCATTGGTGAATGCATGCACCAATGCCCATAAGAAAGTGAAAGGTCGATGCACCCGGTTCGCCGGTTCCTCTTCCCACAACGCAGATGGATGCGGATCAGCGCTCAAGCGCAACTCCGATCCATCGCACTAACGTGCATGGGATGGGAGTAAGCGCTGAAGCGCTAACTCCCATCGACACAGGAGACAAGCATGGGTTTCGCCAAGGAGCCGCGCGCGGCTCGCCGTATCGTTCAGAACGCGCTGACGGCCGCCGTGGCCGCGACGTGCATCGCTGGCATCACGCTCAGCACGGCCGCGCAGGCGGCTGACACAGGCAAGGTCGGTCTCGGCCTGCCGCTTCTCACGTCGCCGTTCTGGCAGTCGTACAACAACTATCTGCCGAAGTACGCGAAGGAAATGGGCATCGACATCCTCGCGCCCGTCAATTCGAACAACGACCCCGCGCAGCAGATCACCGACATGAACAACATGGTGAATCTGGGTGCGAAGGGCATCGTCGTCGGGCCGATCGATTCGGCGGCGATCAGCCGCGCGCTCGACTCGGCATCGGCGAAGAACGTGGCCGTGGTCGCCGTCGACGTCGCGCCGACGCAAGGCAAGGTCGCGATGGTCGTGCGCGCCGACAACCGCGCATATGGCACGAACGCGTGCAAGTACATCGGCGAGCACGTGAAGTCGGGCAAGGTCGTGCAGATCATGGGCGATCTGGCGTCTGTCAACGGACGCGACCGCTCGGAAGCATTCCGCGCGTGCCTGAAGAACTATCCGGCGCTGTCGCTGCTGGAGATTCCGGCAGGCTGGAAGGGCGATGTCGCGGCAAGCTCGCTGGATAGCCTGTTGACCGCGAATCCCGATGTGAAGGCGATCTACATGCAGGCGGGCGGTGTCTATCTGTCGCCGACGCTGCAGACGCTGCGCCGCAAGCAGATGCTGTTCCCCGCAGGCGACGCGAAGCATGTCGTGATCGTCAGCAACGACGGCATTCCGCAAGAGTTCGACGCGATCCGCAAGGGCGAAATCGACGCGACCATTTCGCAGCCCGCCGACCTGTACGCGAAGTACGGCCTGTACTACATGAAGGCCGCGCTCGCCGGGCAGACGTTCAAGCCGGGTCCGACCGATCACGGCAGCAACATCGTGCAGTTGCAACCTGGTGTTCTCGAAGACCAGTTGCCGGCGCCGCTCGTGACGAAGGCGAATGTCGACGACAAGAACCTTTGGGGCAACACGCTCAAATGAGCGTTTAAGTGAGCGAGCAAATGACCCACGACGCGAACGCATCCACGCGCGCGGTCGTCGAGGCGCTTGGCGTAGGCAAGCGCTTCGGCAGCCACGCGGCGCTGAGAGACGTCAGCATGCGCGTGTTGCCCGGCGAGTCGCATGCGCTCGTCGGGCGCAACGGCGCGGGGAAATCGACGCTGGTGTCGATTCTCACCGGCCTGCGCAAGTCCGACACGGGCGAAGTGCGATTCGGCGGCGAGCTTGCGCCGCCCATCGCCGACCGCGACGCGTGGCGCGAGCGCGTCGCGTGCGTCTATCAGCATTCGACGATCATCCGCGAGCTGTCTGTCGCGGAGAACCTGTTCATCAACCGGCAGCAGACGCGCAACGGCGTGATTGACTGGCGCACCATGCGCCGCGAGGCGCGCGCGCTGCTCGATCACTGGAAGATCGACGTGCGCGAAGACGCGCGCGCCGGCGACCTCACCGTCGAAGCGCGGCAACTCGTCGAGATCGCGCGGGCGTTGTCGTATGGCGCGCGCTTCATCATTCTCGACGAACCGACGGCGCAACTCGACGGCGACGAAATCAAGCGGCTCTTCAGGCGCATCGAGGAATTGCAGCGCGAAGGCGTGACGTTCCTGTTCATCTCGCATCACTTGCAGGAGGTGTACGAGATTTGCCAGGCCGTCACCGTGTTGCGCGATGCAAGGCATATCGTCAGCGCGCCTGTGTCGGCGTTGCCGCGCGAGCAGCTGATCGAAGCGATGACGGGCGAGCGCGGCGGCCTCAATGTCACCGACGCGGCTTCCCGCCAACCGCTACCTCCTGCGACGGCCGTCGCGTTGCAGGTCGAAGCGCTCACGGGCGCGGACTACGAAGACGTCACCTTCGCGGTGAAGCGCGGCGAAGTCATCGGACTCACGGGCGCGACGAGCAGCGGACGCACGAGCGTCGCCGAAGCGATAGCTGGCCTGCGCAAGCCGCAGCGCGGTGGCATTCGCGTCGACGGCGAAGCGTTGCCGCTCGGCGACGTGCCCGCTGCATTGAAGCGCGGCATCGGCTGCGTACCGAAGGACCGTCATCACGAAGGACTGGTGCTCACGCAATCAGTCGCGGAAAACGCGTCGATGACGATCGCGCGCATGCTCGGCAAGTTCGGCATCGCGCCGCCCGCGAAGAAGAACGCGTTCGGCAGGAAGATGATCGAGGCGCTCGGCATCGCCACGCAGGGGCCCGAGCAAGCCGTGTCGGGTCTGTCGGGCGGCAATCAGCAGAAGGTCGTGATGGCCCGCGCGTTGGCAACCGATCCCGACGTGCTCGTGCTGATCGATCCGACGGCGGGCGTCGACGTGAAATCGAAAGAAGCGCTGTTGGCCGTTGTCGATCGCGTGCGCGAAGAGGGCAAGTCGGTGATCGTCGCATCAGGCGAACTCGACGATCTGCGCGTCTGCGATCGCGTGCTCGTGATGTTCCGTGGCCGCATCGCGGCCGAGTTTCCGGCAGGTTGGGAAGACAACGACCTGATCGCATCCGTTGAAGGAGTTAGTCTCCATGAAGAATAGTGTGCCGGCGTTTGCATCGGCTCAATCGGCTCAAGGAATGGGCTCGGGCGCCGCGCGTCCGCGCATCGAGTTCGCGCGTTTGCGCGATCTCGCGCTGGTGCCCGCGCTTGCATTGCTGATCGTGATCGGCGCGTTCGTCAGCCCGAGCTTTCTGACGAAGGCGAATCTGATCAGCGTGCTGGGCGCGTCGGCGGCATTGGCGCTCGTCGTGCTCGCCGAATCGCTGATCGTGCTGACGGGCAAGTTCGATCTTTCGCTCGAATCGACGGTCGGCATCGCGCCCGCTGTCGGCGCGATGCTCGTGATGCCTGCGGCTTCCGCGGGTTTCGGGTTCGAATGGCCGGCTGCGGCGGGCCTGCTCGCGATCCTCGTGGTCGGCGCAGTGATCGGTTTCATCAATGGCTTTCTGGTCGTGCGGCTGCGCCTGAACGCCTTCATCGTCACGCTCGCGATGCTGATCGTGCTGCGCGGCATGCTGGTCGGCGCGACGAAGGGTGGCACGCTGTTCGACATGCCGCCGTCGTTCTTCGAACTCGCGACGACGATCGTGTTCGGTCTGCCGTTGTCGGTATGGCTGGCCGCCGTGGCGTTCGGCATCGCCGCGTTCATGCTGCGCTATCACCGGCTGGGCCGCGCGCTGTATGCGATCGGCGGCAACCCCGAAGCGGCGCGCGCGGCGGGCATTCGTGTCGAGCGCATCACGTGGGGCGTGTTCGTGCTCGGCAGCGTGCTCGCTTCGATTGGCGGCCTCGTCGTGACGGGCTATGTGGGCGCGATCAACGCGAACCAGGGCAACGGCATGATTTTCACCGTGTTCGCGGCGGCTGTGATCGGCGGCATTTCGCTCGATGGCGGCAAGGGCACGATGCTCGGCGCGCTGTCCGGCGTGCTGCTGCTCGGCGTCGTGCAGAACCTGCTGACGCTCGCACAGGTGCCGTCGTTCTGGATTCAGGCGATCTACGGCGCAATCATTCTCGGCTCGCTGATGGTGGCGCGCCTCGCCAGCGGCGAAGGACAAAACTGACATGACGCATATGACGGACCACCGCCTGATTCTGCTCAGTCCCGAAGACAACTGCCTGATCGCTGGCGCGCGGCTCGAAGCCGGCACGCGAATCGAGATCGAAGGCGAGCACGTGACGCTCGCGAAGACGATCGAACTCGGCCACAAGGTCGCGCGCCATGCACTGCGCAGCGAAGAGAAGGTCCTGCGTTACGGCGCGGTGATCGGCCACGTGACGACGGATGTCGCGCGCGGCGAGCATCTGCATACGCACAACCTCGAAAGCGATTACCTGCCCACTTATACGCACGACGCAGGCCACGCATTCGTCCATCACTGACGCGGGCCAACAGAACATGACCGACATTTCCGTAGCAAATACCGCGCAATCAGCCATGCTGCCCGTGCTGCAGGGCTATCTGCGCAGCGATGGACGCAAGGGCATCCGCAACGTGGTCGCCGTCGCCTATCTGGTCGAATGCGCGCATCACGTGGCGCGCGAGATCGTTGCGCAGTTCCGCCCTTCGTTCGATGCGTTCGACGACGCTTCCGCAGAGCTGGAAGCGCCCGTTCATCTGATCGGCTTTCCGGGCTGCTATCCGAACAGCTACGCCGAAAAGATGATGGAACAGCTGACGACGCATCCGAATGTCGGCGCGGTGCTGTTCGTGTCGCTCGGTTGCGAGAGCATGAACAAGCATTACCTCGTCGATGTGGTGCGCGCGAGCGGCCGCCCGGTACACGTGCTGACGATCCAGGAAAAAGGCGGCACGCGCAGCACGATTCAATACGGCGTCGACTGGGTGCGCGAAGCGCGCGGCGAACTCGCGAAGCAAAAGAAAGTGCCCATGGCGCTGTCGGAACTCGTGATCGGCACGATCTGCGGCGGCTCGGACGGCACCAGCGGCATTACGGCGAATCCCGCCGTGGGCCGCGCGTTCGATCACTTCATCGAGCACGACGCGACCTGCATCTTCGAAGAGACGGGCGAACTGGTCGGCTGCGAGTTTCATATGAAAAGCCGCGCGGCGCGCGACGATCTCGGCGATGAAATCGTTGCGTGCGTCGCGAAGGCCGCGCGCTATTACTCGATACTCGGCCACGGCAGCTTCGCCGTCGGCAACGCGGACGGCGGCCTGACGACGCAGGAAGAGAAGTCGCTCGGCGCGTATGCGAAGAGCGGCGCGTCGCCGATCGTCGGCATCGTGAAGCCCGGTGATGTGCCGCCCACAGGTGGCCTCTATCTGCTCGACGTCGTGCCCGATGGCGAGCCGCGCTTCGGCTTTCCGAACATCAGCGACAACGCGGAGATCGCGGAACTGATCGCGTGCGGCGCACATGTGATTTTGTTTACGACAGGACGCGGCTCGGTGGTCGGCTCGGCGATTTCGCCCGTCATCAAGGTCTGCGCGAATCCGAATACTTACCGCAACCTGTCCGGCGACATGGATGTCGACGCAGGGCGTATCCTTGAAGGCCGCGCGACGCTCGACGAAGTGGGCCGCGAAGTGTTCGACGTCACACTCGCCGTGGCGCAGGGCGCGGCGTCGAAATCGGAGTCGCTCGGGCATCAGGAGTTTATTCTTACGTACAAGACGTTCGAGCCCGTCGGGCCGGCGTGCCTGCCGTCGAATGCGGCGCTGCCGCATCGGGTGGTCAGCGTGGCCGCGCAGTGAACGTTGCGGTGAGCGCTGGGTTGAACATAAAACACAACATGGAGAGCGAGACGATGACGGACGCGGCGGGTTCAAACGTGCGCAAGCGGCGCCGCATCGGCGGCCGCGCACTCGAAGTCACGGGGCTGGGGCTCGGCACCGCGCCGCTCGGCGGACTTTATCGCGATCTGTCCGATGAAGAAGCGTTCGGCGCGGTTCAGGCCGCGTGGGACGCGGGCGTGCGCTTCTTCGACACCGCGCCGCACTACGGACACACGAAAGCCGAGCATCGCCTGGGCGACGCGCTGCGGCGCTATCCGCGCAACGAGTTCGTGCTGTCGACCAAGGTCGGCCGTCACTTCGTGCCGCGCAAGAACCCGTATGACGGCAGCGAAGGTTGGCAAAACCCGCTGCCGTTTGAAGCGATCTACGACTACACGCGCGACGGCATTCTGCGTTCGTTCGAAGACAGCCAGCAGCGCATGGGCATCGTCGATATCGACATTCTGCTCATTCACGACATCGGCGTCGTCACGCATGGCGAGCGCAACGCGTACTACTGGCAACAGCTCACGCAAGGCGGCGGCTTCCGCGCGCTCGACGATCTGCGCTCGCAAGGCGCTGTGAAAGCCGTCGGTCTCGGCGTCAACGAAGGCGCGGCGATCCTCGACGCGATGCGCGAATTCGACATTGATTGCGCGCTGCTCGCGGGCCGCTACACGCTGCTCGAACAGGCGACGCTCAACGACCTGCTGCCCGAATGCGAAAAGCGCAACGTCAGCATTCTGTTGGGCGGCGCGTTCAATTCGGGGATTCTCGCGCGCGGCGTCGAAGGCGATCTGAAGTTCAACTATGGCGAGGCGCCGAAGGAAGTGATCGAGCGCGTCGCGCGTCTGGAAGCGGTGTGCAAGGTGCATGGCGTGCCGCTGGCTGCCGCCGCGTTGCAGTTTCCGTATGCGCACCCCGCCGTCGCGACGGTGTTGACGGGCGCGCGCAACGCGGGCGAACTGCGCGAGAATGTGGCTTCGTTCGACAAGCCGATTCCCGCCGAACTCTGGCAGGCGCTGCGCGACAAAGGCTTGCTCGATCCGCGCGCGCCCGTGCCGAAGGACTAGCGGTTCGATCACATCATGCAAATCGACGCACACCAGCATTACTGGAACCCCGAGCGTGGCGACTACGGCTGGCTGACGCCCGATCTCGCGCTGCTCTACCGCACGTTCGGTCCCGACGATCTCGCGCCGCTGCGCGAACGTGCGGGCGTGTCGCGCACGGTCGTCGTGCAGGCCGCGCAGACTGTCGATGAGACGCGCTATCTGCTCGGTCTCGCGCGCGATGAAGCGTCGATTGCGGGCGTCGTCGGCTGGGTGCCGATGCTCGATGCCAATGCGCCCGCATTGATCGCTGAACTCGCGCGCGATCCGAAATTCAAGGGCGTGCGGCCGATGCTGCAAGACCTGCCCGACGACAACTGGATCGCCAACCCCGCGCTGAAGCCCGCCGTCGATGCGTTGATCGCCCACGACCTCGCATTCGATGCGCTGATTTTCACGCGTCACGTCGATGCGCTGGAAACATTCATCAAGCGCTTTCCGCAACTGCGCGTCGTGATCGATCACGGCGCGAAGCCGCCGATCCGCGACGGCAGCGCGGGCTGGCACGCATGGGCCGAAGGCATCACGCGGCTCGCGCAACTGCCGCATGTGCATTGCAAGCTGTCGGGCCTCGCGACGGAAGCCGCGCAAGGCTGGACGGAAGCGACGCTGCGTCCCTACGTCGATCATCTGCTTGCCGCGTTCGGGCCGAAGCGCCTGATGTGGGGCAGCGACTGGCCGGTGCTGAACCTGAACGGCGACTACCTGCTGTGGCATTCGATTGCGACAGAGCTGCTTGCGTCGATATCCGATGCCGAACGCGATGCGGTTTTCGGCGGCAATGCGGCGGCGTTCTACCGGTTGTGACGGTTCAACTGGAATTCAACATTCGCGCCGGTGAGCAGCCGTTGCAATACCCGGTATGACCCAAACGCCAATCCAACGGGAGCCTTAAATGGTACAAAGACTGGCCGGCAAGACGGCCTTGATCACGGCAGCGGGACAGGGCATCGGCCTTGCGACGGCCGAGCTTTTCGCGCGTGAAGGCGCGCGCGTCATCGCCACCGACATCCGCATCGACGCGCTCAAGGACAAGCCCGTCGAAGCGCGCCAGCTCGATGTGCTCGACGGCGCGGCGATCAAGGCGCTTGCGCAGGAACTCGGTCCCATCGACGTGCTGTTCAATTGCGCGGGCTACGTGCATGCGGGCTCGATTCTCGAAGCGAGCGAGGAAGACTGGGACTTCGCATTCGATCTGAACGCGAAGGCGATGTACCGGATGATCCGCGCGTTTTTGCCCGCGATGCTGGAGAAGGGCGGCGGGTCGATCATCAACATGTCGTCGGCGGCGTCGAGCATTAAGGGCGTGCCGAATCGCTTCGTGTATGGCGCATCGAAAGCCGCTGTCATCGGTCTGACCAAGGCCATCGCCGCGGATTTTGTCACGCGGGGCGTACGCTGTAACGCGATCTGTCCGGGCACGGTACACTCGCCTTCGCTCGAGCAGCGGATCGCCGAGCAGGCGAAGGCGCAGGGCGCGACGGTCGAAGCGGTGCATGCTGCGTTCGTCGCGCGCCAGCCGATGGGCCGTGTCGGCAAGCCGGAGGAGATTGCGGCGCTGGCCTTGTATCTGGCGTCGGACGAGTCGGGGTTCACGACGGGCCAGGCGCATGTGATCGACGGCGGCTGGTCGAACTGAGCCACGCGGCGCGTGCATGATGCGCTGACCACGTTTATGAACCACGGAATCACTGAACAGAGGAAACTGCAGCGATGAAACTGCTTCGTTATGGACCGAAGGGCCAGGAAAAGCCGGGCTTGCTGGATGCGCAAGGCAAGATTCGCGATCTGTCGAAAGTGGTCGGCGATATCGACGGCAGCACGTTGACGGATGCGGCGCTTGGCGAATTGCGCGCGATCGATCCGGCGACACTGCCGGTTGTCGAAGGTAATCCGCGCATTGGGCCGTGTGTCGGCAAGATCGGCAAGTTCGTGTGTATCGGGCTGAACTATGCGGACCATGCCGCCGAGTCGAATCTGCCCGTGCCGAGCGAGCCTGTTGTTTTCAACAAGTGGACTAGCGCGATCGTTGGGCCGAACGACGGGATTGAAATTCCGCGTGGCTCGAAGAAGACCGATTGGGAAGTGGAACTGGGCGTCGTGATCGGCAAGGAAGCGAAGTATGTCGATGAGGCGAATGCGCTCGACTATGTAGCGGGTTATTGCGTGATCAATGACGTGTCAGAGCGTGAGTGGCAGATCGAGCGCGCTGGACAATGGGATAAGGGCAAGGGGTTCGATACGTTTGGGCCGATCGGGCCGTGGGTTGTTACGCGTGATGAGGTTGCGGATCCGCAGAATTTGAAGCTGTGGCTCGAGGTGGATGGGCATCGGTATCAGAATGGCAGCACGAAGACCATGGTGTTTGGTGTCGCGAAGCTTGTTTCTTATCTGTCGCAGTGTATGAGCTTGCAGCCGGGGGATGTGATTTCTACGGGCACGCCGCCGGGGGTTGGGATGGGCGTGAAGCCCGAGGCTGTTTATTTGAAGCCGGGGCAGACTGTGAAGCTCGGGATTGAAGGGCTCGGGGAGCAGCAACAGGAGACTTATGCGGCGGAGTAATTGCCTGCGGCGCTGAGGTTTTTTGCCGTTTCGCTCCGGCATTCGCGGTTTCGGTTTTTCTGCTGAGGGCGGTTTGGTTTGCTAGTGTTTTCGCTGGCATCCGCGATTTGTTAGCGGGGGCTGTCATAGATTTTGTGTTCAAGGCATAACATGTAGCTCAAGGAGCATGTATGCCACGCAAACCCAAGACGACCACCGAAGCGCAGACAGCGTTGCCGTCCATTCCGAAGGAACTAATCGACCAGTTCGTGAAGGGGCCGATGACGGCCGAAGCGGTGCATGCCGCTTCGGCGGCGTTCAAGAAGGCGCTGATCGAGCGGGCGCTGGGCGCCGAACTTGGACACCATCTGGGCTATCCGGCGGGTGCCGTGCGGCCAGAAGATGCGACCAACCAGCGCAACGGCAAGAGCGGCAAGACAGTGCTGACCGACGACGGTCCGCTACGCCTGGAGATTCCCCGTGACCGCGACGGCAGCTTTGCGCCGATCCTGATTCCGAAGCACGAACGGCGTTTTACCGGCTTTGACGACAAGATCATCGCGATGTACGCCCGTGGCATGACAGTGCGCGAGATCCAGGGGTTTCTGGCCGAGCAGTACGGTACCGATGTATCGCCGGAATTCATCAGTTCGGTGACCGATGCCGTGATGGACGAGGTGAGTATCTGGCAGGCGCGTCCGCTCGAGCCGATGTACCCGGTAGTGTTCTTTGACGCGCTACGCGTCAAGATCCGCGAGGAAGGGATGGTGCGCAACAAGGCGATCTATCTGGCGCTGGGCATCCTGCCGGACGGCACACGGGACATCCTGGGGCTGTGGATCGAGAACACGGAAGGCGCGAAGTTCTGGATGAAGGTATTCAGCGACCTGAAGGTGCGTGGCGTGCAGGACATCCTGATCGCAGTCACCGATGGACTGAAGGGCATGCCTGAAGCACTGGGCGCGGTGTTTCCGGCCACCACGCTCCAGACGTGCATCGTGCACCTGATCCGCCACTCGCTGGACTACGCGAGCTGGAAAGACCGGCGGGGGCTGGCTGCTGCCCTCAAGCCGATCTATTCGGCAACGGGCGCTGAAGCTGCGCAGACCGAACTGGATGCGTTCGAACAGGGTGAGTGGGGCCAGAAATTCCCGACGGTGGTGGCCGCCTGGCGTCGGGCCTGGGATCGCGTGATCCCCTTCTTCGCGTTTCCGCCAGCGGTTCGCAAGGTGATCTACACGACCAATGCCATCGAAAGTGTCAATGCCCGGCTACGCAAGATCGTCAAGACGCGTGGGCACTTCCCGACGGACGAGGCCGCGACCAAACTGCTATGGCTGGCCTTGCGCAATATCACGGCTGACTGGAGCCGTGCCGCGCATGACTGGAAAGCCGCGATGAACCAGTTCGCGATCCTCTACGAGGATCGCTTCACAAGGAATCATTTGTAGAATGCAATTGACGAGCCTGCCAGATGGCAGGCTTTTATCTGCCTTGCACACAAAAATTCAGACACTCCCGCGTTTTGTTAGCGTGCTTCACGCGTCGCCCCTGTGCGGGGCGGCACCTACTTTTCTTTGCCGCCGCAAAGAAAAGTAGGCAAAAGAAAGCGGCTAACACCGCCAACATTTCTTCCTGCCTGAGGGCCCCCGAAGGGTCTTACGCCTCACACGGCAATCACGTGACTCATGTTTGTTGCCAGCGCTCTTGCGGTGCGCCTCACCCGCTTCACGCGCCCGCGTCGCCACATGCCGTGCCAGATATTCCACGGCCGCCCAGGTGGCAAACTGTGTGTAGGCCCCAGGTGCTCCACATGCCTCACTCCGGACCGATAGCGCACGCGTTCCACCCTGTAAGAGCGCCAGGCTATACGTCGCGACAACCTACACACAGTTTGCCACCTGGGCGGCACATACCATTCGCTGCCGCTAGCTTGTGCGCGGGTATTCGAAGCGGGTGAGGCGTTCATTCGAAGCGTTGGCAACGCGCGCGAACAAGGACGTTGCCGTGTGAGGCGTAAGACCGGTTGGGGGCCCTCAGGCAAACACAAGAGCGGCGGTGTGAGCCGCTTTCTTTTGCCTACTTTTCTTTGCGGCGGCAAAGAAAAGTAGGTGCCGCCCCGCACAGGGGCGACGCTTGAAGCACGCTAACAAAACGCGGATGCCCGCGCAAAAGCAAAAACACCGAACAGCGTCGCAGACAAAAAAATCACTCGTGCAAACGTCGCTCGTCATACGGAGCCCCAGCCTCCGTCCCATCCCCCATACGATTAATAGTCCCTTGAGCGACAGCGACAAGCCTATCCTTATCCCCATCGGTAACAAACACACTGCACTGACAGGTAGCCTGCTGCCGCCCCACATACACCACCTCGGCCCGCGCCATCAACACACCCGTCATCGCGGGCCGCAGATAGTTGATCTTGTACTCACCCGTCACAACGCGAGGCCCAAGCGCCAGCGCGCCGGCAAAAGTGAGCGCGTTATCGGCGAGATAACTGATCACACCGCCATGCACGAAACCATGCTGTTGCCGCAATTCGTCGCGGATCGGCAGGCACAGGGTCAACTCATTCGCGCCGACATACATCAGTTCTGTGCCGAGCAGCACGCTGAATGGCTGGGCGTGCAGTGCGCCACGCGCCCGGTCGAGTAGGTCTGTCATCGTCGTTCCTTCGGGCATAACCCGCGTGGCGATGTCCCAACTCTAGGAAGCCCAAATGCAGCGCGTCAAGAAAATTCGAAGAATTGCACGGCAATTATTGTGCGAATCGACGTAATCGCGCCGCGTAAGCTTCCGAAATACGCACACACCAGGAATTTTGCCGACGAACACTCAAGGCATCGCCTGACATTGCCGTAAACCCGGATGCACTCCCGTCCTTCTCAGCAATTCAGGTGTTTCGATGTTCAGCAAGATCAAAGTCGCTTCAGGCTTGTTATGCGTTCTGGCCGCTTTCTGTATTTTCCAGCTGGTGACGGAGGGGCTCGGTTTCTGGTCGATGACCCGCACGCACGACGACGTCAACGATCTCGCGAACGTCGCGCTGCATCAGGTGGATGCCGTCAATGAGACGACGCAGCATCTGATGGACGCACGCATCAACCTGTCGCGCGCCGGCACGCGGATGGTGCGCGGCGGCGCGGAACCGACCGATATCGTCCAGCACGCGCGCGAGCAGCTCGCCGCCGCGGACCGATCGTTCACGGTCTTCATGAACGCCCCCAAACTCAACGACGAAAACAACGCGCGCGCCGCCGCGCTCAACGAGAAGTACCAGAAGATTCACACCGCGCTCGGCGAACTCGCGCAATACCTCGACGCGGGCAATATTCAGGCGTTCCTCGATCAGCCGACCCAAGGCATGCAGGACGCGTATCTGACCGAGCTGCACAACTTCACGCAATTCGGCGACGCGACGGGCCGCGCGTCGATGGATTCGATCGACGGACGTCAGACGCTGTTCCGCTCGGTGGGCCTCGTGATTCTCGCGTTGCTGCTGGCGGGGACGGGTGGCGTTTACGTGGCGCTGCGGCGCGGCGTCGTGGGTCCGCTGGAAGAGGCGGGCCGGCACTTCGAGCGCATCGCGCAAGGCCGCCTGAACCAGCCGATCGAAGCGCGCGGCACGAATGAAATCGGGCGGTTGTTCTCGGGCCTGTCGGTGATGCAGGCGAGCGTCGCGCGCACCGTGAAGACCGTGCGCGAAGCCGCCGATTCGATCTATATCGGTGCCGACGAAATTGCCACGGGCAACGCCGATCTGTCGGCGCGCACGGAGAATCAGGCTGCGTCGCTCGAAGAGACGGCGTCGAGCATGGAAGAGCTGACGGCGACCGTGCGACAGAACGCCGACCACGCTCGCGAAGCGAATGCGCTCGCGGAGACTGCGCTTGATGCGACCTCGCATGGCAGTGAAGTCGTCAATCAGGTCGTCGCGAAGATGCACGGCATCGCGCAAAGCTCGGACCGTATTGCGGAGATCATCACGGTGATCGACGGGATCGCGTTCCAGACCAACATTCTCGCGTTGAATGCGGCCGTCGAGGCGGCGCGCGCGGGCGAGCAGGGACGCGGCTTTGCAGTTGTCGCGGGCGAAGTGCGCGGTCTCGCGCAGCGCAGCGCGCAGTCGGCCAAGGAGATCAAGGAACTGATCAGCGAGTCGGTCGCGGAGATTCAGGGCGGGTCGGTGCTGGTCGAGCGCGCGGGCGAGGCGATGCGCAACGTGTCGGAGTCGATTTCGCGTGTCACGCAGATGATGGCTGAGATTAGCGCTTCATCGCTGGAGCAGAGTACGGGTATCGAGCAGGTTAACCAGGCTGTCGTGCAGATGGATGAGATGACGCAGCAGAACGCGGCGCTCGTGGAGGAGGCTGCGGCTGCGGCTTCTTCGTTGCATCAGCAGACGCGGCAGATGAAGGAAGCTGTGGCTGCGTTTGAGATTTCTGATTCGGTTTTGATCTCGCATCGCACGCGGGGGGGATTGGCGCCGGTGCTCGGTGGGCATGTTGTTGGGTGAACGCACGCGTTCGGTTTGGTTTTTTGCCTTAGCGGTGGTCCACGCGTTAGCGTTTTTCGCGGCGCGGTCGGTTTGGCTTTTTTGCCTTTGCGCTGGCATTTGCGTTTTTGCCTTTGCGCTGGCATCCGCGTTATGCCTTCGTGCTTCACGCGTCGCCCCTGTGCGGGGCGGCACCTACTTTTCTTTGCCGCCGCAAAGAAAAGTAGGCAAAAGAAAGCGGCTCACACCGCCAACATTTCTTCTTGCCTGAGGGCCCCTACAGGGTCTTACGCTTCACACGGCAGCATTTCTGTTCGCGTTCGTTGCCAACGCTTCGAATGAGCGCCTCACCCACTTCAAACACCCGCACAAGGGCAAGCGGCAGCGAATGGTATGTGCCGCCCAGGTGGCAAACTGTGTGTAGGTTGTCGCGACGTACACGTTAGCGCTCTTACGTGGTGGAACGCGTACGCTATCGGTCCGGAGTGATGCGTGTGTGGCGCTACGGCCTACACACAGTTTGCCACCTGGGCGGCAGTGGAATATCTGGCACGGCATGGTGCAGCGCGGGTGCGTGAAGCGGGTGAGGCGCACCGCAAGAGCGTTGGCAACGAACATGGGTCACGTGATTGCCGTGTGAAGCGTAAGACCCTTTGGGGGCCCTCAGGCAAAAACAAGAATTGGCGGTGTGAGCCGCTTTCTTTTGCCTACTTTTCTTTGCGGCGGCAAAGAAAAGTAGGTGCCGCCCCGCACAGGGGCGACGCGTGAAGCACGAAGGCATAACGCGGATGCCAGCAAAAACACAAGAGCAACCAAACTGAACGCGCCGCGAAGGCAATACGCCGATACCAGCACAAAGTCAAAAACACCCAACAACAACAACGCCCGCGCCGCGAACGCGCAACCACCAAAACATCAAATGTAATAGCCTAGACTAAATCTGACAGTAGTCGGTTTCTCGTGCCGTTGCGCGTGGGCGCGGAGGACGTAGTCCGAAGCGGCGACGCGCAACGGTGAACCGCAAGGAGTCCACCATGACTCAGGAACAGAAAGTCATCCGCGCCAAGGTCGGTATGCTCGAACTGGCGCGGCAACTGGGCAATGTCAGTCAGGCCTGCCGGGTAATGGGCTATTCCCGCGACAGCTTCTACCGCTTCAAGGAACTGTACGACAAGGGTGGTGAAGCGGCCCTGCAGGAAATCTCCCACCACCGCCCGCTGCTAAAGAACCGCGTGGATCCCCAGGTCGAGGCCGCGGTGATCGAACTGGCCCTGGAACTGCCCGCTTACGGCCAGATCCGTATTGCCAACGAGGTGCTCAAACGCCACGCCCTCAGCGTCTCGCCACAGGGAGTGCGTAGCATCTGGCTGCGCCATGATCTTGAGACCATGAACAAGCGCCTGAAGGCGCTGGAGGCGAAGTCCGCCCAGGAAGGGCTGGTGCTGACCGAATCGCAGCTCACCGCGCTGGAGCGGGCCAAGCTGGAAAAGGAAACGCATGGCGAATTCGAATCTGAATGTCCCGGCTACTGCGGCGCCCAGGATACCTTTTATGTCGGCACCCTCAAGGGCGTCGGCCGCGTCTATCAGCAAACCTTCGTCGACACTTACTCGAAGGTGGCGTTTGCCAAGCTCTACGACCGCAAGACCCCGCTGCCGGCGGCCGACCTGCTCAATGATCGCGTCGTACCGTTCTTCGACAGCTACGGTATTCCGCTTGCTCGCGTTCTGACTGACCGGGGTACCGAGTACTGCGGAAACCCCGAGCATCACGAATATGAGCTCTATCTGGCCGTGGAGAACATTGATCACACCCGCACCAAAGCTCGTTCTCCACAGACCAACGGCATCGTCGAACGACTTCACAAGACCATGCTCAACGAGTTCTATCGCATCGCGTTCCGCAGGAAAATCTACGATTCGATCGCAGCCCTGCAGACCGATCTCGACGCATGGCTTGACCAGTACAACAATGAGCGCGAACATCAAGGGCGATGGTGTTACGGCAAGACACCTATGCGTACCTTCCTCGACTCACTCGAACTTGCCAGGGAGAAACTGATTCCTCACTGAATCGCCTTCCTTCATTCGCTTCCCCGACTACCTGTCAGGTCCGGTCCAGGCTAATACACATCAAACCCCAGGCAACGCCCCATAAGCAGTAGCAAGATGATACGGCGTCGTCGACGGCATCTCCGCCCGCGAGACCTCACCCTGTTGCGTCCTGCATTCAACCCATCCACGCGCATTCAAAAACCGCGGCTGAAACCGCCCAATCTGCTGCGGCAACACTGCCCGCACCTCAGCATCATCATGCACAGCAAGCGCACGCAGATACTCCGTCTGCGCCCAGATCCGCTGCGTTGAATCCTGGACCCCACCCGCTTCATCGAGCGCCGCATGCACGCCGCCCGTCGCCGCATCGACGCCCTTTTCGTGCGCGAACATAAACGCGCTCGCCAGCGCCTCACGCAGGCCCGACCCGGCGAGCACATCACCCGCCTGCTGCACGAGCCAGAACCATTCGAACTGATGCCCCGGCTCTAGCCGGTTATCCACACTACCCAAGGGCAATTCGGCAATACACCCCGTCGGCTGATGCACGAAAGTACGCGCAATGGCGTCACCGAGCCTTGCGAGCGCCGTATCGAACGCGGCGTCCTGAGTGGCGGCGCGCGCTGCGAGCCATGCCTCCGTCAGATGCATCAGCGGGTTTTGCAACGGCATGCCGTCCGTGCCCGCGAAGCCGGCATCGAGCGCAGCGTGCAGCAGGCCGTCACGGGCAGCGAAGCGGTCCTCGATCAGCGACGACGCGCGATGCACGATGTCCAGTGCATCGCGGTTGCCCGAACGCGCGCCGTATTCGGCGCATGCGAACACAACGAACGCGTGGGTGTACAGGTCTTTGGTGGTGTCGAGCGGCACGCCTTGTGCGTCCACGCTGTAGAACCATCCACCATGGGTGCTGTCCTGAAAGATATGGATCAGCGATTCGAACAGACGCTGCGCATGCTGCATCTCGCCTGCGAGCGCGAAAACGAACAGCTGGCGCGCACACGCCATCGCCCGGTAGCGGGTGACGGTCAGCGGTGTGCGGCCGTCGGCGGCGACGGCTTCGTACGGCAGCCCGAGCGCGTCGTTGAAACCCGGGCCTCGCCAGATCGGCAGGATGATGCGCGCGAAATGCTCGCGCAGCGCGGCTGCGAGCTCAGGCGTCGATGCAGTTGCATTCATGGTGCGGGAAGTCGAAAAAGGAACGAGAGGCGTATGCGCCGATCTTGAAGCATAAGGCAAACGGCACGCGCCGGGCGTCCGGGCGCAGGCGCCGTAAGACAGCGGCAAGGGCGAGGGCAAAGACAACGGCAACCGGCGACATCACAAGGAGAACAACATGATCGGCAATTTCGAACTCATTTCCCGGCTCGTGCTCGCGGCAGCACTCGGCAGCGTGATCGGCTTCGAGCGCGAGCGGCTTTCCTGGGCGGCGGGGCTGCGCACACATATGCTCGTGTGCGTCGGCTCGACGCTCATCATGATCGTGTCGGCGTTCGGCTTCGCGGATGTGCTCGGCAACCAGCACGTCGTGCTCGACCCGTCGCGGATCGCCGCGCAGGTCGTATCCGGCATCGGCTTTCTGGGCGCTGGGTCGATCTTGCTGCGCGGCGAGATCATCCGCGGCCTGACGACGGCGGCGAGCCTCTGGTCCGTCGCCGCGATCGGGCTGGCCGTCGGCGGCGGATTGTACACGGCGTCGATCGCCGCGACGATCATCATTCTGATCATCCTGGCCGGCATCAAGCCGATCGAGAAGCGCTTCATCACGGTCAAGCAGCGCCGCCAGCTGTCGCTGCTGGTCGAGCGCGGCTCGATGACGTTTCATACGCTGCACGAGGCGCTCGGTCCGGCGAGCCCGCGCGTCAAACAGTTCGTCATGCAGCAGAGCGACGACGATGCGCAAATGGACGAAGTGATGATCACACTGCACCGCGTCTCGTCGACGGAATATGCGGCGATCTGCGGTCAATTGCGCGCGCTCCAGGGCGTGAAGGAATTTCGGGACAATGGCGAGCCGGCATGAATGGGATCTGCACATGATCGTCTGGCGACGGGCGGCGCGGGTCGTGGCAAGTTTGACGCCGTTGCATGAAATGCCGTCCCAAAAAGGCTGCGATCCACTTCTGTGACCCTCTTTGCATGAGACAATGCGGGCTCTAGAAAAATACCGACGGCAGTGGTGACGGGCGCCTTGAATGGCGACGAACACTGCGCTCCCGCTTTTCCTACATGGCAGATTCCGCAGAATCCACGATTTCCCGCCCGGCGCGCGCCCGTTCGCAGAATCGGCGCACGTCCACTGTCTCTCCCGAAACCGAAAACAAGCTTGCGCGCGCCGCACGCTCGGCGCAGCGTCTCGCGCAACTGAGCGATGCCGCACGCGACGGCAGCACGCTCGACCTCTTCCCCGACGACACCGCGCGCGCCGAGCAGCAGGCGATGAGCATCGACGTGCGGCAAGGCACCCTGCAAGGCTTCGAATTGCCCGATGTGGTGCTGGCGGCCGTCGGCGCGCCGGATGGTGTGGGCTTTGCGGCGGGTTCGGCGGAAGAGAAGGCTGCAGTGCGCGGAGCGCGGGGCGCTGCGGCGTCGAAGGATCTGGCGGCTGGTGCCGTTCCGCACGACGGGCAGATGGTGATCGATACGGAAGCGGGCGCGTTGGAGCCGGCTGTCGCCGAAAATTTCGCTGAGGGACGAGCGCTGGCTGCTTCCGGCGATGGCGAAGTTGCGCCGGCGGCCACGAATCCGGCTCAGAACGCCGCTCCGGACGCGCCGACGCAGCCTGCGTCGCTGGCGGCGGCGAGCGTCGTGCGCAGCGTCGCGGTGTTGCGGCAGATTTCGCCGCCGACCAATGCCGCGAATGCCGACGCTGCCGCCGATACCCAAAGCGAGAGTTCGCCTGCGGCCAGCGGTTTGGCGCAGCGTTCCGCGAACCCAGACAGCAAAACAGCACCGGCGGCCGCGTCCGAACCGTCCGCGCATGGCGCCAGCGCGGCGGCCTCGAACGCGCAGCCCACACGTCCCGCGCCATACATTCCGCCGCCGCAGACGCACGCGCCGCGCGCCACACCCGAACTGGATCACGCACGCGCGACCGCGTTCGCCGATACCGTCGATGCGCTCTACGGCGTCATCGCCGACCAGCGCCGCGCCGCCGACGACCACACGCGGCGCATGAAATGGATGCTGACGATCGTCGTCTGCGCCTTGCTGATGACGATCGCGATTGGTATCGCGCAGACGCTGTTGCTGTTTCGCCTCTCGCACCAGTCGACCGCGCACGAACAGCGCATCGAACAGATGATGCTGAACCAGCAGGCGACGCTCGCGACGTTGCTCGACACCGATTCGTCGACCACCAGCCTTCCTGTCAGCCTCCAGGTTCCGGCGGCGCCCGCAACGCCGGCACCCGTCGCACCGGCGGCAACCAGGCCCGCCGAAACGCACGTGGCTCACGCGCAGCACGCCCAGAAGCGCAAGTTAGCGCACACTCACTAAGCCTCGTCCGCCGCCCGTTGCGCCCATCTGCGCGGCGGACTCTCTCCAATTCCTGCCTTAAACCGCTGCAGTGCGAGCGCCGCCGCTCGCATAGCAGCGGAACTACACGCAACTAACCGTCTGCGACAAAGCGCGCCACCGACACACGCGGCGGCACGTTGTATCCACGCATCAGCTTTGTAAAAACAGGGGCGGGTCTGGAAGCCGCATGCTGCGGGCGTGCTGCGACGCAATATCTCCTGAAAGTCCATGCGGCGAATGACCGCACCGAAAAATTGCTGCATTGCACTAGCTTTCGGCTAGGGAAAACCCTATACTTCTTCATAAGGGAAAACCCTGAACCACCAACCCAACCGGGAGTCGCCATGAACTATCTTTTCGCGCTGTTCCAAAAGGTTAGCGACCTCTTCGCGTCGCCTCACTTGCCTCTGGATTCGGATTATTCGTACGAAGCACGTCACCGCGAAGCGGAGCGTGTTCGCAAGTCGCAAGCAACCTTGTTCGGCGTCCGTCTCACCGACTAATCGGTAGGAAGCCCATAAAAAGACGTTGCACTGCGCATCTCGCCGCCATCCAGAAGCGGCGAAACTGAAAAGCCCGGCCCTGCCGGGCTTTTGTTTTTGCGCGTCAGAAAGCCACTAAGCGCCTCGAAGAAACCGCCCCCGTCGTTGCGCGCACCGTCGTAATCGATCGCGCATTATTTCCACGCCGAAATGAATGTAACAGCGGCTTGTCGGACGCAGACCCATCACGCATAGCCAAACCGCGCACAGCCTTGTGAAAACACGGCAAATCCCCGTGCGAACCCGCAGTCGTCGCCCACATCGTATGAAATGTGCGCTTACAAGTCCTCACGTCTGTGAAAGGTCTGCGCCGCTAAAGTGGGTCTCAAGCGAACGGCGAATCTCATGACCGTCCCGGTCGATCCAGCCATCGCTCGCAACGAAACTCGAAAGGGAGAATAGCCATGAATGCCATCAAGAAGACTTCGCGTTCGATCGTCGCCGCGCTGATCGCTGGCGGCGCACTGCTCGGCGCAGGCAGCGCCTTCGCGCAATATGCGCCTATGCACACGCAGCCCGTTTATGAGCAGCCGCACATGATGCCGGTGGGCGTACAGGTCAACATCGGCTGGCACGGCGACCGTTACTACGACGGTCACCGCTACTGGGCGCACGACGAGTGGATGCGTCATCACCCGCACGATCGCGACCCGTACCATGACCGCGACCATCGTCCGCCGCAGGGACGTTACTAAGACCGTCTGACGGCACGCTTCGCGCCGCCAGATGCGGAGTGAAGGACGAAACCAGGGCCGGCCGCTCGCAAGAGCGCGCCGGCCTTGTCGTATCCGCCGTCGAAAAAATATGCGCTGCGCTATGCTTTTGAACTTCGATCAACAACACACACAGAAACGGGGAATGGGTTTGAGCAAGCCAGTCGTAGGCGTAGTGGGAACGGGATTGATGGGCGTCGGCATTGCGACGCAAAGCGCGCTGCACGGACACAGGACGATCGTCCACGACATCGATCCAACGCGGCTCGAAAGCGTCGCGCCGAACGCGCGAGCCGTGCTCGACGAACTGATCGACGCGGGCCGCATCGACGGGCAGGCAAAAGAAGACGCGCTGTCGCGCATCGAAACGAGCGCCACGCTCGACGCCATGGCCGACGCGCATATCGTGATCGAGGCGATCCCCGAAGTACTCGAACTGAAGCACCGCCTATACGCACAGTTGAATGAAGTGCTGCGCGACGACGCGATCCTCGCCAGCAACACGAGCGGCTTCCCGCCCGATCAGTTGACCGCGCCGCTGCGCGCGCCGGAACGCTTCCTGATCGCGCACTTCTGGAATCCGCCGCACATGATCCCCCTCGTCGAAGTCGTGCCGGGCAGCGACACGGCGCAGCACGCAATCGACTCGACCGTCGCGCTGATGCACGCAATCGGCATGGAGCCCGTCGTGTTGTCGAAAGCGATTCCGGGCTTCGTCGGCAACCGGTTGCAATTCGCGGTGCTGCGCGAGGCGCTGAACATCGTGCGCTCGGGCGCGGCGACGCCCGATGTCGTCGACCGCGTGATGAAGGCGTCGCTCGGCAAGCGCTGGGGCATCGTCGGGCCGTTCGAAGGCGCGGACATGGGTGGCCTCGATACGTTCGTCGATATCAGCACGCACCTGATGCCCGCGCTCGCCAAGGACGAAGACGTGCTCGATCTGCTGCGCGAGCAAGTCCAGGCGGGACGCGTCGGCGTGCGCAGCGGCGCGGGCTTTTACGACTGGGACGACGCGCAGACCGCGAAGGTCAAGGCGGGACGCAGGCGCGTAATCCAGGGCAACGGAAAGAACTGAGCGGCACGCAACGGTCAACTACAACGAGAGCGACATCATGTCGGACGTCTATTTCTACGATCCAGCCAAAGGCCACGGTCTGCCTCACGATCCATTCAAGGCGATCGTCGCGCCGCGCCTGATCGGCTGGGTATCGACGCGCGCGGCGAGCGGTCAGCTGAATCTCGCGCCGTACAGTTTTTTCGGCGCATTTTCGACGTTTCCGTCGATCATCGGCTTCGCTAGCGAAGGCCGCAAGGACAGCATCCGCAATATCGAAGAGACGCGCGAGTTCGTCTGGAATCTGGCGACGCGCCCGCTCGCCGAGCAGATGAACCGCACGTCGGCGCCCGTCGCGGCGGACGTCGACGAGTTCCAGTTGTCGGGACTCACGCCCGTCGCGGGGCGCAACGTGTCGGTGCCGCATGTCGGCGAGTCGCCTGCCGCGCTCGAATGCAAGCTGTTGCAGATCGTGCAGTTGCATGATCTGAGCGGCAAGCCGATGGACAACTGGCTCGCGCTCGGACAGGTGGTCGGCGTCCACATCCAGAACGCGTATCTGAAGGACGGTCTGTTCGACACGCAGGCCGCGCAGCCGATCATGCGCGCGGGCTATCGCGCCGACTACGCGCAGATCGGCGACATGTTCCAGATGATTCGTCCGACGTCCTGATTCCCTGACTGATGCTCGCAACGAAGTTCATTCGGTGGCGGGCTCGTCGGAAGCCAGATCGACGTCGACCGCTTCCGTGGCGGCGGGCGTCGTGCCCGCCGGCGTCGTCGCGCTCGACGCGGCCGCCGGCGCGAGCGTCAGCGACGCCTGCGCGCCACGTGTGGCGACGGGCACCGCACGCGGCTCGTTGTCGTGAATCACTGCGCGGATGCGCGGATAAATCTGCCGCTCCCAGCGTTGTCCGTTGAATACGCCATAGTGCCCGACGCCCGTCTGCACATGATGTGTCTTCAGATACGGACGCAACCTGTCGCACAGATCCTGCGCCGCGAGCGTCTGCCCGACGGCGCAGATATCGTCGCGCTCGCCTTCCACCGTGAACAGCGCGGTGCGCCTGATCTTCGACGGCTCGACGCGTCGACCTCTCACTTCCAGTTCATGCAGCGGCAGCGCGTGCCGCTGAAACACGGTGTCGACGGTTTCGAGGTAGAAGTCCGCCGTCAGGTCCATCGTCGCGAAGTATTCTTCGTAGAAGTCGCGGATCGCTTCCGCCTTCTCCGGTTCGCCCTTCGAGCGCTCGTGATACATCGTTTCGAACGACTCCAGATGCCGTTCGAGATTCATCGCCATGAACGCGTTCAGCTGCACGAAGCCCGGATAGACGCGCCGGAACGCGCCCTGAAAACCGAACGGCACCGCGCTGATCAGATTCTGTTCGAACCATTCGATCGGCTTGCTCTTCGCCAGCTCGTTCACGCGCGTCGGGTTCACGCGCGTGTCGATCGGACCGGCCATCAGCGTCATGCTGGCGGGCTGCGCGGGATGGTCGTCGGCGGCCATCAGCGCGACGGCGGCGAGCGCGGCCACCGTCGGCTGACAGACGGCGAGCAGATGCGTACCCTGGCCGATCGTGTCGGTGAAGTCGATCACATGCTGCACGAACTCGTCGAAGCCGAAGCGACCCGCCGAAAGCGACACATCGCGCGGGTTGTGCCAGTCGGTGATGTAGACGTCGTGCTCGGCGAGCATCGTGCGGACCGTGCCGCGCAGCAGCGTCGCGAAGTGGCCCGACATTGGCGCGATCACCAGCACGCGAGGCTGCGGCACGTCGAATGACGCGTGCTTGCGGAAATGCAGCAGCGAACAGAAGGGCGTCGACTGTACGACTTCTTCGATCACATCGACGGTTTGCCCTTCGACCTCGACGCTGTCGATGCCGAACGGCGGGCGCACATGCGTGAGGCCCGCGAGCGTCAGCAATTCGGCCGATGCGCGCAGCGTCCTGCCGGATGGCGTGCCGGCATACTCGGGCCACGCGTCGAGCGCGCCCTGTACCAGCGATGCGCCATGGCGCAACGGCAGCATGAAGTTGGCGAACGCCTGGTACGCCGGATAAGCGAGCGGATTCATGGCTTTCGCACGAAGAGAACTTGAGCCAATGAGAGGCAAGTCACATGCCAACGGAGCTGAATGTTGGCGTCGGCGGAATGGCTTGCTGCCGCGATGCATTGGCATAGCCCTTGCGCGCCCTTCCGTAAGGTGCCGGTTATGCCGCGAATTGGTGCGAACATGCCCGGTATCGTGCATCGCGATACGGCGAAACGCGCCGCGATGACCCTCTGTGGAGCGAGACATGCCCAATCCGATGGCTGACACGATGGCTACCAGCACCCTGACGATCAGCAGCCGCAACTATTCCTCGTGGTCGCTGCGCGGCTGGCTGCTGGCGAAGTTCAGCGGCTTGCCGTTTGAAGAGATCGTGATGCCTGTTGATGATCCCGCTGCGCGGGCTGAGTTGCTGTTGCTGTCGCCGTCCATTCTCGTGCCGTGTCTTGTGCATGATGGGATCAAGGTTTGGGACACGTTGGCTATTGCTGAGTATCTGAACGAAGTGCGGCCTGAAGCTGGACTGTTACCGAAGGATCGTAAGGCGCGCGCGCATTGCCGTGCGATATGCGGTGAGATGCATTCCGGATTCAGTTCTTTGCGTTCGGCGTTGCCGATGAACCTGAAAGCGCATTTTCCGGGATTTAAGGTGTGGGCGCGGGCGCAGTCGGATATTGATCGTATTGTGACGATCTGGCGCGAGTGTCTGGAGGAGTACGGGGGGCCGTATCTGTTCGGTGAGCGTAGCGCGGCGGATGCGATGTATGCGCCTGTTGTTACGCGCTTTGTCACCTATGATGTGCAGCTTGATCCCGATATTGTTGCTTATGGGCGGGGGATTCTTGCGCTGCCTGAGATGCAGGAGTGGATCGCTGGAGCGCAGTTGGAAGTCGATGAGATCGATGAGCTTGATGTTGAGTTTTAGGTGCCGCTGGTTTGGTTTGCTTGTGCGTTCGCTGGCATCCGCGATGAGGTGTTTGCTGCGCAGGCCGTTTGGTGTTTTATCTTTTCGCTGGCATCCGCGATTTGTTAGCGTGCTTCAAGCGTCGCCCCTGTGCGGGGCGGCACCTACTTTTCTTTGCCGCCGCAAAGAAAAGTAGGCAAAAGAAAGCGGCTAACACCGCTAATTCTTGTGTTTGCCTGAGGGCCCCCAACGGGTCTTACGCTTCACACGGCGACCACGTGACCCACGTTCGTTGCCAGCGCTCTTGCGGTGCGCCTCACCCGCTTCGCCCGCCCGCGCTGCACCATGCCGTGCCAGATAGTCCACGGCCGCCCAGGTGGCAAACTGTGTGTAGGCCGTAGTGCTTCGCACGCCTCACTTCGAACCGATAGCGCATGCGTTCCACCCTGTAAGAGCGCTACCCTGTACGACGCGACAACCTACACACAGTTTGCCACCTGGGCGGCACATACCATTCGCTGCCGCTTGCCCGTGCAAATGCATTTGAAGCGGGTGAGGCATTCATTCGAAGCGTTGGCAACGAACGCGAACAGAAATGCTGCCGTGTGAAGCGTAAGACCCGTTGGGGGCCCTCAGGCAGGAACTAGAGCTGGCGGTGTGAGCCGCTTTCTTTTGCCTACTTTTCTTTGCGGCGGCAAAGAAAAGTAGGTGCCGCCCCGCACAGGGGCGACGCTTGAAGCACGCTAACGAATCGCGGATGCGACCGAAAACCAAAGCAAACCAAAGCAAACCAAAGCAAACCAAACCAAACCAAACCAAACCAAACCAAACCGCCCACGCCGCGAAACCACAACGCGGATGCCAGCGCGAAAACTAGCGGACCACCCAGCGTCGCAGACAAACTAAAAACCCCTAATTGTGTCCACCCAGCTTGAACACGGACACGACTTCCGCCAGCTTGTCAGCCTGCGCACTCAGATCGGCGGCCGCCTGCTCGGCATCACTAACTAGCGCCGCATTCTGCTGCGTCACTTCACCGATCTGCGTGACGGCCGTGTTCACCTGCTCGATCCCGCTCGACTGCTCCTTCGAAGCGACGCTGATTTCGCCAATGATCGTCTGCACCTGACCAACCCGCTCCACAATCGAGCGCATCGTCGTACTCGCTTCCTCGGCAATACGGAAGCCGCTCGACACCGTCGCCGTCGATTCGGCGATCACGCCTTCGATTTCCTTCGCCGCCGCGGCACTGCGCTGCGCCAGCGCGCGCACTTCCGACGCAACGACCGCAAAGCCCTTGCCGTGCTCCCCGGCACGCGCCGCTTCCACAGCCGCGTTGAGCGCGAGGATGTTGGTCTGGAACGCGATGCCCTCGATGACCGTCGTGATGTCGGCGATCTTCTTCGACGACTGGCTGATCTCGCCCATCGTCGAGACGACGCGCTCGACCGCGCGGCCGCCGTCGAGCGCCGCTTCCGATGCACCCGACACCAGCGTGTTCGCCTGTGCCGCGTGACCGGCGTTCTGCTGCACCGTCGACGTAATCTGCTGCATGCTCGCCGCCGTTTCTTCGAGGCTCGCGGCCTGCGTGCCGATGCGCGATGCGATCTCGCCGCTGCCAGCCGCGATCTTCGCGGTGCCTTCCGTCATGTCGGCCGACGCGCTGCGCACCTGCGTAACGATGCGCGCGAGCCCCTCGCCGATGCCGTCGATGGCCTGCATCAGGCGGCCGATTTCGTCGTCGCGCCGTTCGTGGCTCGCCGACACGCGCACGCTCAGATCGCCCGATGCAAAGCGCTCCGACGCCTTCGCCGCTTCGTCGAGCGGGCGCGATACGAGCCGGCGCACGGCGATCAGGAACACCACGGCGAACAACGCGACCAGCACGAAGCCGATCAGGATGAAGCGGTTGCGCGTGGCGATCACGTCGGCCATCACTTCGTCGCGCTTCGCGACGCCGCCGACCAGCCAGTTCCATTCCGGCACGGTGACGAACGAGACGAACTTGTCCTGAGCGCCCGTTTCGCCGAGCGTCGCGTCCGCGCTCGAATATTCGATCTGGCCTTCCTTTTCGTCGATCATGCGCTTGTACGGCGCGGCGCTCTCGTCGCCCACCTGGCCGGCCGCCGCCGGATGCACCATCAGCTTGCCGCGCTCCGCGCCGTTCGACGCGTTCAACACGAAGTAATAGCCCGTGTCGCCGATCTTCAGTTGGCGGATGCCGTCTTCGACCGACTTGATCTGCGCATCCACGTCGACGCCGACGAACAGCGCGCCGATTACCTTGCCGCTGGCGTCCGTGATCGGCCGGTATTGCGTGATATAGCGCTTGCCGAAGAGCATCGCGAGTCCGGTGAAGGTCCTGTTCCCGGCGACGGGGCCGTAGGCGGGGCCCTTGCGGTCGAGCAGCGTGCCGATCGCGCGCGAGCCGTCCTGCTTTTTCAGCGAGGTCGTCACGCGCACGAAGTCGTCGCCCGTGCGCGCGAAGATCGTCGCGATGGCGCCGCTTTGCGCAAGAAACTGGTCGGGAATCGAGAAGTCGTTGTTCAGCACCTTGTCGCCGGCCTTGAAGACGGGCGTCGGCGTGCCGGCGATGTCGATCTTCTGCGTCTCGTCGAGCGCGTAGCCGGGCGGCAGAAAACTCGCGAACAGCGTCATCGAGCGGCCCACTTCGGCCGTGAGCGCCTTGTCGAACAGCGAGATCATCGCAGCAATCGAGCGGTCTTTCTCGGTGATGCGCGACAGCACCTGATCGCTGATCTGCGTGCCGGCCGTGCGGGTCACGGCGAACGTGAAGGCGGCAAAAATGGCGGCCACCAGCGCGCACGAGAGCATGGCGAGCCTGGCGCCCACGCTGGCGCGGCGCAGTGAAAGGATATCCATGAGGGTCTGCAGGTAACGGGATTGAAGCTGCTCCGCTGTGCCGCGCGCGAGTGCGCGCGGCGCCGAAACGGCAGCCTGAACCCTGTTAACGGCACGCCAAACGTTTTCCTTTAATTTTGAAAGCTAGAGTGTTGATTCAGATCATTGCGACGAACGCCAGGTTCGTAGTAACAGCGCGTTCGTCACGACGCTCACGCTCGAGAACGCCATCGCCGCGCCCGCGATCATCGGGTTCAGCAGCCCGAACGCGGCGAGCGGAATGCCGATCAGGTTGTACACGAACGCCCAGAACAGGTTCTGCTGGATCTTGCGCCAGGTGCGGCGCGAGATGTCGATTGCGTCGGCGACCAGCGCCGGGTCGCCACGCATCAGCGTGATGCCCGCCGCGTGCATCGCCACGTCGGTGCCCGTCGCCATCGCGATGCCGATGTCGGCGGCGGCGAGCGCGGGCGCGTCGTTGATGCCGTCTCCCGCCATCGCGACCACGCTCGACGTGCGGATCTTCAGGTCGTGGACGACGCGCGCCTTGTCGGACGGCAGGACCTGCGCGTACACCTCGTCGATGCCGAGCGCGGCGGCGACGCTCTTCGCGCTGCCCTGGTTGTCGCCCGTCACCAGCGCGCTCTTCACGCCCATGCGCGACAGCCGTTCGATCGCGGCGCGCGCGCCCGGCTTGAGGGTGTCGCCGAAAGCGATCAGCGCGAGCGCTTGTGCTTGTGTGTCGGCTTGCGTTTCGATTTGCGCGTCCGTCTTGCCGCGCCCGATCAGCCACGACACCGTGTTGCCTTGCGCTTCGAGCTGCTGGGCGCGGAGGGCGAGGGCGGGCGACGGCGCGACGCCCAGTTCGCCGAGCCAGCGGCTACTGCCGATAGCGAACGTTTCGCCGCCGATATCCGCTTCCACGCCGCGCCCCGCGACCGCGCGCGCGTCGCTGCTGACGGGCAGCGCGGCGCCGCCGCCATCCGCTTCGAACGCTTTCACGACGGCTTTCGCGAGCGGATGCTCGCTATGCCGCTGCACGGCCGCCGCGAGCGCCAGCGCGTTTAAACGGCCCACGCCGTCCGCTGTCTCGAACGCCGTGACGGACGGCTGGCCGACCGTCAGCGTGCCCGTCTTGTCGAACGCGACGACGCGAACCTGGTGCGCGATTTCGAGCGCCTGCGCGTCCTTGATCAGCACGCCGTGACGCGCGGCGACGCCCGTACCCGCCATGATCGCGGTCGGCGTCGCGAGGCCGAGCGCGCACGGGCAGGCGATTACCAGCACTGCGACCGCGTTCAGAATCGCCGTTTCGGCGCCGTGCCCGGCGATCAGCCAGCCGACCAACGTGACGAGCGCGATCGCAAGAATGGCGGGGACGAAGATTTCGCTGACGCGGTCGACCAGCCGCTGGATTGGCGCTTTCTCCGCCTGCGCCGTTTCGACGAGCCGGATGATGCGGGCGAGCGTGGTCTCGGCGCCGATCGCCGTGGTTGTCACTGTGATCGCGCCTTCGCCGTTGATCGACCCCGCCGTCACGCGGTCGTCCTGCTGCTTCGGCACGGGCAGGCTTTCGCCCGTAATCAGCGATTCGTCGATATGCGTGCGGCCTTGCAGCACGGTCCCGTCAACGGGCACGCGCTCGCCCGGCCGTACCGCGACGAGCATGCCGACGCGCACCTGCGCGAGTGGCACTTCATGCTCTTCCGTGCCGACGACGATGCGCGCGCGGTCCGGACGCAGCGCGTTGAGGGCGCGGATCGCGTCGGTGGTCTGGCGCTTGGCGCGCGCTTCGAGCCACTTGCCAAAGCGCACCAGCGTAATCACGACAGCCGATGCCTCGAAGTACAGATGCATCGTGTCGCCGGGGTGCAGCGCCATCTGGTAGACGCTCACGCCATAAGCCGCCGACGTGCCGAGCGCAACCAGCAGATCCATATTGCCCGCGCCCGCGCGCACGGCTTTCCACGCGGCGCGGTAGAAGCGCGCGCCGAACACGAACTGGACGACGGTGGCGAGCGCGAGTTGCAGCGTGGCGGGCAGCATCGCGTGCAGGCCGAGGGGTTCCGCGAACATCGGCACGATGAGCGGCAGCGTCAGCAGCGCGCAGATCACAACCGCTCCGAGTTCGCGGCGCACGGCGGCGCGCGCGGCGGCGTCTTTGTCTTCGGTGGCGGCGGGTGTGGCGTCATCGGCGGAGAGAGGCGTCGCCTGATAGCCGGCTTTCGTGACGGCCGCGATCAACTGATCGACGCCGACCGCGCCGTTGGTCGTGACGGTTGCTTTTTCGGTGGCGAGATTGACGGACGCGGAAGTCACGCCGGGAATCCTCGCGAGCGCTTTTTCGACGCGACCGGAGCACGCCGCGCAGGTCATGCCGCCGATCGCGAGTTCGGCTGTCGATTGCGCGTCATTGTCGGGTGGCGGCGCGTCGTTCAGCGGCTGTGCGTCGTAGCCGGCCTTACGGATGGCGTTGACGAGGGTATCGGTGGTGACGGACGCGTCGGCATCGACGGTTGCTTTTTCGGTTGCCAGATTCACGCTTGCCCGCGCGACGCCCGGCACTTTGGCGAGCGCCTTCTCGACGCGCAGCGCGCAGGACGCGCACGTCATGCCCTGAATGTCGAGTTCCGAGGATGCCGCCGGGCGGGACGTGTCGGCGGCGCGGGGTGGTGCGAGTTCGGTCATGGCTGGGAGGCTCCAGTTTTTGCGCTACTGCGCATCATTGGAAGCAGTATCAGGCTTCCCATGATGGGAAGGTCAAGGGGCTTTTTCGTATTTGCCTGACGGGGAAGGGATGCATGCGCGTGCTGCGGTTTGGTTGTTCTGGGGTTTTCGCTGGCATCTGCGTTATGCCTTCGTGGCGCAGCCGGTTTGGTTTGCTTGGGTTTGTGCTGGCATCCGCGTTTTGTAAGCGTGCTTCAAGCGTCGCCCCTGTGCGGGGCGGCACCTACTTTTCTTTGCCGCCGCAAAGAAAAGTAGGCAAAAGAAAGCGGCTCACACCGCCAGTTCTTGTGTTTGCCTGAGGGCCCCCAAAGGGTCTTACGCTTCAAACGGCAATCACGTGACCCATGTTCGTTGCCAACGCTCTTGCGGTGCGCCTCACCTGCTTCACGCTCCCGCGCTTCACCATGCCGTGCCAGATATTCCACGGCCGCCCAGGTGGCAAACTGTGTGTAGGCCGTAGCACCTCGGCCGCCTCACTTCGGACCGATTGCGCACGTGTCCCACCATGTAAGAGCGCAAACGTGTACGTCGCGACAACCTACACACAGTTTGCCACCTGGGCGGCAGATACCATTCGCAGCCGCTTGCCCTTGTTCGGGTGTTTGAAGTGGGTGAGGCGCTCATTCGAAGCGTTGGCAACGAACGCGAACAGAAATGCTGCCGTGTGAAGCGTAAGACCCTGTGGGGGCCCTCAGGCAATGAGAGATGTTGGCGGTGTGAGCCGCTTTCTTTTGCCTACTTTTCTTTGCGGCGGCAAAGAAAAGTAGGTGCCGCCCCGCACAGGGGCGACGCGTGAAGCACGCTAACAAAACGCGGATGCCAGCGCAAACACAAGCGAACCAAACCCGCCCGCGCCGCGAAGACTCAAACGCGGATGCCAGCGCAAAGGCAACAACCCCACCCGGCATAGCCCGCGCCACGCAGGCCCCGCCCCACCACAAAACAATCAAACAAAAATCCAAAAAAACCAACAAACAACACCCGAACCAAAGACGGCACATCAAAACACCGCCGAACACTCACATTAACTTGCCCCCGCGACGCGGATAAGTTAAAACGCGTTGTCAGAAAAGGAATGTCAGGACATTTCGGCAAGTCCGGCGCGAGCGGGGGCTCGGCGGACCGGGCTCGTCCTGGCTCAGGCATGTGACACCCAGGACCGCGGTTCATCGAATGATAAAAAATCGCCGAGAAAAGTTTCCGTTTCAACTCGCCTGCGCGGCGCTCGCGGGCATCGCATTTCTCACCGGGTGCGCGTCGACTCCTATCGTGGCGCCCAAGCCCACTGGCTGGATCAAGGACGAGGTCGCCGACTCCTACGTATTTGCCTATCCACTCGTGCTGATGGGCGCGTCGCGCGACGCCGCCGTGGGCACGGGCCCAGGCCAGGCGCCCGTCAATACGCTGCGTCACGCGTCGGCGCTGCCGCCCGTCGGCGCACACAATCCGCCGACGCCCGGCATCGACACGCTCGATTCGACCGCGTGGCTCGACGTCGGCGATGAACCGGTGATCGTGTCGCTGCCAACCTCGGCGGGCCGCTATGTGGATGCGCGCGCGCTCGACATGTGGACCAACGTGCTGTGGTCGGCCGAACAGCAGGGCGGCTCGCGCGTGTCGGGCATCAAGGCGCAGACGGTGGCGTTCGCGAAACCCGACTGGAAGGGCGATCTGCCCAAGGGCGTCAAGCGTATCGACGCGCCCACGCGCAATATCTGGCTCGACGTGCGTATCCAGTCGAACGGCGGACGCGATCTGACGGCGGTGCGTAAGCTGCAGCGCGGCATTCGCGTGGTGCCGCTGTCCGTCTATACGGGCGATGCATCGGCGGCATCCGTTGCGCCACGCACCATGCCCGCCGACGCAAGCGTCTCCGGCACGCCCGCCGAGCAGGTCGCCGCGCTCGACGCGAAAGGCTTCTTCGACCGCCTCGCGCGGCTGCTGCCCGACAACCCGCCGTCGCCCGCCGATCCGCACGCGCTCAAGTTTCTCGCCGACCTCGGCGTGAAGCCGGACGAAGCCGTCGAATTGCCCAAGTCGGCCAGCGACGCGATCGCCGGCGGTCTCGCGGACGGCCACACGCGCGTCGCGACGCCGCCGACCAACATGCTGACGGCCAACGGCTGGAGCTGGTTCGGCGACGGTGTCGGCAACTATGGCCCCGACTACGCACTGCGCGCCTATGCGTCGTACGCGCAGCCGGGCATCGGCACGAAGGACGACGAAGTGCGCGGCAACGTCTCGCTCGACAGCGACGGCCACGCGTTGAACGGCGCGAACCGCTATGTGATGCACTTCGAGCCGAACCAGGTGCCGCCCGTGCGCGGCTTCTGGTCGATCGCCGCATACACGAAGGACGGCGCGCTCGGTGACACCACGCCGGCACGCGCGTCAGTCGGCGACAAGGCGGGCGTGCGGCGCAACCGCGACGGCTCGATCGACGTGACGGTGTCGTCGGCGAAACCGCGCAAGGCGTCGAACTGGCTGCCCGCGCCGCGCGGCGATTTCCAGCTCGTGCTGCGTCTCTACGCGCCGAAGCCCGAAGCCAGCGACGGCACCTGGCAGCCGCCCGCCGTCGTGCGTCAATAAGCGAAGCACGTGTCCGCCGCATCACGGCTGGACACGTCCTCGCAACTGAAATCGGGCCACTTACACTTTCTAACGTTTATTTGCCCGCAACGGTCGTCATTCTCATGACATTTGATGGTTTGGCCGAAGTACACGACGTATACTTCGGCCAAGCTGGACATTCGTCATCGCGGCGTGTTCTGCGCCGCCCTACCCGCGACCAAGCATGGCAAGCCCGACCAAAGCATCACTCGCTTCATCCTTTCAGACCGTCCGCGAAGTCGCGCAAGGCCGGCGAGCAAGACGCATCGTTCTCGTCGTATTCGTCGTGCTGGTCCTGTTCGGACTGCTCGGCTTTTTCGCCGCGCCGCCGCTGATCCGGCATATCGCCGAACAGCAGTTGAGCGAGCAACTGGACCGGCCGGCCAGCATCGGCCGTATCTCGCTCAATCCGTACACGCTCAATTTCGAAGCGGACCGCGTCCATATCGGCGACCGTGGCGGCAAGGGCGATTTCGTCGATATCGAGCGGCTGATCGTGCGGACGTCGTGGAGCTCGATTTTCCGGCTCGCGCCCATCGTCGATGAAGTGCATCTCGATTCGCCGCGCTTCACGATCGTCCGCTATGACGCGCAGCGCTTCAACTTCAGCGACCTGATCGAGAAGTTCTCGAAGCAGCCGTCCAAGCCCGACAGCAAGCCGGCGCAGTTCTCGATCTCCAATATCCGCATTGAAAACGGCAAGATCACGTTCGACGACCGGCTGCTCGGCGTTACGCATATCGTCGATGAATGGCGCCTCGGCATTCCGTTCATCGCCACTTTGCCATCCAAGACCGATATCTTCGTCGAGCCGCTGCTGCGCGCGCGTATCGACGGCAGTCCGCTCGCCATCGACGGACGCACGAAGCCGTTCGCGGCGTCGCGGGAATCGGAAGTGTCGCTGCGCTTCGAAGGGCTCGACGTGCCGAAGCTGCTGTCGTATTCGCCAGCAAAGCTGCCCGTCACGGTGCAGGCTGGCAAGCTGTCGAGCGACCTGAAAGTGAGTTTCGTGATGACGGGCGACGCGCCCACGCTGCGCATCACGGGGACGACGGATCTCGCCGACATCGACGTACTCGACGAGCATAAAGCGCCGTTCTTCGCCGCGCGCTCGCTGCATGTGGCTGCGCAGACGCTGGAGCCGCTGAAGAACGTCTATCGTTTCGACGACATCCGCCTCGACGCGCCCACCGTGAATCTCGCGCGCGACAAGAGCGGCGTGCTGAGTGTGCAGCACACGTTCGCTCCGGCGCCCGCGCCCGCGTCAGCGCCCGCCAAGGCGGCGAGCGCGCCCGCGGCGGCTGCGGCTGCATCCGGCGCGAGCGGTGCCGAGGCCGAAGCAGCGAAGGCCGCGCCGCCGCTCGACCTGCAGATCAAGCAATTCGAACTGTCGAACGGCACCGTCGAAATCCAGGACGCAGCGGCGTCGCGGCCCGTGTCGGCGGGGCTGAACAATCTCGCGGTGGCGCTGGCGGATTTCTCGACGCTCGGCAAGACACCCGCGCGCTATACCGTCAAGACCAACGTCAAGAACCAGCCGCAGAGCGCGCTCGCCGTGTCGGGCAACCTGTCGCTCGCCGCGAAGACGGCTGACGCGAAGATCGACCTGAAATCGGCGCAACTGCCCGTCATGCAGCCGTATCTCGACACGGTGACGGCGGCGAAGGTGCTCGACGGCACGTTGAGCGTGCAGTCGAACCTGACGGCGAACTGGTCGAAGGAGCCCGTCGATGTGCAGATCGGCGCAAGCCAGATCGATCTGCAATCGCTGAAGCTCGCGACAGGGGACGCGAAGCAGCCCGTCATTTCGATCGCAGACGGGAAGGCGGGCATCAAGCGCGTCGATCTGGCCGCGCGCAAGGCGGAACTCGATTCGGTCGACGTGACGGGCCTGTCCGTCGACGCGCAGCGCCTGAAGGACGGCACGATCGATCTGGCCGCGCTGGCTGGCCCGCCGCAGGAGCAGGTACACGAGCGCACCGTGATCCACGCGGCGAAGAAGGCGACGCAAGAAGGGCCGGCGTGGCATTACAGCATCGGCGAACTGAACCTGAAGGATGGCGCGGCGACCTTCATCGACAACACGACCCCGCGACCCGTCAAGCTCGCCGTGAAGCCGCTGCAACTGAAGGTGCAGAAGATCAGCGACGACCTGAGCCGCGCGCTGCCCGTCGCACTGCAGGCCACCGTCAACGGCAAGGGCACGCTCGGCGTGAAGGGCGACGTGACGGCGACGCCGCTCAAGCTCGCGATGAAGATCGACGCTAACCGGCTGGATGCCGCGGCGCTCGAGCCGTACTTCGGCAGCAAGCTGAACGCGACGATCGCGAGCGCGCTGCTCAATGCAAGCGGCGATGTGACGCTCGCGCAGGGCGACAAGTCGAAGGGCCTGCGCGCGACGTATCGCGGCGACGCGGCGATCGTCGACGTGCGGATGATCGACAAGGCGACCTCGGACCCGTTTGCCGGCTGGCGCTCGCTGGCGCTGACGGGTATCAAGGCGAATTACGACGAGCGCGGCACGGACGTCGATGCCGCGAAGGTCACGTTCGCGAATTTCTACGGCCGCGTGTTGCTCGACGCGCAAGGCAAGCTGAATCTGAAGGACGTGGTCGCGCACGAAACGGGCGCGCCGCAGTCGCTCACGCGCGACCAGAGCGCCAAGGGCAAAGAGCCGATTCCGCTCGGCGCGCCCGCCGCTTCCGAAGCACAGGCTGCCGTGCCGGCTTCCGCCGCGTCCGGCGCGAACACGTCGGTGACGGCGGCCACGCCGCCGCAAAGTCCGGTGCGCCTGCACTTCGGCCAGCTCGTACTGCAGAACGGCCGCGTCACCTACACCGACAACTTCATCAAGCCGAACTACACGGCAAACCTGGTCGCGATCCAGGGCACGATCGGCGCGTTCGGCACGGAGTCGAAGCAGTCGGCACCCGTCGACGTGTCCGCGAAGCTCGCCGCCAACGGCCCGATCACGATCCGCGGCTCGGTGAATCCGCTGATCGCCAAGCCGGCGCTCGATCTGACGGCAACGGCGCACGGCATCGAGTTGACCAACCTGACGCCATACTCGGCGAAGTACGCGGGCTATCCGATCACAAAGGGCAAGCTGAACGTTGATCTGCACTATCAGTTGGTCAACGATCAACTCACGGCGAACAACCACATCTTCATCGATCAGCTCACGTTCGGCGATCACGTCGACAACGACACGGCGACCAAGCTGCCCGTGAAGCTCGCCATTTCGCTGCTGAAGAACTCGCGCGGCGAAATCGACGTGGACATTCCCGTGTCGGGCTCGCTGTCGAATCCGGAGTTCAGCGTCGGCGGGCTGATCTGGCGCGCGGTGCTGAATCTGCTGCAGAAGGCCGTGACGGCGCCGTTCTCGCTGCTCGCGCATGCGTTTGGCGGCGGCAGCGGCGAGGAACTCGGCTACGTCGAGTTCGATCCGGGCTCCTACGCGCTGTCCGACGCGTCGCAGAAGAAGCTCGACATGATCGTGAAGGCGCTCTCCGACAAGCCGTCGATCCGCCTCGACATCATCGGCCGCGTCGATCCCGCCGTCGATCAGCCGGCGCTGCGCACGGCCTATGTCGACCGGCTTGTACGTCAACAGAAGCTCAAGGACGTCGTGGGCAACGGCGAAAGCGTCGACCCCATGACGATCAAGGTCGACGCCAACGAATACGACAAGTATCTGACCAAGGCCTACAAGGATTCGGACTTCAAGAAGCCGCGCAACATCGTCGGCCTGACGAAGACGCTGCCCGACGACGAGATGAAGACCGCGCTCGCCGAGAATGCGCCCATCACGGACGCCAGCCTGCGCGATCTCGCGCAGCGCCGCGCGCAGGCGGTGCAGCAGTACTTCGAAGGCAAGATCGACAACAGCCGCGTTTTCATCGTGGCGCCGAAGCTCGATGCTTCGGGTATCGACGACAAGGGCGCGACGACGCGGGTGGATTTCGGCCTGAAGTAACACGCCGACGGTTCTTCACGTGTTTGCCGCTTTTTCGCGCAAGCACGTTAACAATCGTCAAGGATGACTGAGCGATCGCGCGTGGGGTCAACGCATCGCGACGACGTTCGTTTAGGATGCCAACCCTTGTGCCAGCGGGCTGCGACATGCAGCCCGCTGGCACATCCGATGCCATCCTTCCGATCGTCTTCCGATGAACATCTTCAAACCGTGCCGCCAGCTCACGCAGCGGCTATTGATCGCGGGCGCCGCATTGGCGCTCGCCGGTTGTGCAAGCGCGCCGTGGGGCGACCTCTTTACCGGTTCGCCCGATGCACGCCCGCCCGCGCTCGAGGCGCCCGCGCCTGTTGCGGCGGGCTTTTATCGCGTGAATCCGGGCGATACGCTGGCGGGCGTTGCGGCGGCGTTCGGGCGTGATCCCGCGCAGCTTGCCCGCTGGAACCGTCTGCCCAACGACTACCCTGTGAGCGTCGGCCAGGTGCTGCGCGTGGCGCCTGATCCTGCGGTGGTGTCCGGGCCCGTGCAAACGGGCGCGCCGGAATCCAGGGTTGCAACCGGCAATGTCGCGCCGCCTGCTGCGCCCTCGCAGCAGACGCGCTTCATCTGGCCCGCCTCGGGGCCCGTGACGTCGAATGCCGGAGACGGCCAGTCGAAAGCTATTCATATCAACGGCACAGCCGGCGAGACGATCCGGGCAGCGAGTACCGGCCGCGTGATCTACGCAGGCTCCGAGATCAAGGCGTACGGCCTGCTCGTCATCGTCAAGCACGACAAACGTTTCGTGAGCGCCTACGGCAACAACGCGAAGCTGCTCGTCAAGGAAGGCGACGCGGTCAAGCAAGGCCAACCCATCGCCGAAATGGGTGCTGCTGACGATCCCCATCCCTATCTGATCTTCGAACTGCGCGACGGCACCAAGGCAGTCGATCCACAAAACTACCTGCCAAAACGTTCGGGTTGACCCGGTCACCTGGCGACGCGCGTCGCGCTCCGTCCTGCGGACCGGTCCGGGTTCTGCGCGACCGCCGCCGAAGCGCATCGCACGACGTCATTTCGAAGACGAGCCATCGCTTGAAAAAGAACCCGCTGCTACGACGCCTCGGCGCGTCCGTTTCGTTCTTCCTGCTGGCGAGCGCGCTGCCTGCGTCGGCATCGGCGGCTGCCGGGAAGCATAAGCCGGTCGATCCGAAGCCGCGTGCCAAGGCGAAAAACGCGCAGCACGGCGCGCATGTCGATCCAAAAACCCGCGCCCATCGCGCCGCGCATGCCGTGCATCTGGCGCATGCGGCGAGCGCGAAAGGGCACACGTCCCGCTTCAGGCAACTGGGGCTCGCGTCGTGGTATGGCCGTGGTTTTCACGGTCATCGGACGGCGAATGGCGAGCACTACGACATGTATGCGATGACGGCCGCGCATCGGACGTTACCGCTTGGATCATATGTACGCGTGACGTCGCTGGCGAGTTCGAAGTCGGTGGTGGTGCGCATCAACGACCGTGGACCCTACGCGCGCGGCCGCGTGATCGATCTGTCGTATCTCGCCGCATCGGCGCTCGGCATGCATCGCGCGGGCGTGACGAAGGTGTCGATCGAGCGGGTGGAGAAGCCCGAAGCGGAGCGCATCGCGCATCGACCGATGCATCTGACGACGAACGGCTAGTAACGCGTTCGACGCGTCGCGCGAGGGTGCCCTGCTAAGCCGCCCGCGTCGGCGCGGCCGTCGTCTTAAACGCAGTCCTTTCGATCACGTTCGCGAGCGTATCGAACGCCGGCCCGATGCGATCGTTCGGCACGCATGCGTAGCCGAGCAGCAGGCCGCTTCGCGCCGGCGTTTCGCTGTTGTAGTACGCGGCGAGCGGCCGCACGATCACGCCCGCGTCGTACGAAGCGGCCGTCACCTCGCGGTCGTTCGCGTCGTCGGGCAGGCCGAGCACCAGATGCAGGCCCGCTTCGTCGCCCATCACGGGCAGCGCGTCACCGAAACGCGCGGTGATCGCGTCGATCAGAATCTGGCGGCGCTCGCCGTACAACGCGCGCATGCGCCGCACGTGCGATGTCAGATAGCCGTCCATGATGAACTCGGTCAGCACGGCCTGCTGCATCAGTTGTCCTTCGCGATACAACTCGGCGACGCCCGTGCGAAACGTATCGACGAGATGTTCCGGCGCGATCATGTAGCCGATCCGCAAACCCGGAAACAGCATCTTCCCCAAGCTGCCGACATAGATCACCTGACCCGCGTCGTCGAGCCCTTGCAGCGACGCGAGCGGCCGGCTGCCGTAACGGAACTCGCTGTCGTAGTCGTCTTCGATGATCCACACGCCATGCTGACGCGCGTATTCGAGCAGCGTGCGGCGGCGCGCGAGGCTCATCACCATGCCGAGCGGATACTGATGCGACGGCGTGACGAGCGCGATGCGCGGCGGCGCCTGCAAGTCGGACTCGCGCGGATTCAGCCCCTCTTCATCGACGGGCACGGGCGCCAGCGTCAGGCCTGAAGACTGCAGCACGCTGCGCGCGCCCCAGTAGCAAGGTTCCTCGACCCACGCGCGGTCGCCGACATCCGTGAGCAGCCGCACGGCGAGATCGATCGACTGATGAATGCCCGTTGTGATGATGATCTGGTCGGGCGTGCATTTCACCGAGCGCGCGACGCGCAGATAGTCCGACAACGCGCGCCGCAGCGGACGATAGCCGCCGCCCGGCGCATACGTCAGGAGATCGGGATTCGCTTCCTTCCAGAGCTTGGCCTGCAGGCGGCTCCATGTGCGCGCCGGAAACTCGGCGACGTCCGGTACGCCGGGCATGAACGCGCCCCATTGCCTCGCCGACACGCCCGCCTGGCGGATCAGGCGAGCACCGCGCGTGGACAGGCTGCCGCGTGCGGGTGCAGCGGGCTGGGCGAGGTTCGCGCCTGGCACCACGCCGCTGATTGCGCCGATAGAGCCACTCGCCGCCGTTGGCGCCTTGCGCGCGTTGACGGCGGCCGTGTCCGGCCGCGTGTCGGCGACATAGGTGCCGCTGCCCGTGGTCGATAACACATAGCCTTCCGCCGTGAGCTGGTCGTAGACATGCAGCACCGTATTGCGCGCGATGCCGAGGTCCGACGCGAGCATACGCGAGCTGGGCAGCTTGGCGCCGGGCAGCAACTGGCCCGTCAGAATGGCCTGCTGCATCAGTCCGAGCACTTGTCGATAGACGGGTTCGCCAGCCGTCCGGTCGAGCCGCGCGGCGAGCCAGTCCGACAGGATCACCGTATCCAAGTGGTTCTATCCGGAATTATGAAATGGTTCCCTATTGTAGAACCGTAACGGGCTATAGTGGATCACGCAATCGATGCAAATCGTTAAAACGGGTGGAACCAAATGTGCGTAGAAACCCGTAGAGATGCAGCTAAAGCATGGAGACGGACACGATGAAAACCGAAGACGTAATCGTCAGCTTTCGGGGTGTGCGCAAGACGTATGACGGCGAAACGCTCGTCGTCAAGCAACTCGATCTCGACATCTATCAAGGCGAATTCCTCACGCTGCTCGGACCCTCCGGTTCCGGCAAGACGACCTGCCTGATGATGCTCGCAGGCTTCGAATTTCCGACGGGCGGCGAGATCTGGCTCGACGGACAACTGCTCAACAACGTGCCGCCGCACAAGCGCAACATCGGCATGGTGTTTCAGAACTACGCGCTGTTTCCGCATCTCACTGTCGAGCAGAACGTCGCGTATCCGCTGACAGTGCGCAAGCTCCCCGCCGACGAACGCGCGCACAAGGTCAACAACGCGCTGAAGATGGTGCGCATGGAAGGCTTTGCGAAGCGCTATCCGGCGCAGTTGTCGGGCGGCCAGCAGCAGCGTATCGCGCTCGCGCGCGCGCTTGTGTTCGAACCCAAACTCGTGCTGATGGACGAGCCGCTCGGGGCGCTAGACAAGCAGTTGCGCGAGCACATGCAATACGAACTCAAATCGCTGCACGAAAAGCTCGGCGTTACCTTCGTCTACGTGACGCACGATCAGGGCGAAGCGCTGACCATGTCCGACCGCGTCGCTGTGTTCGACAAGGGCATCGTCCAGCAACTCGATACCGTCAACAGTCTTTACGAGGCGCCATGCAACGAGTTCGTCGCGAACTTCATCGGCGATAGCAACCGGCTGCGCGGCACGATTGCGAATGTCGACGGCGACTACTGCGAGTTTCACCTGATCGACGGAACGCGCCTGGTCGGGCGGAATATCGGTGGCGCGCAAGCGGGCGCGCAAGGCGTCGCGTGCATCCGGCCGGAGCGGATGAAGCTCGCACCCGGCGCAGTGAGCGGAGCGAAGCCGGGCGCGAATGCGGTGGCGGGCGAAGCGCGCGGGCTCATCTATTTCGGCGATCACGTGCGCATGCGCTGTGGTTTGCCGCAACAGGACGAGTGCTTCGTGAAGGTGCCGCTCGGCACGGAAGCACTCGACGGTTTCGCGCCGGGTGCGCCCGTCGCGCTCGAATTCGCGCCGGAGCATCTGCGCGTGTTCGCGTGAGTAGAAACACAACAACGTCCACGTCGTAAGCAGTTCATCACACCAAAGAGGAACCATCATGAAGAAGATCGTGCAATCGCGCTGTGCCGTGGCTGTCGGCGCTGTCCTCATCGCGCTCGGCGCCGTTGCTCAGGCGAACGCGGCGGAACTGACGGTCGTGAACTTCGGCGGCGCGAATGGCGACGCGCAGAAGGCCGCATTCAACCAGCCGTTCGAGGCGCAAAGCGGCTCGAAAGTGACGGCTGTCGAATACAACGGCGAGCAGGCCAAAGTGAAGGCGATGGTCGAAGCAAAGCATGTGAACTGGGACGTCGTCGAAGTCGAATCGGGCGACCTCGGCCGCGGCTGCGACGAAGGCCTGTACGAAAAGCTCGACTGGTCGAAGCTCGGCAAGAAGTCGGATCTGATTCCCGAAGCGCCGCAAACGTGCGGCGTCGGCATTTTCGTGTGGTCGACGGCGATGGCGTACAACGCCGACAAGCTGAAGACGGCGCCGGCAAGTTGGGCTGACTTCTGGGACACGAAGAAATTCCCGGGCAAGCGCGGCATGCGCAAGGGCGCGCGCTACAACCTGGAATTTGCGCTGATGGCCGACGGCGTCGCGCCGAAGGACGTCTACAAGGTTCTTGGTACGAAGGAAGGCCAGGACCGCGCATTCAAGAAGCTCGACGAGCTGAAGCCGAATATCCAGTGGTGGGAAGCGGGCGCGCAGCCGCCGCAATTCCTCGTCGCGGGCGACGTGGTGATGTCGACGGCATATAACGGCCGTATCGATGCCGCGCAGAAGGAAGGCAAGAACCTGAAGGTGGTGTGGAACGGCAGCATCTACGACCTCGACTACTGGGCAATGCCGAAGGGCACGCCGAACAAGGCGCTGGCCGAGAAGTACATCGCGTACACGATCTCGTCGAAGCCGCAGCAGGAATACGCGAAGCACATCGCGTATGGCCCGGTGAATGAATCGGCGATCAAGTCGCTCGACGCGAAGACGCTCGCCAATCTGCCGAACTCGCCCGCCAACGGCAAGAACGCGGTGCTGCAGAACCTGACGTTCTGGACCGATCACGGTGATGAGCTGGAACAGCGCTTCTCGTCGTGGGCATCGAAGTAAGTCTGAGGTGAATGCGATGCGGCATCCGCACAGGGAAGCCGCATCGCTGTAGCAAGTTGCTTTGACGCAGGAGAAACCTGTGACGACGATCACGATCGCCGCCGACCCGGCCCCCGAGTCGACCAACAAACTCAAGCGCGAGCTGAAAGCCGCCGAAGCGAAGAAGCGCGCGATGGCGCTGCTGCTGATCGCCCCGCTCGCGATTTTTCTGCTGCTGATCTTCGTCGTGCCGATCGGCGCGCTGTTGACGCGCGCCGTCCAGAACCCCGAGATCGCGGCAGCATTGCCGCATACGGTGACGGCGCTGCGCGACTGGGATCGCAAGTCTGCGCCGAATGACGCCGCGTACGCCGCGCTCGCCACCGATCTCACCGCTATAGCCGATGGCGAAGCAATGGGCGCGCTCGCGCGGCGCCTGAACACGGAGATTCCTGGCTATCGCTCGCTCGTCGCGAAGACGGCGCGCGCGATGCCGCTGAACGACGACGCGGGCCACGCGCTGCCGCCCGCGCAGGTCAAGGCGAAGATTCTCGAAGTCGACGAACGTTGGGGCGATGCGAAATACTGGCAAGCGATTGCCAAAAACGGCAGCACGATTTCGCCGTTCTATCTGCTCGCCTCGCTGGATCACAAGCAGGACGCGTTCGGCCACATCATTCCGACCGACCCCGAGCAGCAGATCTATCTCGCCGTGTTCAGCCGCACATTCGTGATCGGTTTCGCGGTGACGGTGTTCGCGCTGCTGCTCGGTTATCCGCTCGCGTACTGGATTTCGACGCTCAATGAACGGCGCGCGAATCTCGTGATGATCCTCGTGCTGATTCCGTTCTGGACGTCGATCCTCGTGCGTGTCGCCGCGTGGATCGTGATTCTGCAAAGCGAAGGTCTCGTCAACAAGGCGCTGATCGGCTCGGGCCTGATACACGATCCGTTGGCGTTGCTGTTCAATCGCGTCGGCGTCTATATCTCGATGACGCACATTCTGCTGCCATTCATGATCCTGCCGCTGTACAGCGTGATGAAGTCGATTCCGCCGACCTATCAGCGCGCGGCCATTTCGCTCGGCTCGCATCCGTTCGCGGCGTTCTGGCGCGTGTATGTGCCGCAGACTTATCCGGGCATCGGCGCGGGTGCGCTGTTGGTGTTCATTCTCGCGATCGGTTACTACATCACGCCGGCGCTGCTCGGCGGACCGAACGATCAGATGGTCAGCTATTACGTCGCGTACTTCACCAACGTGACGATCAACTGGGGCATGGCGTGCGCGCTCGGCGGGCTGCTGCTCGCGGCGACGCTCGTGCTGTATGTGATCTACGGACGCTTTACGCGTTCGAACGTGAGCCTTGGTTGAGGAGCGACGCGATGAAATTTGCCAAACCGATGTTCGCGCCGCATACGTCGATAGTCGAGCGCGTGTGGTATTTCACGTTGCGCGGGCTTGCCGTGTTGACGCTGCTGTATCTGATCCTGCCCGTGCTCGCGATTGTGCCGTTGTCGTTTTCATCGAGTACGTTTCTCGTCTATCCGATTCCGGGCTGGTCGCTGCGCTGGTATCAGAACCTGATCGCCTCCGACGAATGGCGGATGGCCGCGAAGAACAGCTTTATCGTCGCGCCGTCGGCGACCGTGCTGGCAACGGTGCTTGGCACGCTCGCGGCGATCGGTTTGACGAAGGCGAACTTCAAGGGTAAGGCGCTGCTGATGGCGATTCTGATTTCGCCGATGATCGTGCCCGTCGTTGTGGTCGGCGTCGGCATGTATCTGTTTTTTGCGCCGCTGGGACTGGCCAATACATATATCGGCCTGATCATGGCGCATGCGTCGCTGGGCGTGCCGTTCGTCGTGACGACGGTGGCGGCTACATTGCAGGGCTTCAACTACAACCTCGTGCGGGCAAGCCTGTCGCTCGGCGCGAACCCGGTGAAGACTTTTTTCAGTATCACACTGCCGGTGATCGCGCCGGGCGTGATTTCAGGCGCGCTGTTCGCATTCGCGACGTCGTTCGACGAAGTGGTCGTCACGCTGTTCCTCGCGGGCGCCGATCAGACGACGTTGCCGCGGCAGATGTTCACGGGTATCCGCGAGAACATCAGCCCGACCATCGCCGCGCTGGCGACGATTCTTATCGTGTTCTCGACCTGCTTGCTGCTTGCGCTCGAATGGTTGCGTGGAAGGAATGCGGCGCGGGCGGTGGCGGCGTGAGCAAACTCGCTGAGTTATGTCATTGCGGTCGCACGTCTACCAGCGCTGCGACCGCTCCCACGATTGCGCGTTTCACGCGCGTTTGTCATAAATTGTCAGAGCTTCTCTAGTTGACCTGAAAGTTCCTGTATAGCTCGCTATCGGACACTTTCTGGAATTATGAAGCAATGCTTTGCGAGGCTCTGACACTTCGGTCTTTGAACGAAACCGACGCCGCTGCGTTCACAAAACTGCGGCTCAAGGCCATCGACGATTCCCCATCGGCGATCTGGCCGACCCTCGAAGAAGAGCGCACGCGGCCGCTCGACGCTGTCGCCGCGCAAATACGGCAGACGCCTGAACAGATCGTGTTCGGCGTATTCGATCAGCACATGCTGATCGGAATCGCCGGTCTCAAACAGGAGCCTTACGCGCAGTTACGTCACAAGGGCGTGCTGTGGGGCTTGTTCGTTCATCCTCTGTATCGGAACGTGGGCGTCGCGCGCGAATTGCTCGGGGCCGCGTTGACGCATGCGCGCACGATGCGCATGCGGCAGATTCATCTTCGCGTCAATACCGAGAACCATCGTGCGCGGCGGCTTTATATGACGAGTGGGTTTACTGGCTATGGCGTTGAGCACCGCGCGATGTGCGTGAACGGGCGTTACTTCGATGAAGAGAACATGGTGTTGTTTCTGGATGGCGAGAATACCGCTGCGTAGCACTCAACAACCGCTCCAAGCCGTGACAAACGTTGACAACTCAGGTCGAGCGCTGCGTTAAAACTACAGCCCTTATCACTCACAGTGGAAACCTGAGAAAACTATGGAACACGGAATCATTGCCTGGCTGATCATCGGCTGTATCGCGGGCTGGCTTGCTAGTGTGCTGGTGTCGGGCAGCGGCTATGGCGTCCTCCTCGATATCGTCGTCGGCATTGTGGGCGCGTTTATCGGCGGCTGGCTGTCGGGCGTGCTGCATATCTCGCTTGGCAGCGGATGGATCGGTTCGACGATCACGGCGTTCATCGGCGCTGTGATCCTGCTGTTCGTCATCCGGCTTTTCCGGCGCGGCTGATTTAAATTCGACGCGCGAAAAACAAACCCGGCTCCGGCCGGGTTTTTCATCTCTGCACTATCGCTTCGCCGTCTGATCGGCCGACGCCCCCGGCGTCATCCCGCCCAGCGCCTGAAACAGCGCCGCCGTATCCGCAAGACGATCAGCCTGTGCGCGCGTCCTGTCGAGCGCCGTCTGCAACGCCTGGCGCTGCGTATCGATCAAGCTGAACTGACTGACGCCGCCCGCCGCATACTGTGCCTGCGCGATCGTTACGCTTGCCTGCGCTTCCGACGCCGCGTCATCGCGAGCCTGCAGTTCGCGCGCATCATCATTCAACGCGTGCAGCGTATCGGCGACTTGCTGGAGCGCCTGCAACACCGTCTGCCGATACGATGCAAACGCCGCATCATAAGCAGCCTGCGCGGCGCGCTTCTTCGCCCGTAGCTCGCCGCCATGAAAGATCGGCTGCGTCAGATTCAGGCCGAGGTTCCACACGTTCAGGCTGTTGACGACATCTTCGATGCGCGTGCGCTCCGACCCGATCCCCGCCGACACGATGAACTGCGGATACAGGTTCGCCGTCGCGACGCCGACATTCGCGCTAGCCTGATGCAACAGCGCCTCCGATGCGCGGATGTCTGGCCGTTCGCGCGCGAGCGTCGACGGCAGCGTGACGGGTACGGTGTCGGGCAGATGCAGCGCATCGAGCGTGATCTCGTTGAAATCCGCTTGCGACGGCGCGACGCCGAGCAAAATCGCGAGCTGATGATCGGCTTGCGCGAGTTGCGTCGTCAGCGGCGGAATCTGCGCGCGCGTCTGCGCGAGCAGCGTGCGCTGTGTTCGCACGTCGAGTTGCGCGACGCCGCCCGCCGCGTACCGTCCTTCGACGATCGTCAGTTGATGCGCCTGTGCATCCGCGAGTTGCTGGGTCAGCGCGAGTTGCTGTTGCAGCGACGCGCGCCGGATCGCCGTTGACACGACATTGCCCGCCAGCGACAGGCGCGCGGCATCGAGCTCATACGTCTGATAATCGACTTGCGCGAGCAAGGCTTCGAGCGCGCGCCGGTTGCCGCCGAAAATATCGAGCGCATACGACACGCTCACCGACGCATTGAACAGCGTGAACGGCCCGGGGTTCGGCACGTTCGGAATGCCGAACGCAGCGGGATTCACCTTTTGCCGCGTGCCGGACAGCGTCGCATCGATGGTGGGGAACTCGGTCGCGCCCGCTTGCGCGATGTAGTTCTCGCGCGCCTCGACGAGTTTCGCGCGCGCTTCGTCGAGTGTCGGGCTGTGTTGCAGCGCCGTGTCGACGAGACGGTTCAGCGCGTCGGAGTGAAACTGCATCCACCATGCGGGCAGCGCGTTGTTCGCGGCGACGAGCGTTTGCGTGATACCTCCGGCCTGCGTCGCGGCGGGCAGCGCTTCACGCGTGTAGGACTGGGCATCGGGCGCGGCGGGCGCGTGAAAGTCGGGGCCGACCGCGCAGCCGCACAGCGCGAGCGCGGATAACAGCACGTAGTGTTTCATCGTCGAGCCTCCTAATCCAGCGTGCGCCGATAGAAACGCACGGCAATGGCCAACACGACGGCTGTGAAGATCGCGACGGGCCACACAGATGGCCACAGTTCGACCCAGCCATTGCCCTTGAGCAGAATGCCGCGCACGAGCCTGTTGAAGTACGTGAGCGGCAGCAGATTGCCGATCCATTGCGCCCACACGGGCATGCCTGCGAACGGAAACATGAAACCCGACAGCAGCAGGCTCGGCAGAAAGTAGAAGATGGTGAGCTGCATCGCCTGCAACTGGTTCTGCGCAATCGACGACAACGTAATGCCGACCGTCAGGTTCGCCGCGATGAAGAGCAGCGCGGCGATATACAACGCGATCAGACTGCCGACGAACGGCACGTTGAAGACATAGCGCGCCGCCGCCAGAATGATCGACGCCTGCACGAGCCCGATTGCGATGTACGGCACCAGCTTGCCCGCGATCACCTCGATCGGCAGCACGGGTGTCGCGAGCAGGTTTTCCATCGTGCCGCGCTCGCGTTCGCGGGTCATCGCGAGGCCCGTCATCATGACCATCGTCAGCGTGAGGATCGTGCCCATCAAGCCCGGCACGACGTTGTACTGCGTAACGCCCTCGGGGTTGTACAGCTTGTGGATCTGCACGTCGAACGCGGCGGGCGCGCCGTTCAGATGCGCAAGCGGCCCGGTGATGTCCTTGTCCGCGACAGACTGCACGAGACCGGGCAGCGCGGCGAGCGGCGCCTGTGTCGCGGTTGGATCGGTGGCGTCGGCTTCGACGAGCAGCGCGGGCCGTTCGCCGCGCAAGAGCCGCCGCGAAAAATCGACGGGAATCGACACGACGAAGGTCACGTCGCCGCGTGCCAGCGCCTCGCGTGCCGCGGCGTCGTCGGGCAGCGTATCGACGATATGAAAGTAGTCCGAGTTCTTCATCGCCGCGACGAAGCTGCGCGAGAACTGGCTCTGCTCGCTGATGACGACAGCCGTGCGCAGATGCTTCGGGTCGGTATTGATCGCAAAGCCGAACAGCGCGAGCTGAAGAATCGGCAAGCCGACGATCATGCCAAATGTGATGCGGTCGCGCCGCAACTGGATGAACTCCTTGAGGACGATGCCCCACCAGCGCGTCACGGAGAATAGACGGTTCACGATGGCTTCCCGTAGTTATCGGCCGAGCGGCTCATCATGTAGATGAAGACGTCTTCGAGGCCGGTTTGGATCGGCTCGATCCGCATGGGCAGGCCGGACGTTACCTGTCGGATCGCCTTTTCGAGGGCGGCGTGGTCGTGGCCGCTTGCGTGCAGCGCGGAGCCGAATACGACGGTCTGATCGACGCCAGGCGTCTTGCGCAACTGTTCGGACAGCTGCGTCAGACGCTCGCCGTGAATCGCCCACGTGGCGAGCGCCTGCGAATCGATCACCTGCTGTGCCGTGCCTTGCGCGAGCAGTTTGCCGTACGCGATATACGCGAGCTTGTGGCAGCGCTCCGCTTCGTCCATATAGTGCGTGCTGACCAGCACCGAAATGCCTTGCGCGGCGAGCCGGTGCAATTCTTCCCAGAAGTCGCGGCGCGCAGTGGGGTCGACGCCCGCTGTCGGTTCGTCGAGCAGCAGCAGCTTCGGTTCGTGCAGCATGCAGGCGGCGAGCGCGAGCCGTTGCTTCCAGCCGCCCGACAGCGCCCCTGTCATCTGGTCCGCGCGCGTCTGCAAGCCGAGCGTTTCGAGCGCGCGATCCACCTTCTCCTTGCGGTCGCGCATCTGATAGATACGCGCGACGAAATCGAGGTTTTCGCGGATCGTCATGTCTTCCCAGTACGAGAAGCGCTGCGTCATGTAGCCGACGTTGCGCTTGATCTGCGCGCTGTCGCGCACGATGTCGTAGCCGAGGCAGGTGCCGCTGCCGGAATCCGGCGTGAGCAGGCCACACATCAGGCGGATCGACGTCGTCTTGCCGCTGCCGTTCGGGCCGAGAAAGCCGAAGATTTCGCCGTGCGCGACTTGCAGCGTGACGTCGTTGACAACGTGCTTGTCGCCGAAGTGCTTGTTGAGGTTGTGTACGTCGATGGCGAGCGAGCCTTCCGCCGAACCTTGCGCCCCGCTCTGCGTGCTCATCGCAAGGTCACCGAAACAGGCTGGCCGGGATGCAGGCGCGGCGCGTCGTCGACGGAAGGATGCGCTTCGACCATGAAGACGAGCTTCGCGCGGCTCTCGTTGCTATAGATGACGGGCGGCGTGTATTCCGACGAACTCGACACGTACGTGATCTTCGCGTCGATATCCGACGCGCAGCCGTCGCAATGGACCGTCAGCGCGCGGCCGGGGGCGAGCGAGCCGACCACGGTTTCGGGCACGAAGAAGCGCACCTTCACGTTTTGCGGCGGCAGCATCTGCACGACGGGGTTGCCCGCCTGCACCCATTCGCCGACACGGTACAGCGTGTCGTAGACGCGGCCTTTGGCGGGCGCGTTCACACGCTTCTGGTCAAGCTTCCATTGCGCCTGCGCAACGGCCGCCTGCGCCGCTTCGACCTGCGCGGTCTGCGCGAGCAACTGCTGCGAGCGCCCCGGCAACCGCGCGACCTGGACTTCGTGCGTCAACTCATGCACCTGCGCATTGGCGGCGTCGGCGGCGGCGCGCGTATCGTCGAGCTGTCCCTTCGGAATGCCGCCCACGCGATACTGCGCTTCGTCGCGCGTCAATTGCAGCGCGGCCTTGCGCGCGTTCGCCACGGCCTGCGCGAGCTGCGCCTTCGTCACGTCGATTTCCGGCGGGCGCTTGCCTGTCTGGATGTCCGCCAGTTGCGCGCGGGCGGCGGAGAGCTGTTGTTGCGCCTGTTGCAGCGCGGCTGTTTCGTCGACGGATTCGAGCGCGAAAACGGGGGCATTCGCGGTGAGCTGATCGCCGCGCGCGACGTCGAGTTTTGTCAGCTTGCCCGATTGCGACGAGCCGAGATACACGAATTCCCCTTCGACGTAGCCTTGCCACGTATTGTCGGCGCGATGCGAGCACGCGCCGAGCACGCCGCATGCCATGAGCGCGGCAACAACCCGTACGACGCGCGCGGATGAACGTGAATGCTTCATGAGCTGGACCTCGTGGATGGGCGGCGTGTCGCGGTGTCCGCTTTTTTCGCGGCCGGCTTGCGTGCGGCGCGCTCCGCCGGCGGATTCATGCCGCCGAGCAGCAGGGCCGTAACGTGCCGCTGCAGCGTGTCGCGCTCGATAGCCGGAAAGCCTCGAATGCTTTGCCACATCTTCGCGGCCGCTTGCGGCAGCATCACGAGCGCAAAGAGCGAGTTGAACATCAACAGCGGCTCTAGCTCGGGATTCACCGCGCCTGCGTGCTGCGCTTCCTTGATGCGGGCGCCGAACCGCTTGATGTTGTCGAACGGAATGCGCGTGACCATGCGATCGCGCAGCATCCCGCCTTCGTTGACGACCTCGCGCAGCCAGAGCGGCGGCAGCCACGGCATGCGGCCCGTCACGTCAAACAGACGCTTGACGAACTCGGCCACCATCACGAACGGATCGTCGCTCGAATCCTCTCCGGCAGCGCTCCAGACAAAACCGACGGACGGGGCGAGCCGCTCTTCGACGATCGCGTCGAGCAGCGTCTCGCGATTCGTGAAGTAGTAATGCACGAGCGCGGACGTCACTTCCGCGGCGGCGGCGATCTGCGCGACGGTGGTGGCCGAGATGCCGCGCTCCGAGAAAAGGCGCGTGGCGGTATCGAGCAGATGCTCGCGCACGTCGAAATTCTCGACGGCGGGGCGGCGCCCGCGCGGTTTGGCCGGTTGACGTTTCATGTTCATGGGACGCAAGCTTAATTGACGAGTTAGTTAAATTCAAGCGGGTTTACCTCGAGTACGACAACTCGCCTCGCACGGGATGTTGCAAGTCATCACCCATGGCAGGCGAGCGGCGCCGCAGTGCGCTTCGCCATGAACTAGCGAAATTTCGCTCGTCTGATATACCCTTTCATGCCGCGAGCAATATTGGGAATTGAATAACAAATAAACTGGAAAAAAGCCGTGAAGAAAGATATGGAATGCAGAATATTCCGCAGAATAATCACGTTGATAATGACTTAGAATAATCGACGTATATAAAGGCATGTGGTCGATAAACACGCCATGTGAGCAGCGCGATAACACGTGAGTCAAAAGAAAATCAGGAGAACGGCAGTTGGCTTCTATATTGATAGTGGACGATCACCCGGCGTTTCGGCTGGTTATCAAGACTCATCTGTTGCAATTGCTCGGCACACAGGAAGTATTTGAAGCAGACAATGGACAATCCGCAATGGAAATGGCGCGTCAATTCGCGCCCGACCTGACCATTCTCGATCTGGATATTCCGCGCATAAATGGCCTCGATGTGCTCGCACGCCTGAAAACCGCGCATCCGTCCATGCGCGTACTGATCCTGTCGAGCCACGATGCGTCCACCTTCGTGTCCCGTGCCATGCGCGCGGGTGCGCAAGGCTTCGTCAGCAAGTCGCAAGACGTGAAGGAGATCATGCGCAGTGTCGAAGCCGTCATGTCGGGCTACAGCGTGTTTCCCGTCGCGCCTTCCGCGAGCGTCGGCGCGGCTGGACGGGGCGTCGTCGAAGAGCGCAAGCTCGAATTGCTTTCCGACAAGGAACTGGTGATCCTGCAGATGCTCGCCAAGGGCATGTCCAACAAGACGATCGGTGACGCGCTCTTCATCAGCAACAAGACGGTCAGCAGTCACAAGACGCGGTTGATGACCAAGGTGGGCGTCGCAACGCTCGTCGATCTGGTCGATTTCGCGCGGCGCTGTGGCATCGCCGCGGCCCGGCAATGACGGCGGCATGCTCGCGCGGTTTTTGCGGCCATGCGGTGGACATGAATGCGCTGCAGGAACGAATCAATGCGCTCGCGCTCGGCGATCACGCTGTTGCACGGGACGTGACGAGCGCGCTCATTGAAACGAACCACGCAACGCTTCTCTACATGTCCGCAGCCCGTAACAGCGAAGCATGGAACGAGTTGGGCCATGCCGCACATCGTCTGGCGGGTTCGTTGCGGATGTTGCAATGCAGGGGGGAAACCGCACTGGCGCTGCGTCTGGAGCGTGCCGCGCTCGAGCACGACACGCTGACGGCGGTCGCGTTGCTGCCGGGCGTGACGGAAGCAATTACTGCCTTGAACGAAAAGCTCGACGCACTGCTTGCATGACAGACCGAAGAGCGTGCGGCGTGGCGCTGTGTCTATCGTTGGCTGTATAGCAATTAATACTTATGTGCGACGAAACAGGCATTTTCTCCTGCTAAGACGAAACGGCACCCTATACTGATCAATAGCGTGTCTGAGCGGCCTTCCCCGGGGCTACATCGACCAGCCGCGCTAACCGCGCACGGTTCTCAGATCGTCTCCACCGTGTCTCGTGGTGTTTGGGCCCGCGTTCTGCGGGCTTTTTGTTGTCATGAGCGCGCCGTGTTACGGTCCGACTCTCCGCCGCGAACTGTGGCCATCAAGCTCCGTCATCTGCGCTCTCATCCGCGCGACGAGTCCGTCGATCAACACGTTGCCGACAGGTTCCCGCGCGCTGCTTGCCCGTTGCAGCGCACTCACCAGGCCGCGATTTCCGATTGCGATGAAGTTCATGCAGGAGGGACTGCTGTGAGGCATGCGCGTCTGGTTCATCGCGGCGAGTTGGCTCGTATCGCTGTCGAAGTCGCGGACAGGGCGGTCGAGCGAATGCGCGGATTGCTTGGACGTGTTGCACTCGATGCGGATCACGCGCTGTGGCTCGAACCGTGCAATGCCGTGCATACGTTCGGCATGCGTTTCCCGATCGACGTGGTCTTTGTCGACAGGCGTGGGTGCGTGCTGTCGATTCATCGAAATGTGAGCCGCGCTCGCATGCTCGTCTGCTGGCGTGCGCGAGCGGCGCTGGAGATGCGCGCGCATGCGGCGCAGGCGTCGCGTATCGAAGTCGGCGACAGGCTCGAATGGAGGGCGCTGACGTGAAGTGCCGAGGCATGCGCAAACGGCGGGTGGCGGGGCAGGGGATGACGGAGTTTCTCGTCGTCGCTCCGCTGCTGCTGTTCTTCGGCTTCGTGACCGTGCAGTTCGTGCTGCTGTACCAGGCGAAATCGACGCTCGATGTCGCCGTGCTCGAAGCCGCGCGCGAAGGGGCCGTCAATCACGGGTCGATGGATGTGATGCAAGCGGGACTCGCGCGTGGACTCGCGCCGTTGTATGCGCGCAGCGCTGACGCAACGGGCGTGCAGTCGGCGTTGCTTGCGGCGCGGCGTGCAGTGGGCGAGGCGGCCTCGATCGAGATCGTCAGCCCGACGGCGGCGATGATGCGCGACTTCACGCGTCCGCGTGTCTATCCCGCTGAACGCGTGACGCACGATGAAATTCCCAATGACATGCTGATGTATCGCGACACCGCACACGGCGCGGAATCGGATGTGAACGTGCAGGATGCGAATCTGCTGAAGCTGCGCGTGCATTATTGCTTCGATCTGATCGTGCCCGTTGCAAACAAGGTGCTGTACTACGCGACGAATGTGATCGGCGATATCGCAACGAACGGCGTGTTTTCGCGCGAGCCTGCAGAAGCGAACGTCGATGCGTACGGCTCGCCGAAGCGGCCCAACAGTTTGTGCAGGACGACGCTTGCCGATGGATGGCAAAGCCAGCGTTGGCCCGTTGCGCTGGAATCCGAGGCGGTTGTGCGGATGCAGTCGCCGTTTCGTGCGGAGGCGGCGAACGAAGTGCATGCGACGGCGGGGCGTTGATGCACCGAATGCTGTTGCTCGGGGTGATGGCGTGTGTCGTGAGCGATGCGCACGGGTCCGGGCGAGTGGAGATGATGATCGGCGGGTTGAAGGGCGTCGATGCCGATGCGGGTGTCGGTGTCGTTTCGGATACGCCGTTGATCGTCGAGTTCGGCGCGCCGTTGGAGGCTCAGCGCGCGCGTTCGAAAGTTCTCGCGTGGACGGCGCTTGTTGATGATGTCGCGAAGCGTATTGGTGTCGATAAAGCGCTGCTGATGGCTGTCATCGATGTCGAATCGGGTGGTGATCCGTTTGCCGTGTCGCCAAAGGGCGCAAGAGGGTTGATGCAGTTGATGCCGCAAACAGGCGCACGGCAAGGCGCGGACGATCTGTTCGATCCTTACCAGAACGTAGTCGCGGGCACGCGCTTGCTCGATACGCTGCTTGCGACGTTTGGCGATGTGTCGCTGGCGCTCGCGGCGTATAACGCGGGGGAAGGGGCGGTGCGTAAGTTCGGCGGTACGGTTCCGCCATATGCGGAAACGCAGAAGTACGTTCGGCGGGTGATGGAGCGGGTGGCGGTTTATCGGCGATAGCGCGTAGCGGTGAAAAAGCGGTACCTCTATGTCGCAGTTGATTTGTCATTACGCAGCACAGCGAAGGTAGCGGGATGCAAGGGGCTACCGAGGTGTCGCAGAACGGCCAATCAGACCTGTACCGACGGAACGCTCTTCATGCAGCGCAACGCAAACATCGACCGGCTGTGGCGGATGCCCGAGATGCGGTACAGCTTGTCGCGTAGGAATCGCTCGTACCCGGCGGTACCGTCCACGGCCACTTTCACGAGGTAGTCGTATTCGCCCGACACGAGATAGGCCTCCAGCACTTCAGGCAAGGCAGCCAGTTCGGGGCCAAGGCGCGCCAGGGCATCCTCGTCGTGGCGATCGAGCGTGATCTCTAGCAGGACGATGTCGGCCAGGCCGAGCTTCTTCTGGTCGAGTAGCGCGACATAGCCGGTAATGTAGCCGTCGTTTTCGAGTTGGCGCGTGCGATTCCAGCACGCCGTGGTGGACATCCCGACGAGTTCCGCCAGTTCCGCATTGGTCAGGCGTGCGTTCTTCTGAAGCTGGCGCAGGATCTTCCGATCCTGGTTGTCCAGTGGACGATTTCGCGTTGTCATGGCGATAGAAGGAAGAATATCAACATGAATTCCATTCTAACCGAACAACGTCCCGCATTTCGGTAGAAATCACGGGAAATTCGGAAGCCTTTATAGCGCGCTGACGCCTATATTTTCACCATGCTTCCGCGCCCGGGAACGGCCTTGCCGGCCATCTCACCGGCTCGGTCCTCCGCAGCGGCCAGGAGCCGCGCCCGGATGATTCGTCGCCTCCGATCGAGGTGGCCCCACGCTGACGATATCGGGCTTCACAGCTCGGGCAAGACGCGTATCGGGCACGGGAGCTTTCGACCAACCGAACTCCGGCGGGTCCCTCTCACTCGCATTTGCCGACGCGAAGCACGCGATCCGGCAACGAAGGAAAACACGATGTTTATGCAGCCCTATGTTTCTTTCCTCATCGCATCTCTGGTACTGATCTACTCGCCGGGGCCCGTCAACGTGCTGACGATAGGCCAGTCCATGCAGGCCGGCTGGCGCTCGGCGCTGCCATGCGTCTGGGGCGCAACGTGCGCGCTCGTGCTGCAGCTCGTGCTCACCGCGCTTGTCCTGCACTCGATGCTGCTCGTCAGCGAACATTCGCTGGCGTTCATGCGCTGGACGGGCGCCGCATACCTCGTGTATCTGGGTTGCAAGCAATGGCGCTCCGCGAGCCTTGCGGAGCCGAACGCCTCTGAGCACATGCAGCGCGGCCTGTTCTGGCGCGGCTTCGCGACGTCGGGACTCAACCCCAAGTCGCTGCTTGTCTTTCCGTCGTTCATTCCGCAATTCATAAGCGCGGACGCGCCGTGGTCGGCCCGCGAACAGTATCTGGTGCTGGCCGCGACCTTCACGCTGCTCTTTGTACTGGGGGTCATCTCGAACGCGCTCCTTTCGCACCGGCTGGGCACCCTTCTGCGCCGGCCAAGTCGCCTGAAGGCCTTCAATCGGGTCTCGAGCGCCTTGCTGGTGGGAATGGGGGCATTGATGGCCGCCGCTCACTGAGTCGACCTTCAGCCGCCCTATATCGCCAGCCGAAAAAAAAGCCCGGATAAACCGGGCCTCTAAAATGCACTGCGTCCTCAACGAGAACGCAGCACCTGCAAAGCGATAACTTACGCCGCGAGCAGCGAGCGCAGCACGAACGGCAGAATACCACCGTGCTTGTAGTAGTCGACTTCGATCGGCGTGTCGATACGCAGCAGAACCTGCACGCGCTGATCCGAACCGTCCTTGCGATGGATCACCAGCGTGACTTCCTGTTGCGGCTTGAAGTCGTCGCCGAGGCCTTCGATGTCGTACGTTTCTTCGCCCGTGATGTTCAGCGACTGGACGCTGTCCGTGCCCTTGAACTGCAGCGGCAGAACGCCCATGCCGACCAGGTTCGAACGGTGGATACGCTCGAAGCTGCGTGCGACCACAGCCTTCACGCCCAGCAACTGCGTGCCCTTCGCCGCCCAGTCACGCGACGAGCCCGTGCCGTACTCTTCGCCCGCGAAGATGACCGTCTGCGTGCCGGCGTCGATGTACTTCATCGCTGCGTCGTAGATCGACTGCTGTTCGCCGCTCGGCTGGTGAATCGTCAGGCCGCCTTCGACGCGCGTGCCGTCTGCCTTCGCCGGGATCATCAGGTTCTTGATACGGACGTTCGCGAACGTGCCGCGCATCATCACGTCGTGGTTGCCGCGGCGCGAGCCGTAGCTGTTGAAGTCGGCCTTCTGTACGCCGTTCGCCTTCAGCCACTTGCCTGCGGGCGAGTCTTCCTTGATCGAGCCTGCCGGCGAGATGTGGTCGGTCGTGACCGAGTCACCGAAGATCCCGAGAGCGCGCGCGCCCTTCACAGCCGCGATGCTCGAAGCCGGTTCCATCGAGAATTCCTTGCCGAAGAAAGGCGGCTCCGCGATGTAGGTCGACTTCGGCCAGTCGTAGACCTGGCCTTCTTCGCCCTCGATCTTGCTCCACAGGTCGCCCTTCTTCGTGAGCTGCGCGTAGTTCGCGCGGAACGCATCGGCGTCCAGCGCAAACTTCAGCAGCGCGTTGACTTCTTCGCTCGTCGGCCAGATGTCGCCGAGGTAGATGTCCTTGCCGCCCGTGCCCTTGCCGACGGGTTCCGTCATCAGGTCGCGCGTGATGTTGCCCGCGATCGCGTAAGCGACGACCAGCGGCGGCGAAGCCAGGAAGTTTGCGCGGATGTTCGGGTGGATACGCGCTTCGAAGTTACGGTTGCCCGACAGCACGGCTGCCGCGACGATGTCGTTCTTCGTGATCGCTTCGTTCAGTTCCGGCGTCAGGTCGCCCGCGTTGCCGATACAGGTCGTGCAGCCATAAGCGGCCAGCGTGAAGCCGAGCTTGTCGAGGTATTGCAGCAGGTTCGTCTTCGTCAGGTACTCGGTGACGATACGCGATCCCGGCGCCAGCGACGTCTTGATGTGCGGCGCCACTTCCAGACCGGCTTCGACCGCCTTCTTCGCCAGCAGACCGGCTGCCAGCAGCACGCTCGGGTTCGACGTGTTCGTGCATGACGTGATCGCGGCGATCAGGATGTCGCCGTTCTTCACGTTGACGCCGTTGGTCGTCGTGTACTGCGCGTCGAGATCGGCCGACTTCTTCGCGAAGCCGTTTTCACCGACCGGCTTCGAGAACAGATCCGTGAACGTGGACTTCACGTTGCCGATTTCGATGCGGTCTTGCGGGCGCTTCGGACCAGCCAGCGACGGCGCAACCGTGCCCAGATCCAGCGTGACGATCTTCGTATAGTCGATGTCGCCAGCGTCCGGAATGCCGAACAGATCCTGCGCCTTGAAGTAGTTTTCGAAGGCGGAGATTTCGGCGTCCGTGCGGCCCGTGCCCTTGAAATAGTCGATCGTCTTTTCGTCGACGGGGAAGAAGCCCATCGTCGCGCCGTATTCCGGCGCCATGTTGCCGATCGTCGCGCGGTCCGGCAGCGACAACGAGCGCGTGCCTTCGCCGAAGAACTCGACGAACTTGCCGACAACCTTTTCCTTGCGCAGCAGTTCGGTGATGGTCAGGACCAGGTCGGTCGCCGTCACGCCTTCGCGCAGCTTGCCCTTCAGGTGTACGCCGACCACGTCCGGCGTCAGGAAGTACACCGGCTGGCCGAGCATGCCCGCTTCCGCTTCGATGCCGCCCACGCCCCAGCCGACCACGCCGATGCCGTTGATCATCGTCGTGTGGCTGTCCGTGCCGACCAGTGTGTCCGGGTAGTACACGGATTCGCCGTTGTCAGCCTTCTTGTGTACGCCGCGTGCGAGGTATTCGAGGTTCACCTGGTGAACGATGCCGACGCCCGGCGGCACGACCTTGAACGTGTCGAACGCCTGCATGCCCCACTTCATGAACTGGTAGCGCTCGTTGTTGCGCTGGAATTCCAGCTTCATGTTCAGGTCCAGCGCGCCCTTCTCGCGGAAGTGGTCGATCTGCACCGAGTGATCGACGACGAGATCGACCGGGACCAGCGGTTCGATCGACTTCGGGTTCTTGCCCGCGCGCTGCGCGACGCCGCGCATGGCTGCGATGTCGGCCAGCAGCGGCACACCCGTGAAGTCCTGCAGCACGACACGTGCGACGACGAACGGAATTTCGTCGACGCGCGAAGCCGTCGGCTTCCAGTTCGCGAGTTGCTCGATGTGTTCTTCCGAGATCTTCTTGCCGTCGTAGTTACGCAGCACCGATTCCAGAACGAGGCGGATCGACACCGGCAGGCGGTCGATCTTCACGTTCAGTGCTTTACCAAGCTGCGGCAGCGAGTAGAACTTGCCTTTGCCGGAACCGCTGTCGAATTCCTTGAGCGTTTTGTGGAGGTTGTGGGCCATGGTAATTTTCCTGGGGTTTTCGAGGAAATGACGTTGCTACGTTTCTGAACTCACACGACGTACAGATCGACGTATTCATTGACCGGCATCGCTTCTAACTTTGCCTGGTCCAGCGACACATCGAGGATCGCTTGCTGTTGCTTCGCCGGAAAGCGCCGCGCGAGATTCGTCCTGAATTTCTCGACCAGCAGCGGGATGCCTTCGGCGCGGCGACGCTTGTGACCGAGCGGATATTCGACGACCACCTCGTCGAACGTCGATCCGTCGGCGAACCCGATTGTCAGCGCGTTCGCAATCGAGCGCTTGTCAGGGTCGTGATAATCCTTCGTGAACTGCGGGTCTTCCACGCACGCCATCTTGTCACGCAGCGCGTCGATACGCGGGTCGCGCGCGACTTCGTCTTCGTAATCGGCAGCTGCCAGACGGCCGAAAATCAGCGGCACGGCGATCATGTACTGAATACAGTGATCGCGGTCGGCCGGATTGTTCAGCGGGCCTGTTTTGTCGATGATGCGGATGGCCGCTTCGTGCGTGCGGATCGTGATTTTCGTGATGTCTTCGACGCGCTTTCCGCTCGCGCGCAGTTGCTCGTGCAGCGTCATCGCTGCTTCGGCAGCCGTTTGCGCGTGGAATTCGGCGGGAAACGAAATCTTGAAGAGCACGTTCTCCATCACGTACGAGCCGTACGGGCGCTGGAACCGGAACGGCTGTCCTTTGAACAGCACGTCGTAGAAGCCCCACGTTTTCGCGCTCAGCACGGACGGATAGCCCATTTCGCCCGTCTTCGCGATCAGCGCGAGACGCACCGCGCGCGACGTGGCGTCGCCTGCTGCCCAGGACTTGCGCGAGCCCGTGTTCGGCGCATGGCGGTAGGTACGCAGCGCATGTCCATCGACAAGCGCCTGCGAGACTGCGTTGATCAGCTCATCGCGCGACAGTCCAAGCAACTGGCCTACCACGGCCGTCGAAGCGAGCTTCACGAGCAGCACATGGTCGAGGCCGACCTTGTTGAACGAGTTTTCGAGCGCGATGCAGCCTTGAATTTCGTGCGCCTTGATCATCGCGATCAGGACGTCTTTCATCGCGAGCGGCCTTTTGCCGTTGGCGATGGCGGTGCGCGAGAGCCAGTCGGCCGTCGCGAGAATGCCGCCGAGGTTATCGGACGGATGGCCCCATTCGGCCGCAAGCCAGGTGTCGTTGAAGTCGAGCCAGCGGATCATGGCGCCGATGTTGAACGCGGCTTGCACAGGATCCAGCTGGAACGACGTGCCAGGCACCTTGGCGCCGTTTGGGACGATCGTGCCGGGCACGATCGGTCCCATCAGCTTGGTGCAGGCAGGGTAAGACAGGGCCTCGAGCCCGCAGCCCAGCGTGTCGATCAGGCAATTGCGCGCCGTCTCCAGCGCGAGATCGCTCTCGAGCTTGTAATCCAGCACATAGTCGACGATATCGACCAGTACTGTGTCCGGATTGGGCCGGACGTTGGAGATCGGTGCGGACATCGAGGTTTGTCCTGTTCGGCCCGTTTTACTGAGCCTTGTTGACGGCGTTCGACTGCGTCGGTGCCGGTGCGCCTTGCGACATGGCGGCCGTCACGCATTCGTCGGCCAGACGCGAGCTGTCCTTGTCCGAGAACAACATTGCCTTGGTCGGGATCACGACGAGATCCATGCCGCTTGCTGCGTCGTGGAAGCGGTCCGCGCCCGTCGTCGTGTTTTCACGCGGCAGGTTGTAGTTCTTGTTGCCCCAGTGGACGGTGACGATCTGGTCGCGCTTCATGTCGCCCTTCAGATCGAACGACAGACCTTCCTTACACGACCACTTTTCCGCACCTTCCGGAATCGGATCGACCTTGGCTTCCTTGGCCGGATTCGGCTTGCGCTTGATCAGGCGCTTGGGCTGCGGCGCCTTCGGCTTGGCCGTGGTGGTCGATTGTGCGAACGCGCTGGGCGCCGTCACCAGCAGCGTCGAAGACAGAGCGCCAATAACGGTAGCGATCAGCAGTTTTTTCATGGGAGAGAACCTTTCTATCTAATTTCAGAGTTTAAACAGTGCGCGATTGCAATTTCGCAACCGCCGGGGTACTGCACGCGCCCCGAGAGCGCACAGCGGACGCTATTTTCTCCTATTTAGCGCCACGAACTTCAAATTCTCCGGACCCGTGTAATTTGCGCTGGGTCGAATGATCTTGTTGTCGACGCGCTGTTCGATGATGTGCGCGGCCCAGCCGGACGTGCGCGAGATCACGAAGAGCGGCGTGAACATGGCCGTCGGCACGCCCATCATGTGATACGACACCGCGCTGAACCAGTCGAGGTTCGGGAACATCTTCTTCGCGTCGGCCATCACGCCTTCGAGCCGCTCGGCGATATCGAACAGCTTCATGTTCGATGCCTCTTTCGACAGCTTCTTCGCGACTTCCTTGATCACCTTGTTGCGCGGATCGGAGATCGTGTACACGGGGTGTCCGAAGCCGATCACGACTTCCTTGTTTTCGACGCGGCGGCGGATGTCGGCTTCTGCCTCATCCGGCGTCTGGTAGCGCGACTGGATCTCGAACGCGACCTCGTTGGCGCCGCCGTGCTTCGGGCCGCGCAGCGCGCCGATCGCGCCCGTGATGGCCGAATACATGTCCGAGCCCGTGCCCGCGATCACGCGGCCCGTGAACGTCGACGCGTTGAATTCATGTTCCGCGTACAGATTCAGCGACACGTGCATCGCATCGACCCATGATTTCGGCGGCTCCACGCCATGCAGCAGATGCAGGAAGTGGCCACCGATCGAATCGTCGTCGGTTTCGACTTCGATCCGCTTGCCGTTGTGCGAGTAGTGATACCAGTACAGCAGCATCGAGCCGAGCGAGGCCATCAGCTTGTCGGCGATATCGCGCGCGCCCGGCAGGTTGTGATCGTCTTTTTCCGGCAGCACGGTGCCCAGCACGGACACGCCCGTGCGCATCACGTCCATCGGGTGGGCTGCGGCGGGAATCCATTCGAGCGCGGCCTTCACGTTCGCGGGCAGGCCGCGCAGCGCCTTGAGCTTCTTCTTGTAAGCGGCGAGTTCGGCGACGTTGGGCAGCTTGCCGTGTACGAGCAGATACGCGATTTCCTCGAATTCGCTGGCGCCGGCGATATCGAGAATGTCGTAGCCGCGGTAATGCAGGTCGTTACCCGTCTTGCCGACCGTGCAGAGCGCGGTGTTGCCCGCCGTCACGCCCGACAGGGCCACGGATTTCTTCGGCTTGAAGCCGCTTGTTGTTCCCGGTGCAGCCGCTTGCGTCGTATCGCTCATTCCAGGGGTCTCCTTGATGTGCCGCTTACTTGTCCTGCTCGTTGTTCCGCGTGCCTTGACTGAACAGCGCGTCGAGCTTCTGCTCGTACGCGTGATAGCCGATGCGATCGTACAGTTCTTCGCGCGTTTGCATCGTGTCGACGACATTCTTTTGCGTGCCGTCGCGACGAATGGCCGTGTAAACGTTTTCGGCGGCCCTGTTCATCGCGCGGAACGCCGACAGCGGATACAGCACCAGCGAGACATCCGCGCCGCGCAGTTCATCGACGGTGAACAGGGGCGTCGCGCCGAACTCAGTGATGTTCGCGAGAACGGGGACCTTCACGGCCTGCGCGAACTGCCGGTACATGCCGAGTTCCGTCATCGCTTCCGGAAAGATCATGTCGGCGCCGGCTTCGACGCAGGCCATCGCGCGGTCCATCGCCGCTTGCAGGCCTTCGACGGCGAGCGCGTCGGTGCGCGCCATGATGACGAAGTTGGGATCGGTGCGCGCGTCGACGGCCGCCTTGATGCGGTCGACCATCTCGTCCTGCGTCACGATCGCCTTGCCCGGTCGATGCCCGCAGCGTTTCGCGCCAACCTGGTCTTCGATATGCATCGCGCCCGCGCCAGCCTTGGTCAGCGCCTTCACGGTACGCGCGATATTGAATGCGGACGGGCCAAAGCCCGTGTCGACGTCGACCAGCAGCGGCAGATCGCAGACATCGGTGATGCGGCGCACGTCGGTCAGAACGTCATCCAGCGTCGAGATGCCGAGATCGGGCAAGCCCAGCGAGCCGGCTGCGACGCCGCCGCCCGACACGTAGATCGCCTTGAAGCCCGCGCGTTGCGCGAGCAGCGCGTGATTCGCGTTGATCGCGCCGACCACCTGCAATGGTTTTTCGGCGGCGACGGCTGCGCGGAATGCGGCGCCCGGGGATGTGTTGGCGTTGCTCATGATGCGGATTCCTCGTTCGGCCCGAACAGCGGCGCGGCTTCGGCGGGCACGCTGCGGCCCGTCGAGCGGGCGCGGCGCAGCACCGACCAGTAATAGCGATAGCTCGCGCGATCGTGCAGCGTGTCGCGATGGCGCGTCGGGCCCCATTGCGCGGACTGCGCGGCGAGCAGGATTTCCGTGGCCGTCGCGATCTCCTCGTCGCGCGGCGCGAAGGCCGACACGATGGCGGGAATCTGCGCGGGGTGAATGCTCCACATGCGTGTGTAACCGAACTCGTTGCGCGCGCGCAGTGCGTCGTTCGCGACGACGTCCATGTCGCGCACTTCCGTCGATACATTGTGCGACGGCACCTTGCCATGCGCGTGGCAGGCCGCCGAAATCTCGAGTTTCGCCCGCCGCACGAGCGGGTGATCGAACTGGCCTGGCGAGCGCATCGCGGTATCGGGAATTGCGCCGTCGTGCGCGGAGACGAAGTCCATCAGGCCGAAGCTCAGGGACTCGACGGCGGGCAGCGCGGCCAGATCGAACACGCGCGTGAGGGCGCCATGCGTTTCGATCAGCAACTGGACGGGAACGGGTTTCGCGATGCCCAGTTCGCGCCGTGTGGCCTCGATGAACGCGCACATTTCGGCGGCATCGGGCACGTTGCGGATTTTCGGCAGAGTAATAAAGGCAGGCGCGCGCTTCGCCGCACGCAGGATGAGGCGCACGTCGTCGCGCCAGTGCGCATGGTTGAAGTCGTGAATCCGCACGCCGACACGGCCGAAACGGTCGTGCTCGCCGCCCAGCAGCGACGCGACCAGTTCCGCATGTTCCGCCTCGCGGCCCACTTGCGCGCCGTCTTCGCAATCGAGCGTGATGTCGAAGACAGGGCCCAATTCCTGCTGCAAAGCGAGCGATTTGAGCATCAGCTTCTCGCTGCCCGCGTAGTGGTCGCAGGCAGGCAGGACAGTGGGCGGCGCTTCGCCGTCAAACAGGACTTCGGCGGGAGTCAGTGCGCGCATTATCGGCGTGTGGGTACTGTTTGGAAATTCTGATTCGGGTGCGCTCTGGTCTTCTACGACCGTGATATACGACGGTCAGATCAAAACGCGCTCGAATCAGTTGCGAACCCCTGCATGAGTTGCTGCGCAAACCATCGTGCAGGATTGTCAAACGTAAAAAACCGGAACCCGTCGCGCTGCAACGGAGTCCCGGTTATTCTGCATCAGGCGATTAGCCGAGCAGGTGCTGAACGCCTTCGCGCTCTTCGAGCAGCTCGTTCAGCGTGTTGTCCATCTTTTCGCGCGCGAATGCGTCGATCTGCAGGCCTTCGACACGCTTGTACTCGCCGTTTTCGCACGTCACGGCCACGCCGTAGACGATGTCTTCGGGGATGCCGTACGAACCGTCCGACGGAATGCCCATCGTGACCCACTTGCCGTTCGTGCCGAGCACCCAGTCACGCACGTGGTCGATGGCTGCGTTCGCTGCCGAAGCCGCCGACGACAGGCCGCGCGCTTCGATGATCGCCGCGCCGCGCTTGCCGACCGTCGGGATGAACGTGTTGCGGTTCCATTCTTCGTCGTTGATCAGCTTGGTCAGGTCCTGGCCTTCAGCCGTCGCGACGCGGAAGTCCGGGTACATGGTCGGCGAGTGATTGCCCCACACGACCAGCTTTTCGATCGAAGCGACCGGCTTGCCCGACTTGGCAGCCAGTTGCGACAGCGCGCGGTTGTGGTCCAGACGCAGCATGGCCGTGAAGTTCTTCTTCGGCAGATCCGGTGCCGACTTCATCGCGATGTAGGCGTTCGTGTTCGCCGGGTTGCCGACGACCAGCACCTTCACGTCGCGGCTCGCCACTTCGTTCAGTGCCTTGCCTTGCACCGTGAAGATTTCGGCGTTGGCCGACAGCAGGTCCTTACGCTCCATGCCTTTCGAACGCGGACGCGCGCCGACCAGCAGTGCGACGTCGGCATCCTTGAACGCAACCTTGGGATCGTCAGTGACCACGACACCCGCGAGCAGCGGGAACGCGCAGTCTTCGAGTTCCATCACGACGCCTTTGACGGCGGCTTGCGCTTGCGGCAGGTCCAGCAGTTGCAGGATGACCGGTTGATCCTTGCCGAGCATGTCGCCATTGGCGATGCGGAACAGCAGGGAGTAACCGATTTGACCTGCGGCGCCGGTGACGGCAACGCGCTTTGCGGGCTTAGCCATTGAGAAATCTCCAGGACGATGCGTTGAACGCTAGGGAAAACGCCATTCTATATGGGCGTTACGCGAAGCGTGGTTTTAGCACGGCAAATTCGCTGCGCGAGCCCTGCAGGCGGTCCGAAGAAGGCCCGAAGGCACGCTGCCGGCGAAGCCGCCGTGCCGGATAATCTGTGCTGCCGAGCGCGGGGAGGGATAGTGCTTGCAGCGATCGGCGCCATGATAGACGCGATATCAAGGCCGCTGCATGGCGCGGGCTCCTGCAAACAGCGCGTTTCGGCGGGGCATTGCGGCGCACTTGCCGGGCAATGCAGGGCGAAGCGAAACCTGAACTGCGTGAGGGAACAGCGTGATGCAGGGTGGCCTTCCGGTGCATCACGCTGTTGACATAAAGCGCTGTCAAAAATGCGTGGCACAACCCGCAAACCCTTGCTCGACAAGGAGTGTAGGAGTCGGGCGGGACAAAGTCAACCGTATCTTATGTCTTATATAAGACATATCTATTACGGCAAAAAATCTGGACGGCATGAGGCGCTTTGTGTTGAAATGCGCGCATGAATTCGAACCCGGCCAGCACAGCGAACCCTCCCGGCGCGTCCGGCGCGGGCGACGCTGCGCCTGTCTCGACGCCGGCGCCGTCGCCGACGTTCAGTCCTCTCTACCAGCAGATCAAGGCGCTCATCACGCAGAGCCTCGAGTCGGGTGAATGGAAGCCGGGCGAGATCATTCCCAGTGAAGTCGAACTGGCCGCGCGTTACAAGGTCAGCCAGGGCACGGTGCGCAAGGCGATCGACGAGCTTGCCGCCGACAACCTGCTGGTGCGCCGTCAGGGCAAAGGCACTTTTGTTGCTACGCACAACGAAGAGCGCGCGCAGTTCCGCTTCCTCCGTCTTCTCGCCGACGACGGCGCCGAGCATCCGCATATCAGCCGGCTGCTCGAATGCCGGCGCTTGCGCGCGTCGGCGGATATCGCGCGGCAGCTGGACCTGAAGCCGGCCGACCCCGTCGTGCTGATCAAGCGTCTTTTGACATTCGACGGCGAAGACACGGTGCTCGACGAAATCTGGTTGCCGGGCGGCGTGTTCCGCGGGCTGACGCTCGAGCGCCTGTCGGAGTACAAGGGGCCGCTCTACGCGATGTTCGAAACGGAGTTCGGCACGCGCATGATTCGCGCGTCCGAGAAGATTCGCGCCGTCGCCGCGGACCCGTCCGTTGCCGATCTTTTACACGTGCCGACGGGATTTCCGTTGCTGTCCGTGGAGCGCGTGTCCTATACCTATGGTGACCGTCCCGTCGAAGTACGGCGCGGATGGTATGTCACAACCGGGTATTACTATCAGAACGATTTGAGTTGAAAGAAAAAGCGTTGCCGTGGGCTTGCGGCAAGGCTTGCGCGGGCCTTCATGCGCGCTTCGCGGCACGCTCGCCAGAGCAGTGTTACGCTGCAGCGCGAAATGAAAAGGCGCTAAAATTGCGGATTAGTGTGACTACAAGTAGGGGTCTAGCATGGCAGAAGCCGTAAAAAAACCGAGGCCGGAATACCGGAACATCGGTATCGGGCAGATATTGACGGCATACCGTCTTCCTCTCGCGGGGCGGGTGTCGATCCTTCACCGCGTGAGCGGCGGCCTGCTGTTCATCTTCCTTCCGTTCCTGCTGTACCTCTTTGACCAGAGCCTGACCTCCGAACTGAGCTACGAGGTGTTCAAGGGCTTCCTGTCCAACATCATCGTCAAGCTGATCGTGCTGGTGCTGGCGTGGGCGTTCCTGTTCCACTTCTGCGCGGGCGTACGCCATCTGTCGATGGACATGAACCATGACGCGGTCTCGAAAGAGCGTGGCAAGAGCACGTCGGTCGTCGTGCTGGTGGTGTCGTCGATCCTGACGATCGCCTTCGCGCTCAAACTGTTCGGAGCATTCTAAAAACATGTCCGCCAATAACCGAGTTGGTTCCAAGCGCCTCGTCGTGGGCGCGCACTATGGTCTGCGCGACTGGCTCGCGCAGCGCATCACGGCCGTCATCATGGCCGTGTACACCGTCATCCTGCTCGCCTGGTTCTTCGGCGCGCACGCATTCTCTTACGACGGCTGGGCCGGGATCTTCGCCACGCAGTGGATGAAGCTCGCCACCTTCGTGACGCTGCTGTCGCTGTTCTATCACGCGTGGGTCGGCATCCGGGACATCTGGATGGACTACATCAAGCCCGTTGGCACGCGGCTTCTGCTGCAGGCGTTGACGATCGTCTGGCTGCTCGCGTGTGCGGGCTACGCTGCGCAGATTCTCTGGAGAGTGTAAAGAATGGCTGCAATCAAGAATTCCCTGCCGCGTCGCAAGTTTGATGTGGTGATCGTCGGCGCAGGTGGCTCCGGGATGCGCGCATCGCTGCAACTGGCACGCGCGGGCCTGTCCGTGTGCGTGCTCTCGAAGGTGTTCCCGACGCGCTCGCACACGGTGGCTGCGCAAGGCGGCATCGGCGCCTCGCTCGGCAACATGAGCGAAGACAACTGGCACTACCACTTCTACGACACGATCAAGGGCTCCGACTGGCTCGGCGACCAGGACGCGATCGAGTTCATGTGCCGCGAAGCACCGAACGCCGTCTATGAACTCGAACACTTCGGCATGCCGTTCGACCGCAACGCGGATGGCACGATCTATCAGCGCCCGTTCGGCGGCCACACCGCGAACTACGGCGAAAAGCCCGTGCAGCGCGCTTGCGCTGCCGCTGACCGTACCGGCCACGCGCTGCTGCACACGCTGTACCAGCAGAACGTCGCGGCGAAGACCACGTTCTTCGTCGAATGGATGGCGCTGGACCTGATCCGCGACGCCGAAGGCGACGTGCTCGGCGTGACCGCGCTGGAAATGGAAACGGGCGACGTCTATATCCTCGAAGGCAAGACCACGCTGTTCGCCACGGGCGGCGCGGGCCGGATCTTCGCGGCCTCGACCAATGCATTCATCAACACGGGCGACGGTCTGGGTATGGCCGCACGCGCGGGCATCCCGCTCGAAGACATGGAATTCTGGCAATTCCACCCGACGGGCGTGGCAGGCGCGGGCGTGCTGATCACGGAAGGCGTGCGCGGTGAAGGCGGCATCCTGCGTAACTCGGACGGCGAGCGCTTCATGGAGCGCTACGCGCCGACGCTGAAGGATCTGGCGCCGCGCGACTTCGTTTCGCGCTCGATGGACCAGGAAATCAAGGAAGGCCGTGGTGTGGGTCCGAACAAGGACCACGTGCTGCTCGACCTGTCGCACATCGGCGCCGAGACGATCATGAAGCGTCTGCCGTCGATCCGCGAAATCGCGCTGAAGTTCGCGAACGTCGACTGCATCAAGGAACCGATTCCCGTTGTGCCGACCATCCACTACCAGATGGGCGGCATTCCGACGAACATTCACGGTCAGGTGGTCGGCACCGCCAAGGGCCACGAAGACCCGATCAACGGCTTCTACGCCGTGGGCGAATGCTCGTGCGTGTCGGTGCATGGCGCGAACCGCCTGGGCACGAACTCGCTGCTGGATCTCGTGGTGTTCGGCCGCGCGGCGGGTAACCACATCGTCAAGCACGTGAAGGACATCAAGGAGCACAAGCCGCTGCCGGCCGATGCCGCTGATTTCGCGCTGTCGCGTCTGGCGAAGCTGGACAACTCCAGCTCGGGTGAATATGCGCAGAATGTGGCGAACGATATCCGCTCGACGATGCAGGCGCACGCAGGCGTGTTCCGTACGTCGGCGCTGCTCGCCGAAGGCGTCGAGCGCATTCGCGAAGTGGCTGCACGCGTGGGCAACATCCACCTGAAGGACAAGTCGAAGGTGTTCAACACGGCGCGCGTGGAAGCGCTCGAAGTGGAGAACCTGATCGAAGTGGCGCGCGCGACGATGGTGTCGGCCGAAGCGCGCAAGGAAAGCCGTGGCGCGCATGCGCAGAACGACTTCGAACATCGCGACGACGAGAACTGGCTGCGCCATACGCTGTGGTACAGCGAAGGCGACCGCCTCGACTACAAGCCGGTGCATATGAACCCGCTGACGGTCGAATCGGTGCCGCCGAAGGCACGGACCTTCTAAACGCGTACCTTCTAAAGCACAAAGGACCCCACACCATGGCCAAGCGTACATTCGAAATCTACCGCTACGACCCGGACAAGGACGCCGCGCCGCGCATGCAGACGTACGAGATCGAGATCGACTCGCACGAGCGCATGCTGCTCGACGCGCTGGTGAAACTGAAGGCACTGGACGAAACGCTGTCGTTCCGCCGCTCGTGCCGCGAGGGCGTGTGTGGCTCGGACGCGATGAACATCAACGGCAAGAACGGTCTTGCCTGCCTGACGAACCTGAACGACCTGCCGCAGAAGATCGTGCTGCGTCCGCTGCCGGGGCTGCCCGTGATTCGCGACATGATTGTCGACATGACGCAGTTCTTCAACCAGTATCACTCGATCAAGCCGTACCTGATCAACGACACGCCGCCGCCGGAGAAGGAGCGTCTGCAGTCGCCGGAAGAACGCGACGAGCTCGACGGCCTGTACGAGTGCATCCTGTGCGCGAGCTGCTCGACGTCGTGCCCGAGCTTCTGGTGGAATCCGGACAAGTTCGTCGGCCCGGCGGGGCTGCTGCAAGCCTACCGTTTCATCGCGGATAGCCGCGACCAGGCGACGGGCGAGCGGCTGGACAACCTGGAAGATCCGTACCGTCTGTTCCGTTGCCATACGATCATGAACTGCGTCGACGTGTGCCCGAAGGGGCTCAACCCGACGAAGGCGATCGGCAAGATCAAGGAATTGATGGTCCGGCGTGCGGTCTGAGATGGACACGCCGCATCAGTCCGACCCGCTGCGTCGCGCGCGTCTTCGCTGGCGCGCCCGGCGCGGCCTGCTGGAAAACGATCTGATCTTCGAGCGTTTTTTTAGCCGATATGAGCATGATCTCAGTGATGCAGACGTAGGCGCGCTCACGCGCCTGCTCGAACTAAGCGATAACGACCTGATGGACTTGCTGCTCGCCCGCAAGGAACCGGAGGGCGACCTCGCCGACGCCGATGTCGTGCGGGTGCTGGAGATGCTGCGTAACGTGTAGGCAAGGTGTAAACCTCGCCGTTACGCAGGTGAGTTTGATCCAGGCGTGCAATTATCGAAACCCTGTTTCCATACTTCGATTGAGGATGTGCTATGACCCCGTCAGATGTTAAAGCCACGCTATCGTTCAGCGACAACTCGCCGAGCGTTGAAATGCCGATTTACAAGGGCACGATGGGCCCGGATGTGATCGACATCCGTAAGCTGTATGGTCAGACCGGCAAGTTCACGTACGATCCGGGCTTTATGTCGACGGCGTCGTGCAACTCGGCTATCACCTACATCGACGGTGACAAGGGCGAGCTGCTGTACCGCGGCTTCCCGATCGACAATCTCGCGCAAAACGCGGACTTCCTCGAAACGTGCTATGCGCTGCTGAAGGGCGAATTGCCGAATCAGGCGCAGAAAGACGAGTTCGTGAAGACGGTCACGAACCACACGATGGTTCACGAGCAGATGCAGTTCTTCTTCCGTGGTTTCCGCCGTGACGCGCACCCGATGGCGATTCTCGTCGCCGCAGTCGGCGCGCTGTCGGCGTTCTATCACGACTCGCTCGACATCAATAACCCGCGTCACCGCGAAGTCTCGGCGATCCGTATGATCGCCAAGCTGCCGACGCTGGTCGCGATGGCGTACAAGTACTCGATCGGCCAGCCGTTCGTGTATCCGCAGAACAATCTGTCGTACAGCGCGAACTTCATGCGCATGATGTTCTCGAACCCGTGCGAAGAGTACCAGGTCAACGAAGTGCTGGTCCGCGCACTCGACCGTATCCTGATCCTGCACGCCGACCACGAGCAGAACGCGTCGACGTCGACGGTTCGTCTGGCGGGTTCGTCGGGCGCGAATCCGTTTGCGTGTATCGCGGCCGGTATCGCGTGTCTGTGGGGCCCGGCGCACGGCGGCGCGAACGAAGCGGCGCTGAACATGCTGGAAGAAATCGGCTCGGTCGACAACATTCCTGAGTTCATCAAGCAGGTGAAGGACAAGAACTCGGGCGTGAAGCTGATGGGCTTCGGTCACCGCGTCTACAAGAACTACGATCCGCGCGCCAAGCTGATGCGCGAAACGTGCTACGAAGTGCTGAACGAACTGGGCCTGCACGACGACCCGCTGTTCAAGCTCGCCATGGCGCTGGAAAAGATCGCGCTGGAAGACGAATACTTCGTGTCGCGCAAGCTGTACCCGAACGTCGACTTCTACTCGGGCATCGTACAGCGCGCGCTGGGCATCCCGACGTCGATGTTCACGTGTATCTTCGCGATGGCACGTACGGTCGGCTGGATCGCACAGTGGAACGAAATGATCGGCGATCCCGAACAGAAGATTGGCCGTCCGCGTCAGCTGTTCATCGGCGAAACGCCGCGCGAAGCCAAGCCGATCGCTCAGCGCTAAGCCACGGGCGCGTCAGCGCTCTACGCTTGCGTTAAACGCATCGAATGAAACACCCCAGCGGTTCGCCGTTGGGGTGTTTTGCTTTATATGCCGTTTGGCCAGGTCGGGGGTGCTTGACCGGCGGTGGGCAAAAAGCAATAATGACAGTTCAAAACTACGTACCAGCGGGTGCGAAAAACGTAGCGCCGCCCGGCAAGCCGGGTCCCACCAGGAGTGGGAGTTTTGTCGAACGACAGATAGAGAATCCCGCATGCAACGGCCACCTCAGGTGGCCGTTTGTTTTTCTGCGGACCTACCCGCGAATCCTTTTGCCAAGGTACGTCGCACGCAGTAGTGTCGCGAAGCCGACTTTACCGGCCTTTTCCTGACGCCTCGTCAGCCCGTTGTCCAGCACGTAGGCCGACTGGATGCGCAATACGATGCGTCGCTTGCGGCTCCGGTCTCGCTCTGCTTCGAAGAAAACGGCATAGAGCGATCTCGTGCCGTCTTCGTTCAGTTGTTCGAGCGTAACGAAGTTGGGTTGTTTCTCGTTGGCAATCGTAATGCGCCGGAACGGCAATTGAACGACAATTTCTCTTAGATGCCTGCGTGAAAGTTCGTAGCGCTGCGGGTCGAGTACACGGCGCTCTTTGCCATCATCGTAGATTTCATCCGCAGGTATCAGATGAGTTGCGCGCGCGTCCCATCGGAAGCTACGGGAAAAGCAGTGGCAGGAGAAAAGTACGAGTACGGTCACGTCTCCTCGTATTCCCAGATCGATCTTGAATGTGAAGGCATCGAGATGATTGAGATTCCACTTGGTTCCACGATAGCTCACCCCTGAGAATCGATGTCCAGGTTCAGGCGGTGAATCGACGATCAGATATTCGAGTTGCGACATCGTTAACATGGTTAGGGTGACTAACCATGCTATGGCGAACGCTGAAGTGGGCGCTATACGCCGTTCGGCCGACTCCCGCGTGTTTTGTCGCTACGTCGTCGCAGGACGTGCTTTACGCACGTTCCCCCGTTTCAGCGCCAGTTGCGGAGCTTCCTGCGCAGCGAAAGCCCGCCCGGCTTTCCATCCGATCATTTCGAAACGGACACGGACGCCCACCTGGGGTAGTGCCGATACAGGTATCGGCACTACCACCCAACTCCATGTTTTTTATCGGTTTTCTCGATACGTGATGGTCCTGGAAAGTCAACTGCGTGGCATAATTGACCGGACACGAACTGCCCGATGTCATTACTATCCCCGCATACCATGGCACAGACTCTCTACGACAAATTGTGGAACACGCATGTGGTCCACACGGAAGAAGACGGTACGACGATTCTCTATATCGACCGTCAACTGCTGCATGAAGTGACCAGCCCGCAGGCATTCGAAGGGCTGAAGCTCTCGGAGCGCCCGGTGTGGCGCATTAGCGCGAATCTGGCGGTGTCGGATCACAACGTGCCGACCACGGATCGCAGCCACGGCATCGCTGACCCTGTGTCGAAGCTGCAAGTCGATACGCTCGACTCGAACTGCGACGCGTTCGGCATCACGCAGTTCAAGATGAACGACCTGCGTCAGGGCATCGTTCACATCATCGGGCCGGAACAGGGCGCGACGCTGCCGGGCATGACGATCGTCTGCGGCGACTCGCACACGTCCACGCACGGCGCGTTCGGCGCGCTCGCGCACGGCATCGGCACGTCGGAAGTCGAGCACGTGCTCGCCACGCAAACGCTTCTGCAGAAGAAGAGCAAGAACATGCTGGTCAAGGTCGAAGGCCAGTTGCCGCGCGGCTGCACCGCGAAGGACATCGTGCTCGCGATCATCGGCAAGATCGGCACGGCGGGCGGCACGGGCTACGCAATCGAATTCGGCGGTTCGACCATTCGCGCGCTGTCGATGGAAGGCCGCATGACCGTCTGCAACATGGCGATCGAAGCGGGCGCGCGCGCCGGCATGGTCGCCGTCGACGACACGACGGTCGAATATCTGAAGGGCCGTCCGTTCTCGCCGCAAGGCGTCGAATGGGATCAGGCCGTCGAATACTGGAAGCAGTTCACGTCCGATCCTGGCGCGCATTTCGATCGCGTGGTCGAACTGAACGCTGCCGAGATCGTGCCGCAGGTCACGTGGGGCACGTCGCCGGAAATGGTCACCTCCGTCGACGCACGCGTGCCGGATCCGGAGAAGGAGAAGGATCCGGTCAAGCGCGACGCGATGGAACGCGCGTTGCAGTACATGGCGCTCGAACCGAATCTCCCCATCGAATCGATCAAGCCGGACAAGATTTTCATCGGCTCATGCACGAATGCGCGCATCGAAGATCTGCGCGCGGCAGCGTGGGTCGTGAAGAAGCTTGGCCGCCGCGTCGCGCCGAACATCCGTCTCGCGATGGTCGTGCCGGGCTCGGGCCTCGTGAAGGCGCAAGCCGAGCGCGAAGGTCTCGACAAGGTCTTCACGGACGCGGGTTTCGAATGGCGCGAGCCGGGCTGCTCAATGTGCCTCGCGATGAACGCCGACCGGCTGGAGCCGGGCGAGCGCTGCGCATCCACGTCGAACCGCAATTTCGAAGGCCGTCAGGGCGCGGGCGGACGCACGCACCTCGTGAGCCCCGCCATGGCAGCGGCTGCCGCCATCGAAGGGCATTTCGTCGACATTCGCAAGCTGGGATGAACGCCACATGAACATCGATCGCATCGCACTTCTGCGCCGATTCGCACTCGCGACGCTAGCCGGGCTGCTGCTCGGCCTCGCTGGGTGCAACACGGTGCATGGCTTTGGCGAAGACCTGCAGCATCTGGGCGGGTCGATCAGCGACAAGGCGGCAAAGTAAGCGGTTTTTGATTCGCCGGAGGGGGTGAGTGATGCCGATGCGCATCGCCTTCCGGCTTCGAACAGGCTAAAGCGTCATGGAAAAATTCATCGTACATACCGGCGTCGTGGCGCCGCTCGATCGCGAAAACGTAGACACCGACGCGATCATCCCGAAGCAGTTCCTGAAGTCGATCAAGCGCACGGGCTTCGGTCCGAACGCGTTCGACGAATGGCGTTATCTCGATCACGGCGAGCCGGGACAGGACAATTCGAAGCGTCCGCTGAATCCGGATTTCGTGCTTAACCAGCCGCGTTATCAGGGCGCGTCGGTGCTGCTCGCACGCCAGAACTTCGGCTGCGGCAGCTCGCGCGAGCACGCACCGTGGGCGCTGCAACAGTACGGCTTCCGCGCGATCATCGCGCCGAGCTTCGCGGACATCTTCTACAACAACTGCTTCAAGAATGGTCTGCTGCCCATCGTGCTGACGGATCAGCAGGTCGACCATCTGTTTAACGAAACATTCGCGTTCAACGGCTTCCAGCTGACCGTCGATCTGGAAAAGCAGGTCGTGCGCACGGCTGACGGAAGCGCCGAGTATCCGTTCGAAGTCGCTGCGTTCCGCAAATACTGCCTGCTGAACGGCTTCGACGACATCGGCCTCACGCTTCGTCACGCGGACAAGATTCGCCAGTACGAGGCAGAGCGCATCGCGAAGCAGCCGTGGCTCAATAACCGCCTCGTGCGCTGAAGTTTTCGCGAAAGCGCGCCTGATCCACGCCAGACAGAAACCAACAAGGAATACGCATGAAGATCGCAGTGTTGCCGGGCGACGGCATTGGCAAGGAAATCGTCAAGGAAGCCGTCAAGGTTCTGAACGTACTCGGCGAGAAGTTCGAGATGGAAGAGGCGCCCGTCGGCGGCGCGGGCTACGAGGCGGCGGGCCATCCGCTGCCGGAAGCTACGCTCAAGCTCGCGAAGGAAGCGGACGCGATCCTGTTCGGCGCGGTCGGCGACTGGAAGTACGATTCGCTCGAGCGCTCGCTGCGTCCGGAGCAGGCAATTCTGGGTCTGCGCAAGCATCTGCAACTGTTCGCGAACTTCCGTCCGGCGATCTGCTATCCGCAATTGACGGGCGCGTCGTCGCTGAAGCCGGAAATCGTGTCGGGCCTCGATATCCTGATCGTGCGCGAACTGAACGGCGACATCTATTTCGGCTCGCCGCGCGGCGTGCGTGCAGCGCCGGACGGTCCGTTCGAAGGCGCGAAAGAAGGCTTCGACACGATGCGCTATTCGGAACCCGAAGTGCGCCGCATCGCGCACGTCGCGTTCCAGGCGGCCCAGAAGCGCGACAAGAAGTTGACGTCGGTCGACAAGGCGAACGTGCTCGAAACATCGCAATTGTGGAAGGACGTGATGATCGATGTCTCGAAGGAATACGCGGACGTCGAGCTGTCGCACATGTACGTCGACAACGCGGCCATGCAGCTCGTGAAGGCGCCGAAATCGTTCGATGTGATCGTCACGGGCAACATGTTCGGCGACATTCTTTCGGACGAAGCGGCAATGTTGACGGGTTCGATCGGCATGCTGCCGTCGGCTTCGCTCGACAAGAACAACAAGGGTCTATACGAGCCGTCGCACGGTTCGGCGCCCGATATCGCGGGCAAGGGCATTGCGAATCCGCTCGCCACGATTCTGTCGGCGGCGATGATGCTGCGTTATTCGTTGAACCGGGCCGAGCAGGCCGACCGTATCGAAAGCGCCGTGAAAAAGGTGCTGGAACAAGGCTATCGCACCGGCGATATTCTTACGCCTGGCTGCAAGCAAGTCGGCACGGAAGCGATGGGCGATGCCGTCGTTGCGGCGCTGTAATTCTTCAGCAAACACGCGTGAATCTGCCAATTTTGCGCGGATTCATGCAAATCGCGGCGCCCGCGCCGCAAAAAACGGGTTTTCGTGTAGACTCATGTGATGGCGACGATTCCTCAAATCTCCTCGATTTCGACACTGCGCGGCAAAACGGCCCGCGTGGTTGCGCTCGCCATTACCATCAAAACGATTACCCCGAAAACGATCACGAAGCGCTGATCGTCCGTCGTGCCCGCCCATCTTCCCCGCGCGGTCACTGCGGGCAAAGATGCGGGGAAGTGTCCACTCGAAGGGTATGAAGTCATGAACGTAGGTCTCGTAGGTTGGCGCGGCATGGTCGGCAGCGTCCTGATGCAACGTATGCAACAGGAAGGCGATTTCGATCTGATCGAACCGGTGTTTTTCAGCACCAGCAATGCGGGCGGCAATGCGCCGTCGTTTGCCAAAAACGAGACCAAGCTCAAAGATGCGACAAGCATCGACGACCTGAAGAAGTGCGACGCCATCATCTCCTGCCAGGGCGGCGACTACACGAACGAAGTGTTCCCGAAGCTGCGCGCAGCGGGCTGGAACGGCTACTGGATCGACGCGGCTTCGTCGCTGCGCATGAAGGATGACGCCGTCATCATTCTCGATCCCGTCAACCTCGACGTCATCAAGAATGCGCTGGTCAAGGGCCAGAAGAATTTCATCGGCGGTAACTGCACGGTCAGCCTGATGCTGATGGCGCTGGGCGGTTTGTTCCGCGAAAACCTCGTCGACTGGATGACGGCCATGACGTATCAGGCTGCTTCGGGCGCGGGTGCGCAAAACATGCGTGAACTGCTGAGCCAGATGGGCACGCTGCACGGCGCAGTGAAGGATGAGCTGGCTAATCCGTCGTCGGCGATTCTCGATATCGACCGCCGCGTGCTGGCTGCCATGAACAGCGACAGCATGCTGACCGATCACTTCGGCGTGCCGCTCGCGGGCTCGCTGATTCCGTGGATCGACAAGGATCTCGGCAACGGCATGTCGAAGGAAGAGTGGAAGGCCGGCGCGGAAACCAACAAGATTCTCGGCAAGCCGGCAATGGGCGAGCCGGGCTCGATTCCCGTCGACGGTCTGTGCGTGCGTATCGGCGCAATGCGCTGCCACTCGCAGGCGCTGACCATCAAGCTGAACAAGGACGTGCCGCTCGACGAAATCAACGGCATTCTCGCTTCGGCGAACGACTGGGTGAAGGTCGTGCCGAACGAGCGCGAAGCGTCGATGCGCGATCTGTCGCCCGCCGTGGTGACGGGCACGCTGACGGTGCCGGTCGGCCGTCTGCGCAAGCTCGCGATGGGTGGCGAATATCTGTCGGCATTCACGGTCGGCGACCAGCTGCTGTGGGGCGCTGCTGAGCCGCTGCGTCGTATGCTTCGCATTCTGCTCGACAAGTAAAGTAAACTACGCGCGTTGTCTAATCGACGCGTAGAAAACTCCCAAAAAGCGTCGCGTTTTTCGCGGCGCTTTTTTATTGTGTATTTCAGAATCTTGTCGCCAACACTTCTAAGCATGCGCCGCACGACCGCGCACGAAAGGTCCCGATGACGGCCCGATTCCCTCTTATTCCCGCCGCCACACGCAGCGGCTCGCATCGGATTGCGGCGGCGGTCGCGATCGTTTTTGCCGGTGCATTTTCGATACCGGGCGCGGCATACGCGCAAACCACGGCCGCGGGCGCCGCGGCGGCGAGCGCACCGGCTGGTGCTGCTTCCGGCGGCACGCAGTTCACTGTTCAGCCTGGGCAATCGCTCAACGACGCTGCCGTCGCGATGACGCAGTCGCACGATCGCGCCGTGCTGGCGCGCGCGGCGAAAGCGATCTTCGACGCGAATCCGAACGCGTTCATGGGGCACGATCCAAGCCGGTTGCGGCTGGGCGCTGTCCTGAATCTGCCTGCCGTCGATGCGACGGGGGCGCCCATCGGCGCGGCATCGGCTGCGATGGCCGCCTCTGCTGCGTCCGGCGCGACGGCGCAGGCTGCGATTACCAACAACGCTTCCGCGACGACTTCGGCATCCGCGCCCGCTGCAACGGCTGCTGGCGCGAGTGCTGCGACAACCGGCGCATCGTCGCCGGCCGAAGCGGCCGCCACGAGTCCAACTCAAAGCGCCAGCCCGCCCGCCACCGCCGAGGCGACGTCCGCGCCCGCAACCGGCGCGCTGCCCACGAGCGGCGCGGCGGCGGCCTCGGCTTCGGGTGCGAGCGGCACGCATTCATACACGGGTTCCATCCAGGGCAGCGAGTCCGCAGCTACGCCGCCCGGCGCATCCGCAACCAGCAACGCGCAGCCCGCGTCGCAGCCGCGTCCGTCGAGCTTGCAGCAACTCCTCGCGCTGAAGAACCGTGTGTTGATGGAATTGCAGAAGCACGGTATCGGCAAGCAGCCGGGCGCAAACGAAAACGCGCCGACGGCACCGGGCGCGACGCAGTCGTCGAACGCGACGCCCGGCGCTGGCGCGCCAGCTCATGCAGGACCTGCAGCTACGCAGCCCGCGAACCAGCCGATGGGCATTTCGCAGGAATATCTGGGCGTGGCGGCCATCGTCGGCGCGGGGCTTGTGGCGCTGCTGGCCGGTTTGACGATGCGTCGGCGTCGCAAAGCCGCGCGCGCGCAGGAAGCGGCGAACGACGACGTTGCACGCGAAGATGAAACGCCCGTTGCGCCCGCGGCCGTCGAGCCGGTTGCAGTCGCGCGTAGCGATGAGCCGCCTGCGTCGCTGCGCGAACCGTCTGAAACCGGGTTGCGCGAGGCCGGTCCGGCTGCGGTTGTTGCCGCTGCTGCGATTTCGCCCGCATTGGATCACGACGCAGCACCGAAGCCCGAGCCTGAAACGTTCGACAGCGCATCCGCGGAGGCCGCGCTCGACGCCGCCTCAACGCTTGGCGCCGATGCGTTGCCGCGCGAATCGCTCGATCTGGCACGCGAAGAAGCGCGTGCCGCCGAAGCAGCCGAACGGGAACAGGCCGCGCGCGAACAGGAACTGACGACGGGCGAACTCGCCGCCGACACGCCATCCGCCGAACTGCCGCTCGACGAGCAGCCGATCCACGAACCGGTCGAGCCGCATTTCGCCGAGCCGATCGAGGCACCGCACGACGAATCCGGCGCGAAACCCAAGCCTTTCACACTCGACCTTGGCGCGACACCGGGAGCCGGGCAGCACGAACCCACGTTCGAGCAGCCCACCGCGTCCGTTGCGCCGCCCATCCAGTTGAGTCATGTGGAACCGGCCGCGCAGCACGAGCAACTGATCGAGCCGCTGCCCGAGCTGAATGAACTGCATCCAGCCGACGCCCAGGACGCAGCGGAACAACGCGCGCCCGCTGCGCTTCCGCTCGGCGCGCCGCCGCCGCTGGAGCCGGCTGTGCCGGACGCATTCCCGCGCGACGCGATGCGCGCGCTCGACAGCATCGACGACTTCGCTTTGCCGCCGCGCGTCGAGTCGTCGGCAACCGACGCACCCGCTGTGACGCAGCCCGTCGTCGCGCCCGAAATCACGGCGCAACAGGCGGTGCCGGCGCACGCGCCGCAGGCGCCTGCTGTCGCCGACGAGATCATCGCCGGCACGGCCGGTGCGGCCGCCGTGGCCGGTTTGGGTGCGGCGCGCTTCGGCGCGTTGAAGCTCGATTTCGACCTGGAACTTCCGCCGTCGCCGTCGCAGGTCGTGCCCGCGTTCACGCCGGTCGAAGTCGCGCGCATCGCTCGCAACAAGCTCGACCTGGCTGTGGAGTACATCGATCTCGGCGACGTTGTCGGCGCGCGTACGCTGATCAACGAAGTCATCGAATCGAACGACGCCGACACCCGCGCCGACGCACGCGCGTTGCTGTCAACGCTCGCGCCGCTTTCGTGATGACGCGGATCGCGCTTGGCATCCAGTACGACGGCGCGGCGTTTTGCGGCTGGCAGTCGCAGCCGCACGGCAAGACCGTGCAGGACGCACTCGAACGGGCGCTGCGCGAATTTGCGCAGACGCCGCTGCAGACGGTCGTGGCAGGCCGCACGGATACGGGTGTTCACGGTCTCGGGCAGGTCGTGCATTTCGACACGGAACTCGACCGTACAGAGTTTTCGTGGGTGCGCGGCACGAACGCGTTCTTGCCGTCGACGGTCGCCGTGCAGTGGGCCAAGCCAATGCCCGACGACTTCCACGCGCGGTTCTCAGCTTTCGAGCGCACCTATTACTACGCGCTGTACGTCCACCCGGTGCGCTCGCCGATGCTCACGGGCCGCGCCGGCTGGATTCACACGCCGCTCGACGTCGACGCGATGCGCGACGCGGCCGCCTGCCTGATCGGCGAGAACGATTTCTCGGCGTTCCGATCGTCGGAATGCCAGGCGAAGACGCCCGTCAAGCATCTGTATCAGATCGATATCCGGCCGCAGGGCGATTTCATCCACTTTCGCTTTCGCGCCAATGCGTTCCTGCATCACATGGTGCGCAACCTGATGGGCTGTCTCGTGGCCGTGGGCCGCGGGCGATATCCGGCGACGTGGCTCGCGGAAGTTCTGCAAGGTCGCGACCGGAAACGCGCGGCGCCCACCTTCATGCCCGACGGGCTGTATCTCGCTCAAGTGGGCTATCCTGAGATGTTCGCCGTTCCTGCACCGCAGGCGGGCAGCGTTCCGTGGAGCACCGTTTGGACCGACTCATGACTTCCGCCGACACTCAAGCCGCAAGCCTTTCGCCCGCCACCGACACCGTGCCGCACCGCACGCGCATCAAGCTGTGCGGGCTCGGCAACGCCGCCGATGTCGCCCATGCCGTCGCGCTTGGCGCCGATGCGATCGGCCTCGTGTTCTACCCGCCCAGCCCGCGCGCGTTGAGCATCGCGCAGGCGGTCGAGATGACGCGGGTCGTGCCGCCGTTCGTGTCGGTTGTCGGGTTGTTCGTGAATCCGACGCCGGAGTGGTTCAGCGAAGTCACCTGCAACGTGCCGCTGACGATGCTCCAGTTCCACGGCGACGAAACGCCTGAGCAGTGCGAAAAGCTGGCGGGCGTTGCGGGTTTGCCTTGGTTGCGCGCGTTGCGGATTGCGGCAGATACTCAACCGGCCGATTTGGTAGAATCGGCGCTTAACTATTCAGCTGCCAGTGGTCTTCTGTTCGACACACATGTCGAGGGCTATGGCGGCGGCGGGAAGGTCTTCGATTGGTCACTTATTCCACAAGAGCTCGCGCGTCGGGCCGTTTTGAGTGGTGGGTTGAACACGCAAAACGTCAGTAATGCGATTCATCGCGTGCGCCCGTACGCGGTCGATGTCTCGAGCGGCATCGAGGTGCCGGGCGCAAAGGGCGTGAAGGATCACGCCCGGATGGCGGCGTTCGTGCGCGCAGTGCGCGAAGCGGACGCCCGGTGATTCCCAGGCCGCGCCTCGCAGCGAGCGGGTGCTGCGGCATACTGAGAAGAGTGACGGAATATGTACAACTTACCCGATGAACGTGGCCATTTCGGCCAATATGGCGGCGTGTTCGTTGCCGAGACGCTGATGCACGCGCTCGACGAACTGCGTGTCGCGTACGAAAAATACTCTGTAGACCCCGACTTCATCGCCGAATACGAGCGCGAACTGAAGTACTTCGTCGGTCGTCCTTCCCCTGTCTATCACGCGCAACGCTGGAGCGAACTGCTCGGCGGCGCGCAGGTTTATCTGAAGCGCGAAGACCTGAACCACACGGGCGCGCACAAGGTGAACAACGTGATCGGTCAGGCGTTGCTCGCCAAACGCATGGGCAAGCCGCGCGTGATCGCGGAAACGGGCGCGGGCCAGCACGGCGTTGCAACCGCGACCATTGCGGCGCGCTTCGGCATGGAGTGCATCGTCTACATGGGCGCGGAAGACGTGCGCCGCCAGGCCGCGAATGTCTACCGGATGAAGCTGCTGGGCGCGACCGTAGTGCCCGTCGAATCCGGCTCGCGCACGCTGAAAGACGCGTTGAACGAAGCGATGCGCGACTGGGTCACGAACGTGGAAAACACGTTCTACATCATCGGCACGGTGGCAGGGCCGCATCCGTATCCGATGATGGTGCGCGATTTCCAGCGCGTGATCGGCGACGAATGCAAGGTGCAGATGCCAGAACTGACGGGCCGTCAGCCGGATGCCGTGATCGCCTGCGTTGGCGGCGGATCGAATGCGATGGGTATCTTTTACCCGTATATTGACGACAAATCGGTGAAACTGATCGGTGTGGAAGCGGCCGGTGACGGCATCGACACGGGTCGTCACGCGGCGTCGCTGATTGGCGGCAGCCCCGGCGTGCTGCACGGCAACCGCACGTATCTGCTGCAGGACGAAAACGGCCAGATCATCGAGACGCATTCGGTGTCGGCGGGTCTCGACTATCCGGGCGTCGGTCCCGAGCACGCATGGCTCAAGGACAGCGGCCGCGCCGAATACGTCGGCATCACCGACGAAGAGGCGCTCAAGGCTTTCCACGACTGCTGCCGGATCGAGGGCATCATCCCCGCGCTGGAGTCGAGCCACGCGCTCGCGTACGCGGCGAAGCTCGCGCCGACTTTGCCGAAGGACAAAATCCTTCTGGTGAACCTGTCGGGCCGGGGCGACAAGGACATGCACACGGTCGCTGAGCGATCGGGCATCCAGTTCTGAGCGCCCAGGCGATGCGCGACGAGTTCGAGGAGCCGCAGCCGCCCGCGCTGGACGGCGACGCCGAAGCAGGCGTTGCCCAGGCGTTGCGCGCGGGCGCTGTGCCGCTGCTGCCGGTGCCTGCGGGCATCGAGCTCCTGAACCGCGATTTTCTGACCGATGCGGCGAACCTGCCGGACGGCTCGATCGATCTGATCGTCGCCGATCCGCCGTACGGCCTCGGCAAGGACTATGGCAACGATTCCGACATGCGCTCGGGCGAGGATTTTCTCGCCTGGACGCGTGCCTGGCTCGAACTCGCCATTCCGAAGCTGAAGCCGTCGGGTTCGCTGTATATCTTCTGCACATGGCAGTACGCGCCGGAAATCTTCGTGTTTCTGAAGAGCCGCCTCACGATGGTCAACGAGATCATCTGGGACCGGCGCGTGCCGAGCATGGGCGGCACGACGCGCCGCTTTACATCCGTGCATGACAACATCGGTTATTTCGCGGTGTCGAAAGACTACTATTTCGACCTCGATCCCGTCCGTATCCCGTACGATGCCGCCACGAAGAAGGCGCGTTCGCGCAAGTTGTTCGAAGGAAGCAAGTGGCTTGAGATGGGCTACAACCCTAAGGACGTCTGGTCAGTTTCGCGTTTGCACCGGCAACATGCCGAACGCGTCGACCATCCGACCCAAAAACCGCTCGAAATCGTCGAGCGGATGGTGTTGGCCAGTTGTCCTCCAGGTGGCCGCGTGCTCGATCCCTTCATGGGGAGCGGCACGACGGCAGTCGCTTGCGCCCGTCAGAAGCGCGAATTCGTCGGCTATGAGATCAATGAAAGTTACTGCGCGATAGCGCGAGAACGTGTCAGTTTGGCGGCAAATCCGCCGGAACCCGTTTCGCGCCGAAAAGCAGCCGTTGCCAACACCACGACGACGGCTTGACGCCAAACCGCGCAGTCATCGACTTCGAGAAAATTCCATGTCCCGTATTCAATCCACGTTCGCGGCACTGGCCGCGCAGGGCAAGAAAGGTCTGATTCCGTTCATCACCGCTGGCGATCCTGATCCGGCGCGCACCGTCGAGTTCATGCACGCGCTCGCGAAGGGCGGCGCCGATGTCATCGAACTCGGCGTGCCGTTCTCCGACCCGATGGCCGACGGTCCCGTGATCCAGCAATCGTCGGAACGCGCGCTGGCAAAGGGCGTGTCGCTGAAGCACGTGCTCGCCGACGTCAAGCGCTTCCGCGAAACCGACGACAAAACGCCCGTCGTGCTGATGGGCTATGCGAATCCCATCGAGCGCATGGGCGCCGACGCGTTTGCGGCTGCCGCGAAGGAAGCGGGCGTCGACGGCGTGCTGGTTGTCGACTATCCGCCGGAAGAATCGGCTATCTTCGCCGAAAAGATGAAGGCGGCCGGGATCGATCCGATTTTTCTGCTCGCGCCCACGTCGACGGACGAGCGCATCGCGGAGGTTGGTAAAATCGCGTCCGGTTACGTCTACTATGTGTCGCTCAAAGGTGTCACGGGCTCCGCAAATCTGGACGTTTTGAGCATCGCGGGTAAAATCCCGGCCATCAAGTCGCGCGTACCGCTGCCGGTGGGCGTCGGTTTCGGCATTCGCGACGCGCAATCCGCGCGCGCCGTGGCCGAAGTTTCCGATGCCGTCGTGATCGGCAGCCGTATCGTGCAGTTGCTCGAAGAAGCAGCACCCGAGTCCGCTGCGAGCAAGCTGACGAGTTTCATTGCTGAAATTCGCCAGGCGCTCGACAGCATCGGCGCGACTGCCCGATAAACATCATTTTTGTCGCGGTTAACATGGCGGCGCGGTTCCTGCTGCGCCGTCTTTGGTATCGCGAATCCTGGAAGGAATCATCATGAGCTGGCTCGACAAACTGTTGCCGCCGAAAATCAAGCAAACCGACCCGAAGAGCCGCAAGGGCATTCCGGAAGGGCTGTGGATCAAGTGTCCGGCGTGCGAAGCGGTGCTGTACCGCAACGACGTCGAGGCGAATCTGCACGTCTGCCCGAAGTGCGACCACCATATGCGGATCGGCGCGCGCGAACGGCTCGACGGCTTGCTCGATCCGGAAGGCCGCTACGAAATCGGCCAGGAAATCCTGCCGGTCGACGCGCTCAAGTTCAAGGACAGCCGCAAGTATCCCGACCGCCTGAAAGAGGCGATGGACGAAACTGACGAAACCGACGCGATGGTCGTGATGGGTGGCGCGATCCACACGCTGCCCGTCGTGGTCGCGTGCTTCGAATTCGCGTTCATGGGTGGTTCGATGGGCTCCGTGGTCGGCGAGCGCTTTGCGCGCGGCGCGCAGAACGCGATCGAACAGCACGTGCCGTTCATCTGCTTCACCGCTTCGGGCGGCGCGCGGATGCAGGAAAGCCTGCTGTCGCTGATGCAGATGGCCAAGACCACCGCGATGCTGACCAAGCTCGCCGAGGCCAAGCTGCCGTTCATCTCCGTGCTGACCGATCCGACGATGGGCGGCGTGTCGGCGAGCTTCGCGTTCCTCGGCGACGTCGTGATCGCCGAGCCGAAGGCGCTGATCGGCTTTGCCGGCCCGCGCGTGATCGAGCAGACGGTGCGCGAAAAGCTGCCGGAAGGCTTCCAGCGCGCCGAATTCCTGCTGCAAAAGGGCGCGATCGACATGATCGTTGACCGTCGAAAGCTGCGCGAAGAAATCGCGCAACTGATGGCGTTGCTCACGCGCCAGCCGGCTGACGCAGTCGCCTGATGCCGTCCCTTGGCCGTGACGCAACGCACGGCTGACAGGGACAACCAACGCGCCGCGAGAGGTTCCCAAGCGGCGCGTTGTCATTTCTAGGATAATTCCGGTCCGCACTGCCAGTTTTTCAGATGACCACTTTCCCCACACTCGACGCGTGGCTCACGCACCTGGAATCCGCTCATCCTGTCGGCATCGACATGGGACTCGCGCGTATCAGCAAGGTGCGTGACGCGCTGGACCTCAAGTTTGCGTGCCCGGTGGTCACCGTCGGCGGCACGAACGGCAAGGGTTCCACCTGCGCAATTCTCGAAGCGATCCTGCTGCGCGCGGGTTACACCGTCGGCTGCCACACATCGCCGCATCTGCTCGCGTTCAACGAGCGCGCGCGCATCAACGGTCAGATGGCGACGGATACCGAACTGCTGCCGCATTTCGAGGCCGTCGAGAAGGCGCGCCAGTCGCTGCCCGAGCCCGTTTCGCTGACGTATTTCGAGTTCACGACGCTCGCGATCATGCATCTGTTCGCCGAGCGCGGGCTGGACGCAGTGATTTTCGAAGTGGGGTTGGGCGGGCGGCTCGATGCCGTCAATATCCTCGATACCGATTGCGCGATCATCACGAGCATCGACATCGATCACACCGACTTCCTCGGCGATACGCGCGAGAAAATCGCGTTCGAAAAGGCGGGCATTTTCCGCGCGGGCAAGCCGGCGATCTGCGCGGACCCTGTTCCGCCGCAAACGCTGATCGATCATGCCGAGAAAATCGGCGCGGAGTTGTGGCTGTTCGGCCGCGATTTCCGCTACGAAGCGCAACCCGGCAACGAGCGCCAGCAGTGGAGTTACATCGGCCCGACGATGCGTCGTTCCGCGCTGGCTTATCCGGCGCTGCGGGGCGCGAATCAGCTGCTCAATACGACGGCGGCGCTCGCGGGTCTCGAAGCGGTGCGGGACCGTTTGCCCGTGTCGGCGCAGGACATTCGTCTGGGCCTCGCGAACGTCGAACTGCCGGGGCGCTTCCAGGTGTTGCCGGGCAAGCCGTCGATCGTGCTGGACGTCGGCCACAATCCGCATGCCGCCGCCGTGTTGGGTCAAAATCTCGGCAATATGGGCTTTTTTCCGTACACGTACGCCGTTTTTGGCTCGATGCGCGACAAGGACATCGCGGGCGTGCTCGAACATCTGAAAGGCGAGATCGATCACTGGAACGTGACCGATCTCCCGACGCCGCGTGCCGCCAGCGCGGACGAACTGGAAACGGCGCTACGCGATGCGGGCGTCAGCGACGGCCCGGATTGCAGCGTGACGCGTTTTGCCACACCAGCAGAAGCTTTCCAGGATGCGCTAAAACGAGCCTCCGACAATGATAGAATCGTGGTCTTCGGAAGCTTCTTCACGGTTGCAGGCGTCATGGCCTACCGTAAATCGCAGCAACACTGAACGCGCGGGCCTCGAACCAAGCCATTCATGGGTATTTTCTCGTTCGGCAAGAAAGACGACGCACCGACACGGCGCGGCGCAAATTCCAGTTCCAGTCGCGGTAGTCGTGCCGAGCGCACTGAACGCGCGGAACGCGTCGAACGGCGCAGCCGGCGCACGGACCGTTCCGGCGACGCCGACGCGATGCTGCTCGATCCCACGCTTCCCGAGAAGCAGCGCGCGCGACGCCGCCTCGTCGGCGCGATCGCGCTGGTGATCGCCGCCGTCGTCATTCTGCCGATGGTGCTGGATTCGCATCCGAAGCCCGTCACTGACGACATTTCCATCGACATTCCAAGCCGTCCCGCGCCGAAGCCGCGCGCGTCGGTCGACAACGACACGCAAGCCGCCGTCGCGCCGGACAATCCCGCCGCGCCGGATGCCGCATTGGCGGCCTCGGGTCTGGCGCCCGCTGCGTCGGGCGCGGCCGCTACGGGCGCCGTGGCGTCGCAGCGCGACGGCAGCAGCAAAAACGCGCCAATCGCGATGACGCCTGCGAAGCCGCAAGCGCCCGCTGTCGTCGCGAACAACGCGCCGGCTGCGAAACCCGCAGCGAAACCGCAGGCTGACGCAAAGCCCGCGGCAAAACCGGAACAGAAACCCGCAGCCACGGAAACGGCGCAGGCAGCCGCTTCTGGCACCGAAACAGGTACGCCCGCGGCGCCCCCGGGCAGCCGTTTCGCAGTTCAGCTCGGCGCGTTTCAGGACGACGCCAGCGCGCACGCGTGGGCAACCAAGTTGAAAGCGGCGGGTGTGCCCGTATATACGGAGCGTCGCAAGCAGGCTGACGGCTCCAGTCGAACCCTGTTGCGCGCCGGTCCGTTCGCGGACCGTGCGGCGGCGTCGGCGGCAATCGCGAAGGTGCGCGAGGCCGGTCTGACGTCGGGCGCGAACAACGGCGCTGCGCAGTAATCCGGCGATGTTCACCGCGTTCGACTACGCTGTAATGGCGGTGATCGCCCTGTCAGCCATGCGCGGAACGTGGCGCGGCTTTTTGTCCGAGGTATTCGGGCTGATCGGCTGGATCGTCGCGTTTCTGGTGGCGGCGCGTTTCGTGGGGCTGCTGGTGCCCTACGTGCCGGCAAACTGGCCGGGCGGCGCGCTGACGCAGTGGCTGATCGCGTTCGCGCTGATCGTAATTGGCGTGATGCTGGTGGCAAGCGTGGCGAACGCGTTGCTGAGCCGGCTGGTGCAGGTGTCCGGTCTGGGCGGTGTGGATCGCTCGCTTGGACTGGTGTTTGGCCTCGTACGCGGGGTCATATTGGTGCTGGTTCTGGTCGCCCTCGGTGGCTTGACCGAACTGCCCAAACAGGAATTCTGGCGCAACGCGCTGCTGCGGCCCTATGCCGAGCAGGGCGTGCGAGAGTTGAAGCCTCTGCTTCCCGAAACGCTCGCCGCCTACGTCCACGTGTAACGATCGCGTTGCACGCAAAGGGCGAAGGCGGATGACAAGGCGGGCCGATGGTGAAGCAAGCAGAACCACGGCGCGCGCGGCTGTCTCCCAGGCAGGCCGCACTGATCGAATTTCGTACCCTTTGAAGGACATGCCATGTGCGGCATCGTAGGCGTAGTTTCCCAGTCACCCGTCAACCAGCTCCTCTATGACAGCCTGCTGCTCCTGCAGCACCGCGGTCAGGACGCGGCCGGCATCGCCACCGCGAACGGCAACAATTTCCACATGCACAAGGCCAACGGCATGGTGCGCGACGTGTTCCGCACGCGCAACATGCGCAGCCTGCCCGGTAACAGCGGCATTGGCCAGGTGCGCTACCCGACGGCGGGGTCTGCGTCGAGCGAAGAAGAAGCCCAGCCGTTCTACGTGAACGCGCCGTTCGGCATCATCCTTGCGCACAACGGCAATCTGACCAACTGGCAGCAGCTGAAAGACGAGATGTTCCGCATCGATCGTCGCCACATCAACACGAATTCCGACACCGAAGTGATGCTCAACGTGCTCGCGCACGAAGTGCACACGGCGAGCACGGGTCTGCAACTCGATCCCGCTGCGATGTTCAAGGCCGTGACGGGCGTCCACCGCCGCGTGCGTGGCTCGTACGCGATCGTGTCGCTGATTTCCGGCTACGGTCTGCTCGGCTTCCGCGACCCGTTCGGCATCCGCCCGCTGTGTATCGGCAAGCTGGAAACGGCGTCGGGCACGGAATGGATGCTGGCGTCGGAATCGGTGGCGCTGGAAGGCATCGGCTTCGAGTTCGTGCGCGACGTCGCGCCGGGCGAGGCGATCTTCATCGACTTCGAAGGCAACTTCCACGCGCAGCAATGCGCGCCGAACGCCAGCCTGAACCCGTGCATTTTCGAACTCGTGTATCTCGCGCGTCCGGATTCGGTACTCGACGGCGTGCCCGTCTACAACGCGCGTCTGCGCATGGGCGACTATCTGGCCGAGAAGATCATGCGGGTGCTGCCCGACGACGTGAAGATCGACGTCGTCATGCCGATTCCCGATTCGTCGCGTCCGGCAGCGATGCAGGTCGCAGCGAAACTCGGCGTCGAATATCGCGAAGGCTTCTTCAAGAATCGTTATGTGGGCCGCACCTTCATCATGCCGGGCCAGGCAGTGCGCAAGAAGTCGGTGCGCCAGAAGCTGAACGCGATGGGCATCGAGTTCAAGGGCAAGACCGTGCTGATCGTCGACGATTCGATCGTGCGCGGCACGACGTCGCACGAAATCGTGCAGATGGCGCGCGATGCGGGCGCGAGCAAGGTGATCTTCGCTTCGGCGGCGCCGCCTGTGAAGTTCCCGAACGTGTACGGCATCGACATGCCGACGCGCAGCGAACTCGTCGCGCACGGCCGTTCGGATGAAGAAGTGGCGCGCCTGATCGGCGCCGATTTCCTCGTCTATCAGGACGTCGACGCGCTGAAGAACGCGATCCGCGACATCAACCCGGCGCTGAAGGAGTTCGAATCTTCGTGCTTCGACGGCAACTACATCACGGGCGACGTGACGACGGAATACCTCGACCGCATCGAATCCGCGCGTCTCGCGCCGTCCGCGCAATCGGACCGCGACGCGGCTAGCGACGCGATGGAAGGCGGCGCTGCGCGTTCGCAATTGCACCTGCAACTGTCGGTCGAGTAACGCGTCGTAAGCGCGCGAACATCGGGTCAACCGGTCTCGCGCGCTGCGACAGCCGCTGAAACCCGGCGCGAAAATCCGGGCGCAGTGTTACCATCGGGTCTTGCGTCGATTTGATCTCAGCTTGCGGACGCGGGGAAACCCAAAACAGCTAAAGCGAACGGTGAGCAGCAGCACAGCCATCGCGCTTACAGCTTTCCCCGCACACGAAGCCCGCTTATGCCGACGCAAAGCGGGCTTTTTTGTTGCTCTCTCGCGCGTGAACCTCAACGGCCAGTGCGCGCGACTTCGAAAAACGGAACAGAACGAACATGGACGACTCCCTCAACTTCGACACACTCGCAGTCCGCTCGGGCACGTTGCGCAGCGAATTCGGCGAACATTCGGAAGCGATCTTCCTGACGTCGAGCTTTGTCTTTGCGAGCGCCGCAGACGCTGCCGAGCGCTTCAAGAATTCCGAAGACTATTACACGTACTCGCGCTTTACGAATCCGACCGTGACGATGTTCCAGGATCGTCTCGCGGCGCTCGAAGGCGGCGAGGCGTGCATGGCGACGGCGTCGGGAATGAGCGCGATCATGTCGGTGGTGATGTCGGCGTTGCAGGCGGGCGATCATCTCGTCAGCTCGCAGAGCCTGTTCGGTTCGACGCTCGGTATGTTCTCGCAGATCTTCAGCAAGTTCGGCATCACGACGACCTTCGTCGATCCGACCGATCTCGACGCGTGGAAAAACGCGGTGCGTCCCGAGACGAAGATGTTCTTCCTCGAAACGCCGTCGAACCCGCTGACGGAGATCGCCGATATCGAAGCGATCAGCAAGATTGCGAAGTCCGCGAATGCGCTGTTCGTCGTCGACAACTGTTTTTGCAGCCCGGCGCTGCAACAGCCGCTGAAACTCGGCGCGGACGTCGTGATGCATTCGGCGACCAAATTTCTCGATGGGCAAGGCCGTGTGCTCGGCGGCGCCCTGGTTGGCTCGAAGCAGTTCATCATGGAAAAGGTGTTCCCGTTCGTGCGCAGCGCGGGTCCGACGTTGTCCGCATTCAACGCGTGGATTCTGCTGAAGGGCATGGAGACGCTGTCGCTGCGCGTCGAGCGCCAGTCGGCGAATGCGCTTGAAATCGCGCGCTGGCTCGATACGCATCCCGCCGTGAAGCGTGTGTTCTATCCGGGCCTCGAATCGCATCCGCAGTACGAGATCGCGAAGCGCCAGCAGAAAGCGGGCGGCGCGATCGTTTCGTTCGAACTGAAGGGCGACACGCCGGAAGCGATGCGCGCGAATGCGTGGCGTGTGATCGACAGCACGAAGATCTGTTCGATCACGGGCAACCTCGGCGACACGCGCACGACCATCACGCATCCCGCCACCACGACGCACGGCCGCATCACGCCGGAAGCGCGCGCGGCAGCGGGCATCACGGAAGGTCTGATCCGGCTTGCCGTTGGTCTGGAGAATGCAACGGATATCCGCGACGATCTGGCGCGCGGCCTTGCAGGCTGAAGAAGTGAAGAAGTGAAGAAGTGAAACGAAGCGGGCGCTGCGAAGCGCCCGTTTTGTCATACGGCAACGCTCAATGCAGCAAGGCGCGCCATTGACCCGGCGCCATCCCGAAGCGCCGCGTGAACGCATGCGTGTAGGCGCTCTGATCGCCGAAGCCGACTTCGAGCGCGACGTCGGTCAATGAGCGGCGCGGATCGGCGAGCAGCGTGACGGACGTATCCAGCCGCAGCCGCTGCAAATAGCGATGCGGCGTCTCGCCGAATGCGTCGATGAACAATTGATGAAAGCGCCGCATGCCGAAGCCGCAGTGCGCGGCGAGGTCCGCGATGCGCAGCGGTTCGGACAGACGCGCGCGCAGCCAGGCGTCGATGCGCGCGAAGTCGAGACGGGCGCCCGGCGCAGCATCCGCCATGCCCGTGTCTTCGATGATCGCCGCGCATAGGCGGGCGGCCGCGTCCCAGTTGAAGCGCCGCCATGCGGCATCGCCGTCGATATGTCCCGTCGCGCGGCCCGCAATATGCGAAACCAGTTGCGTGAGCGACGAATCGACGGTGACGGCGCGCGCCCGGTCGAACAGACGTTGCGGCAAGGCGACCGACGACGCGGGCAGATCGAGCACGAGCTGCCGGTTCTCGCCGACGCCCGCGTAGTCGTGCCGCGAGCCGGCCGGAATGAGCCACGCGGACGTCCGGTCGATTTCCTGCGCGACGCCGTCCACGGCCATCACCATCGACCCGTCCAGACCGAGCACGATCTGATGGAAGTCATGCACGTCCGACGCTTCCACGGTGCCGTAGCGGCGCAGGGAAACGTTGGGGGCACTGATGACGGCGTGGCTCATCACAAAGCAACCGGAAGAACGGCGGAAACGCTTAGACGCCGAGCAATTCGACTTCGAACACGAGCGTTGCGTTCGGGGGAATCACGCCGCCCGCGCCGCGCACGCCGTAGCCGAGTTGCGGCGGAATGGTCAGCTTGCGCACGCCGCCGACCTTCATGCCCTGCACGCCTTCGTCCCAGCCCTTGATGACCATGCCGCCGCCCAGCACGAACGCGAACGGGTCGTTGCGGTCCTTGCTCGAATCGAACTTCTGGCCGTCCGTCAGCCAGCCGGTATAGTGAACGCTGACGGTCTGACCGGCCTTCGCTTCAGCGCCCGTGCCTTCCGTCAGGTCTTCGTACTTGAGGCCCGATGCAGTGGTGACAGTAGACATGCAATGCTCCTTGTAATCGTTCGAAACCGCTATTGTAGGCGTGTTGTCCTACCGTCGCGAAGTTCGGCCAAACGGCCATGCCTATAATGTCCAGACTGCAACCATCGGTGAACCGCCAACGAGGATGTCGATCGTGACCACGTCTACTCCGTCTTCTTCCGGCAGCAACGAGGAGACGTCTGCCGTCGCCGAACGAACCGCGCGACGCTGCGCCGAAACGGCACTTTTCATGCGCGATCATGTGCTGTCGCTGGTCTCGCACGACCTGCGCAGCCCGCTGAATGCCATTCATAGCTGGGCCTATGTGCTCGACCGCAAGATCGACACAAACGATGCCACCGCGCAACGCGCGCTCGAAGGTATTCGCAACGGTGTCGAGCAGCAGGTGAAGCTGCTCGAATCGATCGTCGATACAACGCGCGCCGAGACGAAAGCGCTTGTTTTGAAGCGCGCGCCGTTCGCGCTGCGCCCATTGCTCGATGAAACGATCGGCGATGTGCGCGACGCGCTCGCCGTGCGGCGTGGCGTCGCACTCGAACTCAACTCGCCGCTCGCCGCGCAGCGGATGGACGGTGACCGCGAGCGGCTCGCCGCCGCGTTGTGGCTGCTCGTCACATTCGCGGTGGAAGCGAGCGCGAGCGGCGCGACCGTCACGCTCGATGCCGACGTCGATGCGTCGACGTTTCGCGCCACCGTCGCATGGCAAGCAACGCCTGCAGCACTGACTGACGCCGCGCTGCCTCACGTGCTGGAAAACTTCGCGCGCGCGCAAGCGACGCAGCCGCGCGAAGCCAGCCGCATTTCGTGGGTGTTGGGGCTGTGCAAGCGCATCACGGAAGCGCACGACGGCGCGTTCGAACAGGGCGAATGGGCCGACGGCCAGCCGACGACACTCAAGCTGCGTGTGCCGCTCGCCGGCGCATGACGCTCACGCACACGCGCATGGAATCGCGCGCGACCTGGCCGGATGGCCAGTTCACGCGTGCTCAGCGCTTTCACGTGCCTTTCGCACTCTATACTGACGACTTTTGTCGCCGGAGTTCTTCGCTTTGATCCAGTTCGTCGCCCTCATTGGCGCGTTGTTGCTCGTTGCCCTCAACGGTTTCTTTGTTGCTGCGGAATTCGGCCTCGTCAAGCTGCGGCAGACGCGCGTGCAAACGCTCGCGGCGAAGCATGGCTTGCGCGGCAAGCTGCTCGGGAAAGTGCATGGGCGGCTGGATGCGTATCTGTCCGCGTGCCAGCTGGGTATCACGCTCGCGTCGCTGGGGCTTGGCTGGATCGGCGAGCCGGCCTTCGCGGAACTGCTGAATCCTGTGTTCCATCTGCTCGGCATCCAGAACGAGCAGTTGATTCACGGCATCTCGCTGTTCTTCGCGTTCTCGTGTATTTCGTTCCTGCATATCGTGGTCGGCGAACTCGCGCCGAAGTCGCTGGCAATTCGTCAGTCCGAGCACGTCTCGCTGTGGACGGCGATGCCGCTGTATGGCTTCTATTGGGCGATGTACCCCGCCATCTGGGTGCTCAACTCGAGCGCGAACGCGGTGCTGCGCCTCGCCGGTCTGACGGCCGACCACGGCGGCGACACACATTACTCCACAGACGAACTGAAGCTGATTCTGCGAGGCCGCCACGCGAGTGTCGCGAACGAACTCGACGGCTCGAAGGACGCCTATTCGCAGGACGAATGGAACACGATCGCGCATTCGCTCGATTTCTCGCGCATGACCGTGTCCGACCTGATGCGGCCCGCGCATGAACTGGTGAGCCTGCGCCGCGACCTGCCGTGGCGCGAGAACATGCAGATCGTCGCGCGCCATCGTTTCAGCCGCTATCCGTTGCTGGAGGACGCAGCGGGCGAGCGCGTCGCGGGCACTATCCATCTGAAGGATCTGCTGCTGGCACGCCACGCGGGCAGCACGCTCGACGACCTGTCGCACTATGTGCGTCCCGTGCAGTACGTGAAGCCCGAGATGCCCGCGTTGGAACTGTTCCGGCGCTTTCGCAAGGGCGCGCCGCATCTCGCGCTGGTCGGCCGCAAGAACGCGAAGCCGATCGGCTTCCTGACGCTCGACAATCTGCTCGGTGCGCTGGTTGGCCAGATTCACGACGAGTTCCGTCAGGGCGACGCCGACTGGACGCGCATGGACGACGGTACGCTGATGGGCAAGGGCAGCTTGCCCGTGGTGTCGCTGGAGCGCGCGCTCGGTATCGACATCGACGAGGGCAGCGCGGAGTCCGTCGGCGGTCTGGTGATCAACGCACTTGGCGATCTGCCGGAGGAAGGGCAGCGCGTCGATTTCGATCGTTTCGATGTAGTCGTGAAGAGGATGAAGGGGCCGCGTATCGTGCTGGTGCGGGTGTATCCGAAGATGTTTGATGATGAGGGTGGTTGAGGTGCCACACGCCGTCACACCCGCGGCACCCCATCCTCAACAAGCACCGCCACAGGCATCGTCGTCAGCGCATCACGCAGATACAGCAGCCCGGTATCTTCGACCTTCGGCGCGGCGGGACTCACCCAGTCGAACAACGCGCGCCCGAACAGCTCTTCGGGCATCCGCACGGCCGTATCGTCCCACGCAATCGGATCGACGATCGGCAAGTCGCTGCTGTTATCGAGCAACGCCATCGACAGCCGCGTCGAAATCACCACCGCCCAGCAGTTGCCTTGCCGCCGCGCGAACGCAACGACATGCGCGGCGTGCTTGCCCTGTGCCGTGAGCGGCGTATAGCTACCGCTACTCAGCAATTCAGGGATCTGCATGCGTAACGCGAGCATCCGCTGATTGATCGCGAGCTTCACGCGGCCATCGCGCCAGCCAGCGAGGTAATCGGAAGGCGGCGCCTCGGCGAGCATCGCCCGACGCTGCGCGAAATCAACGGGCCGCCGGTTGTCCGGATCGACGAGACTGAAATCCCATAGTTCGGTACCCTGATAAAGATCGGGCACGCCGGGCGACGCGAGCCGCAGCAAGGTTTGCTGCAGACTATTCACGACACCCGCCCGGCCGATGCGCGCAACGAACCCACTCAGTTCGCGCAGGAATCCATCGCGGCGCTGCGGCGCGAGAATATCGAACAGAAACTCACGGCAGCCGTTCTCAAAAGCTTCGTCAGGCGCAAGCCACGTAGTGCGCAGCTTCGCTTCGCGCAGCGCCTTCAATTGCCATTGCGCGACGCGTTCGGCGAGCGCCTTGACGCCCGTTTCGTCGTCAGGTGAAAGACCGGGCGGCCAGCAGCCGACCAGCGTCTGATACAGCATCGCCTCGGCGCCGGGCCCGGGCGCCCAGTCGTCGGCGTTACCATCCAGCGCGCGCCGGTGCGGCGTGTTCAACGTCGTCCATGCGCGCAGCGTCGCAGTCCACTCGTCGGCGATTTCGCTCAGTACGGCGAGGCGCGCGCGCGTGTCTTCGCCGCGCTTGTGGTCGTGGGTCGCCGTCGCTAGCAGCGCATGAGGAAAGCGCCGCGCGCGCTCCTGATTGCCCGCGTGAAACTGCTCGACCGTCAGCGCGAACTCGCCCGGGTCCGCGCCGACTTCGCAACGCGACAGCAAACGTCCGTAGCGATAACACGCGGTATCTTCGATGGCTTTCGCGGCGACGGGCGCCGTCAATTGCGAGAACAGCGTCTGCACGGTACGTCGCGCCGACGCCGTGTGATTGAACGCGCCCGCGCCGCCATTCTGCTGCGGCGCCTGATACGCAGCGTTGCGTCCATTGCCGTTCTCGTCGGCGCCACTGCCGAGCCACGCATCGACGCGCGCGAGCACGCCGTGATCGGCGCGCGACAGCGTCTGCTTCGCGGCATCGAGCGCGATGTCGAAGTAGGCGTTATCAGCAGCGCTGCGCAGGCCGTTTTGCGGATAGATGCGATAGACGGGGAAGTGCGCGGCAAGCTCGTTGGTCACACGGCGGATCGCCGTGTACGTGAAGTCGCGCGTGTTGATGCTGTCGCGCGCCAGCCGATGCAGCGCGCGCGACACGCGGTCCAGTTCCGCGGGCAAATTCTCCGCGAGAATCTTGCGGCGCGCGGGCAGCGCTTCTTCTGCGAAGTTCGCGGAACGGCCGCTCAGTTCAGCCCACGCATCGGCGAGCGGCGCGGCGCCCGCCGGATCGTGCAGCAGCGCGCCGGCGTCGTTCATGAAATCGTAGCCTGTCGTGCCGTCGACGGGCCAGTCGTCGCGCAGCGCTTCGCCGCGTCCGAGAATCTTCTCGACGACGATATACGGCGTCGTGCCCTCGCGCAGTTCCGACAGCCGTTGACGCAGCCGCTGCGTGTACTCGCGCGGTTCCGCGAGCCCGTCGATATGATCGATGCGTACGCCGTCGATCACGCCCTCCGCATAGAGCCGGAAGATCAGCGCATGCACGGCGTCGAACACCTCGGGACGCTCGACGCGCACGGCCGCGAGCGTGCTGATATCGAAGAAGCGCCGCCAGTTCACTTCATCCGATGCAGTGCGCCACCACGCGAGCCGGAAGTGCTGTCGCTCGATGAGCCGGTGCAGACGGTCGCGCGTGACGGGCTCGTTGGGCGAATACGCTTCGAGCACGAACTCGATCGCCGACGCGCCGTTCTGCTGCACGAACTCGCGCAGCGCGTCGCGGCCTTCAACTGCGCGTGGATGGTCGGCGGGTTGTGTCGTGATCGACGTGAAGCGCTCGGCGAGCGCGCTCAGATCCGCGCGATCCGCCGACTGCAAAATGGCCGCGTAATCGATCGGGCAGACGGGGCACGCGTGCTCGCCATAGACGACGTTGAAGCGCCCGTTGTCGGCGTCGAAGCGCAGCGCGATACGGCCCGCGATCAGTTCTTCCCCGTACGCCGCGCCGAGCACGGGCATCAGCACCTTGCCGCGCAGCGCCGGGTCGGGCGAGTGCCAGTCGACATCGAAAAAGCGCGCAAAGGCGCTATGGCGGCCCCATTCGAGAATGTCCTGCCACCACGCGTTGTGCTTGCTCATACCCATGTGATTCGGCACGACGTCGACGATCAGGCCCATGCCGAGTTCATGCAGCTTGTCGGTCAGGCGCCGCAGGCCGTGTTCGCCGCCGCACTCGGCGCTGACCTGGCCGTAGTCGACGGTGTCGTAGCCGTGTGTCGAGCCGGGCGTGGCCGTCGTGATCGGCGAAGCGTACAGATGGCTCACGCCGAGCGCGGCGAAATAGTCGACGTGCGCGAGCGCATCGTCGAACGTGAAGTCGCGATGAAACTGGAGTCGGAGCGTGGCGCGCGGAACAGTCATGGCGTATCGGACAACGAAGAAGCAGGGGTTGAGTCGGTGCGAGCCTGCTGGATGGCGAGCAGGCGGTCGCAAAAGGCGTCGCTGGCGAACAGTTCGTCGACGGGCTGGATCACGCGGCGGCGCCAGTTCGGATGCTCGTCGATCGAGCCGGGTAAGTTCGGCTGATCCACGAGACTGAGCAGGTCTTCGAGCGGAATCGTGACGAGCGGTGACGGCGTAGCGGCGACGAAGGCGAGCGCTTCATCGACGGGCGCTTCACCGGGCGGCGGCGGCTCGACGTCGGGCGCGGCAACCCCGGCTTGCTGGAACGCCTGCCAGAGCGCGGCGCGGTCGTCGTCGCGTTCGGCCTGCGCGAGCGCGACGGGATCACGCCCGTCGGCACGCGGCGCGGTCTGACCGATGCGATTGCGCCACACGATGTCCTCCCCGCGCCACCAGCCGGAGACAGTCGGCAGGTCGTGCGTGGTCGTCGTCCCGACGGCGCCGCTATCCCATTCGGCGGGCGGCGTGAAGCCCTTGCCGTCCCTCGTGCGCTCGAACCACAGCACGCGGATACCCGCCAGGCCGTGCTCGCTGAGCCGCTCGCGAAAGCCCGGCGGCACGGTGCCGAGGTCTTCGCCAATCACGATTGCGCGATGCCGCCACGATTCGAGCGCAATCAGCCGCAGCATGTCTTCGAGCGGATAGCGCAGGTACGCGCCGTTTTTCGCGCTCTCGCCTTCGGGCACGAGCCACAGCCGCCGCAGCCCGAGGATGTGATCGATGCGGATGCCGCCTGCGCAGGCGAACGCGGAGCGCAGCATGTCGATGAACGCGGAGAAGCCCTGATTGCGCATCGCGCGCGGCGAGAAGGTGGTGAGGCCCCACGCCTGGCCCGCCTGGTTGAACAGATCGGGCGGCGCGCCGACGGACACGCCGTGCAGCATGTCGTCGCGATACGACCACGCATGCGAGCCCGCGCTGTCGCAGCCCACGGCGAGATCCGCGATCAGCCCGATCGCCATGCCGGCGTCGCGCGCCGCGTGCTGCGCGTGTGAAAGCCCTTTCGACGCGAGCCACTGCAGAAACAGATGAAACTCGACTTCATGCCGATGCTCGTTCGCGAATGCCTCGACTTCGGGACTGCGCGGGTCCTGCAGCGCATCCGGCCACTTGCGCCAGTACCCTTCGCCACTGTGCAGCAACTGGAACGCATGCAGCGCTTCAAAGCGCGCGTGATCTTCGAGTGCTCGGCCGCCTCGCTCGCAAAAGCCATGAAATTCCAGCGCGCGCGGCGAGTCCTGCGCGCGGTCGTTCGCGCAGAAACGCTCGAACAACACGCGCAGCACCTTGAGCTTGAGCGGCGTCGCCGTCTTCCAGTCGATCAGCGGCAGTGTTTCGAGTTGCGGCCAAACGTCGGCGCCGCCCGCCGCATCGAGCGCGGCCTGTGCGGCCTGCGTGCCGAACACGGCGGCGGGATCGATATGCGTAACGTTCAACCACAGCCGCGACGACGGCGAATACGGACTGAACGAGCCCGGCAACGCACTGAACATCGCGTGTGTCGGACTGACGGCGAGCGCATGCGCGCCGCGTTTCGCGCTTTCGATCGCGAGCGTGGCCAGCGCCGTGTAATCGCCGATGCCGCCGTCGCCGACCCGGCGCAAGCCGTAGATTTGCGCGGCGATCCCCCACAGCGGCGGCGCGTTCGTGTCGTCGCCGTGCATCGCGCGCCACGCGTCGGTGACCGTGTAGCACTGCGAGGGCGCGACGGCGAGCGTCATCCGGTGATCGTTGAGCACGAGCGTGTGATAGCCGGGTTCGTCGATGGGCGACAGCAGCGCCGCTTCGCCCTTCGGCGCCGTGAAGCGGCCATCGATCAGCGAGCCGCTTTCCAGTTCGATCCGGTAGTGGCTGCCCGCCTTGATCGCGGCGGCGGGCAAACCGATACCGCGTCCGCATTCGACCGTCATCAGCGGCGGCAGCTTGCGGCCGGACAGCTCGGCTTCGAGCGCGCCCGCGCTTTGGCGAATCTGCGTGGCGTTGCCGCACGGCAGGCCCATGCGTTCGAGTAGCGCGGCGAGCGTGCTGTCGGGCACGCGCTTCCTGTTGTGATGCGCGTCTTCCCATTCGACTTCGAAGCCTGCGCGTGCGGCGAGGGCGTCGATGGAAATACCGGGGCGTCGGGTTGTGGCCACGCGTGTCACTCCTTAGGTCTGCACGTGCTTGCGCGCGTCGTGGCCGATGGCACATTCGCTGACGTCGCCGGTCATCCAGGCGACGAATGCGTTTGGCGGCAACTCGCCCGCGTCGACGCGATCGCGCACGCGCGGCGGCGTTTCGAAGATCACCTTGCCGGCGGGGCGCTCGCCGAGTGCCACGGCTTCATCGCCGAGATTCAGCACGATCGACAATGTCTCGCCGTCGTCGAGTTTCCAGCGTGCGGTTAGCGCGTTCGCGTCCTGATCGCCGGCTGCCTTGAGGAGCGTTGCACCGAGCGCCTTCGCATGACGCAGGCGCGGCGCGATCAGCTTCGCGCGCACGGCGAGCGCGGATTTGTAGAAGTGCATCCAGTCGAGCGCGTCCTTCGCGTCAGGCGCGTCGCCGTGCCGCTCGGCAGGCGGCGACGACATGGCGAGCGTCTGCGGATCGTTCGGATCGGGAATCAGCGCGCGGCGTTTCTCGTCGGCGAATGCGGAGAAACGCGCGAACTCTTTGCGGCGTCCTTCGCGCACGGCGTTCGCCAGATCGCCGGTGTAATCGGTGAAGAACAGGAACGGCTGTTTCGAGCCATATTCCTCGTCCATGAACAGCAGCGGAATTTGCGGCGACAGCAGCAACAGGCCTGTGGCGGCGCGCAGCGCGTCATCGGAGCACAGCGTGCGCAGACGCTCGCCCATCGCGCGATTGCCGATCTGATCGTGGTTCTGCAAGAACGCCACGAACGAGGTGGGCGGCAAATGACCGCTCGTCTCGCCGCGCGGTTTGCCGTCGTGAATCGGAGAGGGGTCGCCCTGATAGCCGAAGCCGCTGCCGAGTATCCGCGCGAGCCGCTGGATCGGCTGATCCGCGTAAGCGGCGTAGTAGCCTTCGTGTTCGCCCGTCAGCAGCACGTGCAGCGTGTTGTGCGCGTCGTCGTTCCATTGCGCGGTGAAATGCCGGTCGAGCAGGCTCGCCGTATTGCGCTCGTTTTCCAGCACGAGATGCACGTGACGTCCGTGCTGGACATGCGCGCGCACGTGATCGGCGAAACGGCGCAGCCAGTCGTCGTTGTCGATTGCATGTACGGCGTCGAGGCGCAAGCCGTCGAAGCGATATTCGTTGAGCCAGTAGAGCGCGTTGTCGCAGAAGAATTCGCACACTTCGCCGCGTTCGAAGTCGATTGCGGGCCCCCACGGTGTGTGCGTGCCTTCCCGGAAAAACGGCTTCGCATACTGATGCAGATAATTGCCGTCCGGACCGAAGTGGTTGTAGACCACATCGAGAAACACCGCGAGGCCGTGCGCGTGCGCGGCGTCGATCAGCGCTTTCAGGTCGTCGGGACGGCCATACGCGGAGTCGGGCGCATAGGGCAGCACGCCGTCATAGCCCCAGTTGCGCTTGCCCGGAAAATCGTTGAGCGGCATCAGTTCGATTGCGGTGACGCCCAGTTCCGCGATGGCGGGCAGGCGCTTCATCACGCCGCCGTAGCCGTCCAGCGCGCCGACATGCAGTTCGTACAGTACCGTTTCTTCCCACGGCCGGCCGCACCAGCCCGTGTGCTCCCATGTGTAGGCGCGCGGATCGATCACTTCGCTCGGGCCATGCACATCCTGCGGCTGAAAGCGCGATGCGGGGTCGGGAATCAGCAGCGCGCCGTCGAGCTTGTAGCGATACAGCGTGCCCGCGCCGCAGCCGATTTCCGTTTCGAACCAGCCATTGCCCGTCGCGCTCATGTCGTGCGTGCCGGACCCATCGCCGTTTTCGACGACCACCTGTACCTTCGCGCACGACGGCGCCCACAAGCGAAAGCGCGTGCGCTGCCTCGCGCTCGCCGCGCCGAGCAGCTGCGCGCCGAACGGCAGGCAGTGCGCGTGATGATGCGCGTGAGGGTCGATCGGACGTTCATGCATGATTGTCACCATTCGTCGGCATGTTGATACGCACACTCATTGCAGACCTTCCGGCATGGGCTTTCTGTCGATAATCGGGCGCACGCGCCGTCAACCGGACTGCTCCGTGTCGGGCATCGACGTGCCCGGGTCCGGCGGCAATGCCGTCAACAAACGCGGTCCGTACTGCGCGCCCGCGCGCCAGCTTGCTTGCCAGTCCGCGTCGCCCGTGGGCTGCGCCGCGAGCACCACCATGCTGTGCGCGGGCACTTCCAGGTCGGGCGTCGCGAGCGGCGCGGGCGGCGCTTCGGGGTTCGCCGTATCCATCAGCACATGCCATTCCAGGTGCGGCGGCGGAGGCATGAAGCGCAGCGCCGCGCCCGACGCGTTCAACATCATCAACAATACTTCCGTTTCTCCATTCAGGCCTGCGCCCGCGCGCCGCAGCGTGAACGCGCGGCCCTCGGGGTCCTGCCAGGCTTCGATGGTCAGCGCTTCGCCGTGCTCGTCGAACCAGCCGACGTCGTAGAGACCCGGCAGCACTTCACGGTCGCCGAACAGGAAGCGGTTTTCGCGCAGCAGCGGATGCTGTTTTCGCAGCGCGATGATGCGCGCGAAGAACATAGTCATTTTGCGCCCGTGTGGGAGCGCGGCACGTTCCCAATCTATCCAGGAAATTTCGTTATCCTGGCAATACGCGTTGTTGTTGCCGCGCTGGGTGCGACCCATTTCATCGCCGGCGAGCATCATCGGCGTGCCGAGCGCGATGAACAGCGTCGCGATCAGCGAACGCGAGACGCGCTCGCGCGCCTCGGCGATCGCGGGTTCGTCGGTCGGACCTTCGACGCCCCAGTTCGAACTGTAATTTTCGTTATGGCCGTCGTTGTTGTTCTCGCCGTTGATCTCGTTGTGCTTCTGCGAGTACGCGACGAGATCGGACAACGTGAAGCCGTCGTGCGACGTGACGAAGTTGACCGACGCCGTCGGCTTGCGAAAGCGCCGGTTGAACAGATCCGCCGATCCCGTCAGCCGCGCGGCGAGATCGGGCCGCATGCCCGCGTCGCCACGCCAGAAGCGGCGCACGGAATCGCGGAAACGGTCGTTCCATTCGCTGATGCCGGGCGGATGGTTGCCGAGCTGATAGCCGCCGGGGCCGATGTCCCACGGTTCGGAAATCAGCTTGCGCTGCGACAGGATGGGATCTTGCCGTAGCGCGTCGAAGAAACCTGAGCCGGGATCGAAACCGGAATGCTCGCGCCCGAGCGTGACGCCGAGATCGAAACGAAAGCCGTCGATATTGAACGCGGTCGACCAGTAGCGCAGCGAATCCATCACCATTTGGAGCACGCGCGGATGGGGCATGTTGAGCGTGTTGCCGCAGCCGGTGTCGTTGATGTGATGGCGTTCGTCGCCTGGAATGAGGCGGTAATAGCTGGCGTTATCGAGTCCGCGCCACGACACGGTGGGGCCCATCTCATTGCCTTCGCACGTGTGGTTGTAGACGACGTCGAGTATTACCTCGATTCCCGCGGCGTGCAGTTGACGGACGGCGATGCGCATCTCATCGAGCCGGTGCGCGGTCAGATACGACGGTTCTGGCGCGAAGAACGCGGCCGTGTTGTAGCCCCAGTAGTTGCGCAGTCCGCGCTCGACGAGAAAGCGGTCGTTGAGGAATGCGTGGACGGGCAGCAGTTCAACGGCGGTGACGCCGAGCTTCAACAGATGTTCGATGAATTCTGGCGATGCGAGTGCGGCGAACGAGCCGCGTTCGGGCGTGCGGAGGTCTTTGCGTAGCATCGATGCGCCGCGCACGTGGGTTTCGTAGATGACGGTTTCGTTCCACGGGACGTTGGGGCGGGTGTCATGCGACCAGTCGAAGGCTTCGTCGACGACCACGCACTTGGGCATGGCTGGCGCCGAGTCTCTTCTGTCGATGGAGAGGTCCATTCTGTTCGAGTGGACGCGGTAGCTGAACAATGCGTCTGACCATCGGAACTGGCCGATGAGTTTTCGTGCGTAGGGGTCTAGCAGGAGCTTGTGTGGGTTGAAACGGTGTCCATGCTGCGGTTGATATGGGCCGTGGGCCCTGAACGCGTATACCGTGCCTGGATGCGCATGCGGCAGGTAGCCGTGCCATACCTCGTCTGTGCATTCCGGCAGCGTGTAACGCTTTAGTTCTTTTCTGCCTGTCGGCTCGAAGAGGCATAGCTCGATGCGTTGCGCGTTCGCGGAGAAGACGGCGAAGTTCACGCCTAAGCCGTCCCAGGTTGAGCCTAATGGGTACGGGGCACCCGGGAGTAGTCTGTCTGGTAGTACGTGCGGCATGGCAAGTGTTCCCGTTGTTGTTGGTTTTGGTTTTGCTCCTGCGGTCGCATCCGCCTTATGCCTCTGCGGTGGCATCCGCGATGCGTTAGCTGGCATCCGCGCTACGGTGTTTGCCTCTGCGCTGGCATCCGCGCTTTGTTAGCCTGCTTCACGCGTCGCCCCTGTGCGGGGCGGCACCTACTTTTCTTTGCCGCCGCAAAGAAAAGTAGGCAAAAGAAAGCGGCTAACACCGCCAACATTTCTCCCCGCCTGAGGGACCCCAACCGGTCCCTCACTTCAAACGGCAACTTCTCCATTCGCGTTTGTTGCCAGCGCTCTGAATGTGCGCCTCACCCGCTTCATGCACCCGCATTACTGCACACCGTGCCAAATATTCCACGGCCGCCCAGGTGGCAAACTGTGCGTAGGCCGTAGTACTCCACACCCCTCACTTCGGACCGATAGCGCGCGCCTCCATGTAAGAGCGCCGAGCTATACGACGCGACAACCTACACACCGTTTGCCACCTGGGCGGCGCAAACCGTTCGCTGCCGCTGGCACGTGTGCGGGTGTGTGAAGTGGGTGAGGCGTCCATTCAATGCGTTGGCAGCTAACATCAAATCAGGGCGTTGCCGTGTGAAGCGTAAGACCCTTTGGGGGCCCTCAGGCAAACACAAGAACTGGCGGTGTTAGCCGCTTTCTTTTGCCTACTTTTCTTTGCGGCGGCAAAGAAAAGTAGGTGCCGCCCCGCACAGGGGCGACGCGTGAAGCACGCTAACGCATCGCGGATGCCACCGCAGAGTCCAAAACACCAAACCCGCAACCGCAAAAACGCCCCAGCCTCGCAGAGAAAACAAAAAACCAAACCCAACCCCTAATCCGCCCGAAGCACAACAGTCCCCAGCGGCGGCAGCACTAACGAGGCCGACTGTGGCCGCCCATGCGCCGCAACCTCATCTGTATAGATGACACCACCGTTCCCAACATTAGACCCACCATAAACCCCAGCATCGGAATTCACGATCTCAACCCACCGCCCCGCCCGGGGCATCCCAATCCGATACCCATGCCGGGGCACCGGCGTAAAGTTGCAAACCGTAATCAGCTCACGCCCAGCACCATCCATGCGCCGCCAGGCAAAAACCGAATTCGCACTATCGTCACCAATGATCCACTCAAACCCACCCGGCTCGGTATCAAGCCGATGCAACGCCGGCTCCTCGCGATAAAGCCGGTTCAAATCCCGCACAAGCCGCTGCACGCCGTGATGCAACTCATCATCGAGAAGATGCCAATGCGGCGACCCATCGTGATCGAACTCGGCCATCTGCCCAAACTCGCCGCCCATGAACATCAGCTTCTTGCCCGGATGGGCCCACATAAACGCAAAGTACGCACGCAGATTCGCAAACTTCTGCCAGCGGTCGCCCGGCATCTTGCCCAGCAGCGATCCCTTGCCATGCACGACCTCGTCGTGCGAAAGCGGCAACACGAACTTCTCGGAATACGCATACACCATCGCGAACGTCATGTTGTGGTGATGCCATCGACGGTTGATCGGGTCCTCTTCAACGTAGTGCAACGTATCGTGCATCCACCCCATGTTCCACTTGAACTGGAAGCCGAGCCCGCCATCCTCGATGCGCGCCGTCACACCGGGCCACGCCGTCGATTCCTCCGCGATCGTGATCGCGCCATGCACGTCCGGCATATGCTGCACTTCATGATTGAGCCGCTTCAAAAACGCAATCGATTCGAGATTCTCGCGCCCGCCATGCACGTTCGGCACCCACTCGCCCGCCGCGCGCGAATAGTCGCGGTACAGCATCGACGCGACGGCATCCACCCGCAAGCCATCGACGTGATAGCGCTTCAGCCACGCCAGCGCCGATGCGATCAGGAACGCGCTCACCTCGTTGCGGCCGAGGTTGTAGATCATCGTGTTCCAGTCCTGGTGATAGCCTTCGCGCGGGTCCGCATGCTCATACAAAGGCGTGCCGTCGAACTCGATCAGCCCGTGTGCATCGTTCGGGAAGTGCGCAGGCACCCAGTCGAGGATCACGCCGAGCCCCGCCTCGTGCGCGCGGTTGATAAAGCCCGCGAACTGCTCCGGCGTGCCGAAGCGCGCCGACGGCGCGAACTGCGCCAACGGCTGATAACCCCACGATCCACCGAACGGATGCTCGGCAATCGGCATGAACTCGATATGCGTGAAGCCCATTTCCTTCGCATAAGGAATCAGGCGGTCCGCCAGCTCGGACCAGTTCAACCCGCGATGCCCTTCCTCCGCGACGCGCAGCCACGATTCCGCATGCACCTCGTAGATCGAGATCGCCGATTGCGCGGTCTGCTTCGACGCGCGTGTCTGCATCCAGTCGCCGTCCGTCCACGGAAAACGCTCGACGTCGTCGACGTGCGCGACCACGGACCCCGTCGCGGGTGGCCTCTCGGTCTGCATCGCGCAAGGGTCGGCCTTGAGCGGCAACGGATGACCGTCGCGCGTCAGCATCTCGTACTTGTAGCGCGTGCCAGCGCCGATGCGCGGCACGAACAGTTCCCACACGCCGGCCTGATGGCGCAGCCGCATCGGATGTCGGCGGCCGTCCCATGAATTGAAGTCGCCCACCACCGACACGCGCCGCGCATTCGGCGCCCACACGGCAAAGCGCACGCCCGGCACGCCATCCACCGTGTGCGGCCGCGAGCCGAGGCATTCGAGCACCGCGTACGGATCGCCCCACGCGACGCGCTGCAACGGCTCGTCGCCGAGCACCGGGCCGAACGAATACGTGTCCTCGATTTCCTGAACCGACCCATGCCAGTCGATCCGCAAGCGATACGCCACGGCTTCGCTGACGGGACCCGCGAACAGGCCGCCCGGATGCAGTTGCTCCAGTTCGCCGAGCAGCCTGCCGTCGTCGCGCGCGATCACCGACACGCGCGCCGCGTTCGGCAGCATCACGCGCACGACAGGGCCGGCGCTGGTCTCGTGCATGCCGAGTTGCGAGAACGGATCGTGATGGCGCGCATCGACGAGCGCATCCAGATCCACGCGATGCAGACCGGCCGCCTCTAGTTGAACGTTGTGGTGCTCACTCATAATCGCCCTCTGATGCTGCGGGAGGCGCCGAGGCAGCCGCCGGCGAATGCGGCGCGGCGCCCGTGTCGCCGAGCAGGCGGCTCGTCAGCGCGGCGAGGCCGCGCACCGGCAAGCCGAGCCATGTCGGCCGGTTGGCTGCCTCGTAGCGGATTTCATAGGCGGCCTTCTCGATCAGGAACAGATCGAGCAGCGCCTGTTCGTTCTCCGGCGCGACGAGCGGCTGCGATGCAGCCTGCGTCGCGGCGCGGTACTCGGTGAGGAACGCTTCGGCAGCGGCGGCCCGGAAGCGCTCGAACAGCGCGCGCTTGCGGTCGGCCGTCATCTGCGGCGCGGCTTCCATCGTCGATTGCGCGGCGGCGCTCGCATACGACAGCGAACGCAACAGACCCGCGACGTCGCGCAGCGGGCTCGACTTCGCGCGGCGCTCTTCGAGTTCGCGCGCCGGCTCGCCTTCGAAGTCGATCAGGAACGCGTCGCCTTGCGCCACCAGCACCTGGCCCAGATGGAAGTCGCCGTGAATGCGCGTGCGCACCGCATGCGCATCGGGCTTCACGAGCTTCGATACCGCTTCGACCAGCTTGTCCTTGCGATCGAGAATGCTGCGGCCGAGCAGCGCGGCGTCGTCGCCGAGATGATCGACGTTCTTCTCCAGCAGTTCGAGCGCGGTGGCAAGCAGCTTCTGCGTGCCGTCGATCCACGCCTGCACCTGCTGCGCGTCGGCGGGTTCGGGATCGAACGCGGGGTTGTCAGAAGGCGTCGCGAGAGCGACGTGCAGCTCGCCGAGCCGCTTGCCGATGATGCCCATGTACGACGCGTAGCCTTCCGTCGCTTCTTCCTCGTGTACGCGGTCCTGGTTCGCCTGGTTCTCGTTGTTGGCGCCATCGACGGCGAGCGCGAGTTCGTCGATCGAACGGCGCAGCGTGTCGAGCGCCCAGTTCCACGCGTCGCCCTGGTTGTCGACGAAGCCTTGCAGGATACACAGCGTATGCGGCACGTTCTCCGGATCGACGCGCACCACTTCGCCATACAGCGGCGCGGTGTTCGCGTAGCCGAGCTGCGTCAGATAGCGGCTCATTTCCGCTTCGGGATGCATGCCCTTCAGCAAACGCCGCACGAGCTTCAGCACCACCTTGTCGGCGATCACGAGCGAGCTGTTGCTCTGCTCGGCGGCGAGCCAGCGGATTTCCGGCTGGTCGCCCAGGTCGAGTTCGTCGAAACGATCGGTTGGAATGAAATGGATCGTGCTCTTTTGCACGGTCGGCACGCCGGCGCGCTCGCGCAACTTGCGCAGCGTGCCGTACGCGAACTGCGGCAACGCGAACGCATCCGTCAGATGGCCGACGTTGCGCCCGCGGCGCACGCGCGCCAGCGCCAGTTGCATGAAGAGCGGCGTGGTCGTGTCGGCGCCCCACGTGATCGCGAGCGGCAGTACGTAACGCTCGGTGTGGTTGCCGACATCCGCTTCGATTTCCGTGAACGCGAAGCCCGCTTCGGGGATCGTCGTGAGCGCGGCGAGGCGCACGGCATGCATCTTCTGATCCTTCGACGCATACCATCTGCGGCGTCCCAGCCACGACGGCAACACTTCCGATTCGAGCAGCCGCACGTTTTCTGGCGTCGGGCCCGCCTGACCTTCGCGGATCACGATGGTCACGAAGTCGGGCAGTGGTTCGGACGGCGCCTGGCTCCATGTCGGACGGCCGCCGCCTTCGCAAAGAAGGAACCACAGGAAGCCGTACGGCGGGAACGTCAGCAGATACGTCAGTTGCCCGATCGCGGGGAACACCGAATCCGCCGTCATTTCGATGGGCACTGCACCGTTGAATTCGGACAGATCGAGTTCGACCGCCTGCGGCGCGCGCGACAGGTTCGCGACGCACAGAATGGGCGGCTGGCCGGGCAACTCGCGCAGATACGCGAGAATCTTGCGATTGCTCGGCTTCAGGAAGCGGATCGTGCCGCGCCCGAACGTGTGCTTCGAGCGGCGCGTCGCGAGCATGCGCCGCGTCCAGTTGAGCAGCGAGTGCGGATCTCGGCTTTGCGCTTCGACGTTGACGGCATCGAAGCCATACAGCGAGCCCATCACGGGCGGCAGCACCAGTTGTTCGGGATCGGCGCGCGAGAAGCCGCCGTTTCTGTCCGACGACCATTGCATCGGTGTGCGCACGCCGTCGCGGTCGCCGAGGTGAATGTTGTCGCCCATGCCGAGTTCGTCGCCGTAGTAGATGACGGGCGTGCCCGGCATCGATAGCAGCAGCGAATTGATCAGCTCGATGCGGCGGCGGTCGCGTTCCATCAGCGGCGCGAGGCGTCGGCGGATGCCGAGGTTCAAACGCGCGCGCCGGTCGCTCGCATAGGTGTTCCACAAGTAGTCGCGCTCGGAGTCCGTGACCATTTCGAGCGTGAGTTCATCGTGATTGCGCAGGAAGATCGCCCATTGGTTCGTCTCGGGAAGATCCGGCGTCTGCTTCATGATGTCGGTGATCGGGAAGCGGTCTTCGCTCGCAATCGACATGTAAATGCGCGGCATCAACGGGAAGTGGAACGCCATGTGGCATTCGTCTTCGTTGCCGAAGTATTCCTGCACGTCTTCCGGCCACTGGTTCGCTTCGGCGAGCAGCATCCGGTTCGGATATTCGGCGTCGATGGTCGCGCGAATCTTCTTCAGGACCGCGTGCGTTTCGGGCAGGTTCTCGTTGTTCGTGCCTTCGCGCTCGACGAGATACGGCACGGCATCCAGCCGCAACCCGTCGATGCCGAGATCCAGCCAGAAGCGCATCACCTGCAGCACTTCGCGCAGCACAGCGGGGTTGTCGAAGTTCAGGTCGGGCTGGTGCGCATAGAAGCGATGCCAGTAGTACTGGCCCGCGACGGGGTCATGCGTCCAGTTCGACGGTTCGGTGTCGATGAAGATGATGCGTGTCTTCTCGTACTTCTTGTCCGTGTCGGACCACACGTAGTAGTTGCGATGGTTCGAGCCGGGCTTCGCGCGGCGCGCGCGCTGGAACCACGGGTGCTGGTCCGACGTGTGGTTGATGACAAGCTCGGTGATCACGTGCAAGCCGCGCGCGTGCGCTTCCTGAATGAAGCGCTTGACGTCGCCGATCGTGCCGTAGTCCGGGTGTACGCTCTTGTAATCGGCGATGTCATATCCGTCGTCGCGGCGCGGCGACGGATAGAACGGCAATAGCCAGATCGCGCTGACGCCGAGCTCCGCGATGTAGTCGAGCTTCGCGATCAGGCCGGGGAAATCGCCGACGCCGTCGTTGTTCGCATCGAAGAACGACTTGATGTGTACCTGATAGATGATCGCGTCCTTGTACCAGAGCGGATCGTCTGCGAGCGTCGACACCTTGGCGCGGCGCGACGGGCGCGGCTTCTCTGGAGCGGCCTCGGCTGTCGTGTCGGTGAAATGCTGCGACGTGCTTTCGGCGGAATCGTCACGTTTCATATCGCACCTTCATTGAATGTCGTGTCGGGGGCGGCCCGATGCGTGTCGCTTTCATCGGGAACAGCGTCGCGCGGCAGGCCGGTCGCGGGCGCGATGCGCCAGATCGCGAACGGCCGCGTGCCGGGGTCGAGCCGCACGTGTTGCCATCTGCCATGCCATTGAAACCGTTCGCCCGTCATCTGATCGATCACGTCGATGGCGCCTTGATCGTGCAGGCCCCAGCCGTTGAACGTGCTCCACGACAACTCGATATCCGCGCCCTGCTCGTTATACGGATCGAGATTGATCGCGACGATGATCACGTTGTCGCGCGCCGGCGTGGCCTTTTCGAAGAACAGGATGCTCTCGTTGTGCGCGGGCAGGAACGTGAGATTCAGATGCGAGTGCAGCGCCGGGTTCGTGCGGCGAATGCGGTTCAGTTCCGTGATCTCGCGCACGATGTTGCCGGGTCGGTTCCAGTCCCATGCGCGGATCTGATACTTCTCCGAATCCAGATACTCTTCGCTGTTGGGCAGCGCGGCGGCTTCGCACAGCTCGAAGCCGCTATACACGCCCCACAGTCCCGACAGCATCGTCGCGAGCGCGGCGCGAATCAGGAAGCCGGGACGCCCTTGCGACTGCAGATGACGCGGGTTGATGTCCGGCGTGTTGACGAAGAAGTTCGGCCGGAAGAATTCGCGCAGATCGGTTTGCGTCAGTTGCGTCAGATACTCGGTGAAATCGCGCTTCGATTCGCGCCATGTGAAGTACGTGTACGACTGCGAGAAGCCCAGCTTCGCGAGCCGCGCCATCACGCGCGGACGCGTGAACGCTTCCGCGAGGAAGATCACGTCGGGATGCCGCACGCGCACGTCGTTGATCATCCATTCCCAGAACGGGAAAGGTTTCGTGTGCGGATTGTCGACGCGGAAGATGCGCACGCCCGCATCGATCCAGAACAGGATCACGTCGCGCAGCGAAAGCCATAAATCGGGCTTCGCGTCGTGCGCGTAGAAGTCCGGATTCACGATGTCCTGATACTTCTTCGGCGGGTTCTCGGCATAACGCAGCGTGCCGTCGGGACGCCACGCGAACCATGTGGGGTGCTGTTTTAGCCACGGGTGATCGGGCGAGCATTGAATCGCGAAGTCGAGCGCGATTTCCAGGCCGTGATCGTGCGCGGCGGCGAGCATGCGCTTGAAGTCGTCGAGCGTGCCGAGCTGCGGATGCACGGCATCGTGACCGCCCGCTTCACCGCCGATCGCATACGGGCTGCCCACGTCGTCCGGGCCCGGCGTCAGCGTGTTGTTGCGTCCCTTGCGGTTGGCGATGCCGATGGGGTGAATGGGCGGGAAGTACAGCACGTCGAAGCCCATGTCGCGGATGCGCGGCAGTTTGGCCGTAACGTCGTCGAAGTTGCCGTGCCGATGTTCGTCGTCGCTCATCGAGCGCGGGAAGATCTCGTACCAGCTGCCAAAGCGCGCGCCCGCGCGTTCGGCGTCGATGCGATACACGACGTGGTCGCGCGACAGCCCAGGCCGGTGGCGCGCGGCGGCGAACGCTTCAGCCGTCGTGGGCGCCAGCACGATCGCGAGGCGTTCACCCGTGTCCGCTTTCATGAATTCCTTGACGATCGCTTCGAGTTGCTGCGGTTGCGAGCCGTCGGTAGTTTCCGTTTCGGCCAGCGCGAGCGCGAACAGATGCTTCGCCTCTTCGACTTCGAGTTCGACTGACTGATCCGCCTTCAGCTTCTTCTGGATGTGATCGACGAGCGACGCGAAATCGTCGCGCCACGCAATCACCGTGTACTCGTGACGCCCGATGCGTTCGAGCGGAATGCGCGCTTCCCAGATGTCGTTGCCGGCGGGCTGAGCGGGCGTCATCGGCGCTTCGTGCCAGGCGGTTTCGTCGGCGGCGCGCCAGATCACGGCGGCGGCGATCTTGTCGTGACCTTCGGCGAACACGGCTGCCGTAATGTGTACGCGTTCGCCGACGATGCGCTTGGCGGGGAAGCGTCCGTGATCGACGGCGGGCGACACGCTCTCGATCGCGACACGCGAGCCCGCGATCGCATCGAGCACGCTCTTGTGTCCCGAGGTCTTGGTGCTCTTTTTGTCGATGGGCGGCGCGAGCACGATCGGCTTCTCGGCGACCGCGCGGAACAGGCGGCACGCACCCGGCGCCAGCGTGAAGGCGGCGAGCGGTTGCGGCGCGCCGCGCGAATCGGTGCCGAGTGGCACGAAGCGCGTGAAGTCGCCCGGCACGCCGTCGAGAAAACGCGCGGGATCGACGCGTACGGGCGTGCCCAGCTCCGGGTTGATCGCGACCATCACGGCTTCGCCCGCGTCGCGCAAATCGCGCTGATCGCCGCGCAACAGGATCGCGGCGTGCGTGTCCGGGCCGGACAGCGAGCGCAGCTCGCCATTGGTTTGCAGCGACCAGGTGTCGCGTGCAATTGCATTCGCGTGCCGCACGCGCTCGGAGAGATCGAAGCGCGCCGCGCCGCGCAGGCTCGCGTAGTGGGCGGCGTCGCCGAGCGTATGCGAGATCGGTTCGGCGATGCCGTATTCGAAGCCCATCGGCATCATCCAGCCGGTGCCCGTCGAAACGGCCGTCAGCAACGCGCGGCGATACGCGCGTTCGACGATCGCGGAATCATGCACATGTTCGAGGTCCGCCGCGAGCCGCGTGCCGTACGGCGCTTCGGGAAATGCGACGGGCGAAGCGATACGCGTCAGCAGCGCATGCTCGTCGAGCATCCACGGCGCGCGGAAGTCCCACCAGCGCGACGACGAGAACACCGCGTCGAAGCCCACGCCTTCGAGCGCGGCGACGTCCGAGCGCACGAGGCCGGGCGTCGCGGCGAGAAAGCGTGAGGACGGATGGCGCGACGCGCGCACGGCACCGAGCAGCCGCCGCCATGCGAAGGCGGGCACCCGGTGCGGCGAATCGAAACGGAACCCGCCGATGTCCGCATCCGCGAGCGCATCGAGCGTCTGCGCCCACCAGTCGAGCAGCGGCGCGGCCGCGTGCTCGTCGTTGAAGTTCGCATACGCGACGTTGTCTTCGTGACGCGCGTGGCGCGGATCGAGCCGCGCCTCTTCCGGCTCGAACGGATGAAACCAGTCGCGATGCTCGCGGAACAGATTGCCGTCGGCCGCAGCGCGGTCGATCACGAGATCGACGAGCAGCGTCAGGCCATGCTGGCTCGCCGTCTCGGCCAGACGCTGCAGCACGTCGTGCGCGCTCTCGGTGCTAGCGAGCGCGGGATGCAGCCGCGCATGGTCGCTGACGATCTGCGCGTGGCCGGCCTGTCCCGGCTGGAACAGCCCGCCGATCAGTACATGATCGAAACCGAGCGCAGCGGCATGCTCGAACTGCGCGGGCCACGCATCCAGCCGTCCGACAAGGGGAGAATGAACGAAGTAAATCCGCGGCGCATAGGCGTGAGGAGCTTCCATCGGTCGTTTCCAGATTTCGTCCTGCTGTGCGGCGTGGATGCACATTCGTGCGATCACGACCGCCTATTAGGCTTCAGAGCCGGATGCCGCGCGATGCGTCCTGCGACGGCGCGTACTGCTCAATGTAGTGCATTCATTGATCGACAGGCGGCGCGTCAGTTCAAAGAGTCTGCGACGGCGCTGCATGTCGTCTGTCCGGATTCAATCAACAGGCGGTGAAGGAGCAAGCGGTATGCCAGAAAGCGATACAGCAAGGTCAGGACTGAAACGGCGAGATGCGTGCAAGGACGGCTGGTGCAGCCTGGTACGGCACGAAGAAAAAGATGCGGGCGCGGCGTCGTTCATACGAATGACGCCGCGAAACCAAGGGAAGACGTGTAATTAGGGCGAGTCGTCCGGCGGCCGTTACATGCCATGTTGCCATAGCCGGGGGCGCGCGGCTGAGAAAGGACTTCGAGCGCGCCTGGTTTTGCCGGCGCGGCTCGCTATGACCCGAGCAAACCCGCCGCCATGTTGATGCACAGCCCGAGCACGGCCAGGTTGAAATAGAACGACAGCACCGACTGCGCGAGCGCCGCGCGGCGTATCTCGCGTGAGCGCAGCACGACGTCCGATGTCTGCGAGGCGACGGCGATCGTGAACGAGAAATACAGGAAGTCCCAATAGTTCGGATCGAGCTTGTGGTCGGGAAACTTCAGCGCGGTTTCCTGCATGTCGGTTGCGAAGTACAGGCGCGCGTAGTGCAGCGTGAAGATGGTCGGGATCAGGAACCACGCGCCGATCAGCGTGACGCCCGTCACGATGTAGTGCGACACACCCGTGCTGCCCTTCGACGACGCCAGCTCCAGCACGATGGCGGCAACGCTCGCGACCGTCGCGAGGCAAACGATGGCGAGCACGACGCCCGCGTTCTCGTCTTCGCGCCGCGCAATGTCGCGCACGCGATCGTGATCGGCGCGTGCCATCTCCAGCCACATCAGCGCGAGATAGGTCCACACGGCGACATCCCACGAGACGAGCACGCGGATCATCGGGCGCATGTGCGCGCTGGCGAGCAGCGCGCCGACCACCACGCCGAGCACGAAGCCCGTGACCATGCGCGGCCGGTTGCGCAATACCTGCGGATAGACAGTCATGGGCGCGCGCTCCTGGCAGCGTGATGTGACATGGGTATGTCTCGATGCATGTTCGAAAGTCGTGGTGAAGGTTGCGGCGATTCTACCGGGGGCATGCTGGATGATTTGTCGAAACGGGTGCCGGGACGTTATAGTTTTCTCGCAGTTTTGCTCAGTGGCCTTGCATGCGGCTTTCACCCGTGGCTTCGTTCTCGCGCGCAGCGAACGGCGAGCATGCAAGGGCGGCAGGGATTTCCTGCCGCGCCCGGACATCAGAGACCGCGAGACAGCGGCGCAAGACCAGTTTTGGGGCGGACGCCCGGCGTGCGAGCATGGTTCGGCCAACAGCCGGACGCGGCGCGCGCCAGGCGAATACACACATCATCTGGAGCCCCCATGACAGATGTTGATCGACACGCTGCGCGCTCGCCGCGCCGCCGTGCGTGGCTGCTCGGTGCGTTCGCTTCGGCTGCCGGGCTCGCGTTTGCGTCGGCGGCGCGCTATGGCACATCGGGCGCAGCGCCCGGCATCGTAGGCATTTCGCCCGCCTTCGCCGACACGCCGCCGCCCGCAGGCGGCGGTTTCGACGCATTCATTGCGCTCTCCAGCAAGCTCACAGGACACACCAGCTTCGACCCGCTGCACGGCAAACGCGCGTATGACGCGTTGTCCAGAGCGGACGGCCAGTTCACGCAGAACGTCGCCGCGCTCAACGCCTGGCTGCAGACGCATGGCGGCGTGCCTTCGGACGTCGTCACGCAGGCCTTGCAGGTCGACCAGCCGCAGCTCGCGAAGACCGTCAGCGCGATCACGCGCGCGTGGTATCTCGGCCTCGTCGGCGAGATGCCGAACGTGCAGGTCATCGCGTTCGAACGCGCGCTGATGTTCGAACCCGTCAAAGACATCCTGACGATCCCGTCGTACTGTCGCGACGTGCCCTTTTACTGGACACACAAGCCGGCGAATGCGTAAGCCGCTGCGCGTGGCATCGCGCGTGCGCTCTCACTGCGTTCCCGCGTGGAGCTTGCGAAAGAACAAACAAGCAGACAAAAGCCAGCAGACAAATAAGAGGGCACCGAAGAGGCAAGCATGGCAAACGCAAATTCCGCCGACGTCGTCGTAGTCGGCTCGGGCGTCGCGGGCAGTCTCGTCGCGCATCAGATGGCGCTCGCGGGTGCGTCGGTGATCCTGCTCGAAGCCGGGCCGCGTCTGCAGCGCGGGCAGATCGTCGAGAACTTTCGCAATTCGCCTGCGAAATCGGACTTCGCGACGCCGTATCCGTCGACGCCTTACGCGCCGCATCCGCAGTACTCGCCCGCCAACCACTATCTGATCCAGAAGGGCGACTATCCGTATGACTCGCAGTATGTGCGGCTCGTCGGCGGCACCACCTGGCATTGGGCGGCTGCGACATGGCGTCTGCTGCCGTCGGACTTTCAACTGAAGAAGCTGTACGGCGTGGGCCGCGACTGGCCTTATCCGTATGAGACGCTCGAACCGTGGTACTACGCGGCCGAAGTGCAACTGGGCGTGTCCGGCCCCGATACATCCGTCGATCTCGGCTCGCCGCGCTCGAAGCCATATCCGATGACCGCGCTGCCGCTGTCGTACATGGACCAGCGTTTCTCCGTCGTACTCAACGCGAACGGCTTCAAGGTCGTGCCCGAGCCCGTCGCTCGCAACAGCCGTCCGTACGACGCGCGCCCCACCTGCTGCGGCAACAACAACTGCATGCCGATCTGTCCGATCGGCGCGATGTACAACGGCATCGTGCATGCCGACAAGGCCGAGCGCGCGGGCGCGAAGCTGATTGCGCAGGCCGTCGTCTACCGTGTCGAGGCGGACAACAAAGGGCTCATCACGGCCGTCCACTACAAGGACCCGAACGGCAACAGCACGCGCGTGACAGGCAAGCTGTTCGTGCTCGCAGCAAACGGTATCGAGACGCCCAAGCTGATGCTGATGTCGACGTCCGACGCATTCCCGCACGGCATCGGCAATAGCTCCGATCAGGTCGGACGTAACCTGATGGACCATCCCGGCACGGGCGTCACGTTTCTCGCGAATGAATCGTTGTGGCCGGGGCGCGGGCCGATGGAGATGACGTCGGTGGTGAACTTCCGCGACGGCGCGTTCCGCTCGGAGTACGCGGCGAAGAAGCTGCACGTGTCGAACGGCGTGCCGACCATGGCGATTACATCGGCGCTCCTCAAAGGCGGGATGACGGGCGCAGAACTGGACCGGCAGATTCGCGACCGCGCCGCGCGCATGGTGACCATCAACAGCTTTCACGAGCATCTGCCCGAGCCGCAGAACCGCATCGTCCCTTCCGCCGATCACAAGGACGCGCTCGGTATTGCGCAGCCCGAGATCTACTACTCGATCAACGATTACGTGAAGAAAAGCGCCGCGCACACGCATGAACTCTATGCGCAGATCGCCGGGCTGTTCGGCGGCACCGAGGTTTCGTTCGACGATACCTTCGCGCCGAACAATCACATCATGGGCACGACCATCATGGGCACCGACGCGGCCAGTTCCGTCGTCGACGCCGACTGCCGCACGCACGATCACCCGAATCTGTTCATTGCGAGCAGCGGCGTGATGCCGGGCGCGGCGTCGGTGAACTGTACGCTGACGATCGCGGCGCTGTCGCTGAAGCTTGCCGACAAGCTCAAGCGCGAAATCTGAGGGTCATGTTGCCTATGAAACGATCAGACGGACACGGCGGCAACCTCGATGCGACGGTTTTCTCCGCGAGCCGGCGCGCGGCGCTCAAGGCGCGCCGCCGCGTATGGAGGATGGCGGCGCTCGCGGCGGCGTTCTCGCTGTTCGCGCTGTATCTCGCGTGGCTCGAAGCCTACGACACCGAGCTGCGCCACACCGACGAATCGCCGCTCGGCGAAGCCGTCGCGCAGGCCAGCGCGCCTGCAGGCGGCGCGTCCGGTCTGGGCCCCGATCTCGTCAAGCGCGGCGAGTATCTGGCGCGCGCGGGCGATTGCATCGCCTGCCATACGTCGGACAAAGGGCGTCCGTTCGCGGGCGGCCGCGCGATCAGCACGCCGTTCGGCACGATCTATACGCCAAACATCACACCCGATCCGGACACGGGCATCGGCCGCTGGACGGACGCTGACTTCATGCGCGCGATGCACGAAGGCATCGGCAAGGACGGCCAGCGGCTCTACCCAGCGTTTCCGTATGTCGAATACACGCGCGTCACCGATCAGGACGTGCAGGCCATCCGCGCGTATCTGAACACGGTGGTGCCCGTGCGCTACACGCCGCCGTCGAACGATCTGCGCTTTCCGTTCAACCAGCGCTGGCTGATGATCTTCTGGAACCTGCTCAACTTCGACGAAGGGCGCTTCGTGCCCGACCCGAAGCAGAGCGCCGAATGGAATCGCGGCGCGTATCTGGTCGAAGGGCTCGCGCATTGCGAGGAATGCCATACGCCGCGCAACTTCACGCAGGGCCTGAAAACGGGCGAACGTCTGTCGGGCGCGATCCAGGCTGGCTGGCACGCGTACAACATCACGCCGCACAAGACGAGCGGGATCGGCGGCTGGTCGGATCAGGAGATCGCCAGCTATCTGTCGACAGGCATTGCGCAGGGCCGCGCGAGCGCGGCGGGACCGATGGCCGACGTGGTCTCCGACAGCACGCAGTATCTGAATCGCGAAGACCTGCGTTCGATCGCCATCTATCTGCGCGCGCTCAAGCCCATTGACCGGGGCGAGGCACGTGCGCGTGCCGAATGGGGCTCGCCCGCGAGCGACGTCGTCGCGTTGCGCGGCGCGCGGATCGAGGGTGTACACGGCGCGCAGTTATTCCTCGCGAACTGCGCGAGTTGTCACCACTGGACGGGCGAGGGCGTAGGCGCTAGCGCGCCGGGAGCGTATCCGTCACTGATCCATAACAGCGTCGCGGGCGCGAGCGATGCGAACAATCTGGCGATGGTGATTCTGCACGGCATCCACCGTACGACGAAAGACGCCGACGCGCTGATGCCCGCGTTCGACCGCGAACTGACCGACGCGCAGATCGCCGCCGTCACGAACTATGTGACGAAGCAGTTTGGCAATCCTCGATCGACGCTGAGCGCGGAGCAGGTCGGCAGGCTGCGCGGCGTACCGCAGTGACGGCACAGTGATCGTCCCGTGAGCGTGGCGACGGGAGCCGGTGTTTTGGCGCGCTGCGAATGCGCGAAGCTGGCAAGCGCGGATGCGATTCGCACGAATCCTGCTCACGAAAGGCGTGCGAACGCGAGATGCCGCGCATACACGGCTTGCGCGCCCGCACTATCATGGTGTTATGGATTCCACACTTGTCACCGTCGTCCAACATCATCCCGTCAACCGGACCGGACGCGATTTCGTCGTCGGCGATCTGCACGGCTGCGTCGACGCGCTGCGCTTCCTGTTGCGCGAGGTCGATTTCGATCCGTCACGCGACCGGCTGTTCTCGGTCGGCGATCTCGTCGATCGCGGCTCGCAGTCAGAAGAGGCGTTGGCGCTGCTCGACAAGCCTTGGTTTTATGCCGTGCTTGGCAATCACGAGGACGCGCTCTGCGCCGTTGCTGAAGGCAAGCTGAAGAAGCAGTGGTGGTATGGGATCGGCGGCCTGTGGAGCGTGCAGGTGTCTGTTGAAAGACTGCGCGTCTATGCACGGCGTCTGCGCACGCTGCCGCTCGTGCGCGTGATCGGCTCGGGCAGCGAGCGCTTCAACGTGCTGCATGCGGAATTTCTCGGCTCGGACGCGGAACTCGACGCCGACACCCTCTCCGAAGAAGTCCGCCAGCAACTGCTGTGGGGCCGCAGCCTCGCCATGGGCGCGGGCGATCCGATGCGCCAGCTCGGGCTGTCGCTCACGTATTGCGGCCATACGCCCGTGCGCGAAGTGCAGCAGATTGGCGCGCAGATGTTCATCGATACGGGCGCATTCGGTCCCGGCGGCAAGCTGACTCTCGTCGAGGCACGCACGACGAAGCGCTGGTCGGTGACGGTCGAACGGGCGCGCTCGGTCGGTGCTTCGGCGCTGGCGTTGCCTTGAGCGCTCTATAACGCTTCCGGCGCTGCTGCCTCTACCCCACCTGGTGCAGTTCGAAGACGATATCGACGGCGCTGCCGTTCCAGTTGTATTCCAGATACGCCGCGTGATGGCAGTCGCGCAGCAGCGTCGTCTTGAACGCGGCGAGGCATTCGCCACCTGCATCCCGCACCGATGGATACACGATCCCCGGCGCGCCCGCCTCGCGGGCCGCGCGGCCTAGCGCCTGGCCGGGTGAGTAGTCGTTCGGCGACAGCACCGACGCGTCGACCGATTCGGCATCGCGCAGGTCTACCACGTCGCCCTGCGCCATCACCGTATAGAGGCGCATCTGCTGACGCATCGGCGGCTCCTGCGTGGCGGCGAGGAAGAGACCCGAGTGATAACGCGTTTCACTGATCGCGGTTTCGCGCGAGCGCGCGCAGTAAAACACGCCGTACGAGCCGTCCGAGAAACGGCTGCCTTGCGGATTCAGATGCGTGAGCGCGGCCATGATCGGCCCGTAGCCGGGACCGAATCGCCGTTCCTCGCGCGGCACGAGATCGAGATCGCCGACTTCGGTCCGCACGCGGTCATTGGTCATGGCTTCGAGCGCGTAGAGCGCTTCGAAGTCTTCGGGCGACGCGACGCGGTCGAACAGGTTGACGGCAGGAAAGCGCGTGGGGATCACGCGGAACGCAGGTGTCCAGGCGAGCGAAGCCACACGCCATTGGTCTTGCCATTGCAGTTCAGTCACGCCCAGCCGCCTCGCATTGCGTCGAGATACTGGCGCACGGCCACGAGGTCGCTGATGTTGCCCGCCAACATGCGGTCCAGCGCGCGGCGGCCGCCGAACGGCGGCGCGCTGTTGGGGCGCTTGATCCATGTATCGGCGGCGGCAGGCTGCGGCAGCAGGATTTGCAGCGCCTTGTAGATACCGAGCAGAAGAGACAGCCGCTCCAGCGTGTCGCGGCCGAGGCGCGCCGTTTGCGGTGCGTTCTTCCATTTGAAGAAGGTGGAGCGCCCCGGCGAGCCGAGCAGGACGATCTGCTCTTCGGCGCTCAATTCCCAGTCGCGCGCGATGTTGAAGAACGCGCGCAGACCGGCAGCGGACATGTCCGCCATGGAGGGTTCGGCGGGCGGTCGTCGCAACGGTCGTTCGGCGGTCGAGTAATGGGCAGCGGAAGACATGATCGGAGTCCTGAGTTGAACTTTTTTAACATCTTAGTCTATATATGGATTAATGCAAGCGCGGCTGTATAATCCGCCCTCCAGTTTTTTGCACGGAGACTGCGGTGTCGCTGCGTTCGAAGGTGTGGGTATCGGTTGGTTTGCTGTGCGTGTCGATGGCGGCGCGCGCCGAGTACAAGGAAGTGTGGAATCCGCCTGAGGCCGCCCAGCACGTCAGGCATTCGAAGCATGTAGCCAGTTCCGCTGGTTCGGGTGCAGCGAAGGCCGTGCATCAGGGCAAGTCCACGCCGCATGCGAAGGTGGCTGCAAAGGCTTCCGTCTCGTCCGGGAAAACGAACAAGACTAGCGCCGCCGTCAAAACGGCCCACGCGCCCGCGCCGCGCGATTCATCGCAAAAGCCTGCGCACGCAAAAGCAGTCGTGGCAGCGGCCAAGCCTCGCCAGGTTGCGCAGAGCACTGCGCCGCAAACCAGCAGCGCACAACCTCCGCGCGAACTTCCGCCGATCCTTCACTAGCTCCCGCTAGCAGTTTCACTGCGCGATTAATCCGTTCGTCACGAGCCGCAACGACTCAACCGAACGCGCGTCGCGCACGCGCGAATGCAACGTCACGCGTGATTCAGGCAACGCCGGCAATCCAAGCCGCGCGCCTGAATCGACCAGTCCGCGCGGCGCGACCCGCCTTGCCAGTGGCGACACGGCGAGCCCAGCCGCAGCCGCTGCGCCGACGGCCTGCACGCCGCCGCCGACAAACGCCTCGCGCCATGCGATGCCCGCGCCGTCGAGCGTGCGCAGCGAGATCGAACGCACGTTGCAGGGCGGGGCGAGCAGCGCCAGCGGCAGCGGCTCGCCCGCACGCGGCTGCCATTCGGGCGTCGCGAGCCACGACAGCGGCTCGGTGAAGAGCAACTGGCCGTCTTCGCGCGGTAAGTCGTCGGGCTCGGAGCGCACGACCACGACATCGAGCCGCCGTTCGTCGAACTGCTGCAACAGCGTCGACGACAAGCCCATGTGCAGTTCCAGCACTAGCCCCGGATCATGGGCATTCACGCGCGCGAGCAGCGCCGCGAGGTCGGTGCCCGCCACATGCTCGCTCAAGCCCAGCGCGAGTCGCCGTCTGTCGGCGGATAACGCGCCGAGCGCGCGGTCGTGCGCGCTCAGCAGGTCGCGCGCGCCGTCGAGAAACGCCTGGCCGTGCTCCGACAGCCGCACGACGCGCGGCGTGCGTTCCAGCAAAGGCTTGCCCAGATGCGCTTCGAGCCGTTTCAGCTTGAGGCTGACGGCGGATTGCGTGGTGTCGAGGGCATCGGCGGCGCGGGTGAAGCTACGCAAGTCCGCGACCAGCACGAAAGCGCGTACAGCATCGAGATCGAGTACTTTCATTTCAGATGAAAATAGATGAAATATCCAGTCATATATGTTCAATATGATAGACGCGAACTAATCTGAATGCACTTTCTGTTCATTCATAGGAGTTCGACATGCCTTTCACTCGCATCGCAGTTCGCGCCGGCAAGCCCGCTGCTTATCGCCAGGCGCTCACGCAAGGCATCCAGCGCGCGCTGATCGCCGAGTTCAACGTCCCCGAGGACGACATCTTCATGGTCATCACCGAGCACGACGAGAGCAACTTCGTCTATGACCGCAACTATCTCGGCATCGCGCGCAGCGACGATTTCGTGCTGATCCAGCTCACCGTGACCAACAGCCGGACGCAGGAGCAGAAAAAAGCGCTCTACAAGCGCATCGCCGACAACCTCGCCGAGCATCCCGGCGTGCGGCGCGAGGACGTGTTCATCAATCTCGTCGAAGTGCTGAAGGAGAACTGGTCGTTCGGAAACGGGATCGCGCAGTACGCGCTCTGAGGGTTCGCGCCACGGCTGGCGTGCGGTCGGCGGAAGGTGCGTCGCTATAATGGTTTGCACCTTTATCCGTTCTTCAGCCGACGCGCACGCGAGCCATGACATCCGATAACAACGACGCTTCCCACGACGCTTTGCAATTTGGCGGTTCCGTCTGGTTCCGCTCCGGCGAGCAGTCGCTCGGCGGCACGCAGCGCATTGCGCTGCTGGCGGCGATCGGCGAAACGGGCTCGATCACGGGCGCGGCCAAAGCCATCGGCATGAGCTACAAGGCCGCGTGGGATGCCGTCGATGCGATGAACAACCTCGCGGGTGAAACACTCGTGAT